>CANQQG010000058.1 GCA_947625875.1 uncultured Lachnospiraceae bacterium
ATTGTTTCCCCTAGCGGTAATCAACATTTCAAGCAATCCCTTTTTCTTGCCGTGTCTACCTTATAGGGTACATTATAATTTGCGCTGACGCTTATTTGGAAGACGGAATCCGCCATTTCCTTTTCGTGTTTTCCGGTAAGGCATTCCATGCGGGACAAAAGCGCGTGAAAGTCATTTTTCTTTAATTTTCCGGATAATGCGCGCAGCCATACATGCGCGTTGCTGTTCAATTCACTGCTTACGATGACCTGGGTGGCAAACAGGGTTTTGTTGCCGATGTAATAAATGCCGCGGTAAGATTGCGCGACCGTATAACCCCGTTCGCGGAAATAGTGCAGTAATTTTTCTGGTTTTGATTCTCGTATAAGCGTCAGGGTGACTTCTGTTTCGTCGATTTCATTGTCCGTTTTGCCATAAGCTTTAAAAAGAGCTGCGTATGCGGTCGATTTGTAATAGTCGTCAATGCCGAGTCCATCGGCGGGTGATTTATATTCCACAATGTTATACATGCGGAATAATTTCCCGATCTCATTTTCGATGGGGCTGGCGTCCGATTTCTTTTCAATCAGCAGATCAATCTGCAGGGGCCTGGTGTTCAGGTTGTATTCCTTTTGGAAAGTCAGATACTGACGGTCGTCAGCCAGTTCCAGATCCATAGCTGCCACAA
This sequence comes from uncultured Lachnospiraceae bacterium, assembly GCA_947625875.1. Taxonomy (GTDB): domain Bacteria; phylum Bacillota; class Clostridia; order Lachnospirales; family Lachnospiraceae; genus Eubacterium_J. The sequence goes on from CANQQG010000058.1 coordinate 668, forward strand.
AGGCAGGATGCCACTGTATCTTTTTGTTTTTCATGTTTATACTCCTTATTATACTATGATTATGTCGTTTTTCAATACCTTAATCGTACCTGCCTGTGTCAGGCGTCTTTGTTTTGGATTGTTGGGTTTGGAATAAGAAATCTTTCAATCTGAATTTATAGCGAGAATATCAGATATGCAGCCGCAGATCAGTGGCCGAAAAATTCTTTTAGCCTGATTGTAGCATATAAAAATGATAAAGGGAAGTATTTTTTCGTGATAAAAAATTTTTTTTGGCTATAAAGTATCGGGGCAAACGTCCGATATATATTACAAGTAAGCAGAAGCTACTTCGACAGACCTGGATACGGAGCGCGCGGCCGATCCTGTCTGTCAGGACAAAAAAAGCATTGTAGCAAGGACGCTGCAGTAAATTCAAGGAGGAAAATATTATGGTAGTACAACACAATTTACAGGCTATGAATGCCAACAGGATGTTAGGCGTAACAACAGATTCTCAGTCAAAGGCTACAGAGAAATTATCTTCTGGTTATAAGATTAACCGTGCAGCGGACGATGCAGCCGGGTTATCTATCTCTGAAAAAATGCGCAAGCAGATCCGCGGTCTGGATCAGGCTTCCGCAAATGCACAGGATGGTATCTCCGCAGTGCAGACAGCTGAAGGCGCTTTAACAGAAGTTCATGACATGTTACAGCGTATGAACGAACTGGCAGTACAGGCAGCCAACGGTACGAACAGCGTTTCTGACCGTCAGTCTATCCAGGATGAAATCGAGCAGCTGACAACGGAAATTGACCGTGTGTCTGAGACGACAAAATTCAATGAGACATATCTGCTTAAAGGAAATGGCAAGACATCTACGGCGCATATTGCAGCGAAGGATGCAGGTATTACGGGCGAATTATTAGGCGCATCTACATCAAAAGCTAAGTTTAAGATGAATCATGATATGCTGAAGAATGGCTCCAAGATAAGCATTGGCGGCAGGGAGTATACGATTGGCACAACGCTTAGTACTGTTACAAAGATGATTACTGCGCAGTTGCTTCCGCAGGGTACAACTATTACGATTAATGGCGTAGAATATACGGTAACTGCGGGTAAGACATCAAAAGAGGATAATATATATACCGCTGAAGATTTGGCAGCTATGATCGAAGATGGCGATACGGTAATCATTAGAAGCCATACGTATGTAACAATGATGGATAGTGATAAGAAGGATGGTATAGGCGATAATAATTCTCTGATTATTACAACGAAAGTCGCATTGAAGTATATTGCACAGGAACTGCAAAGGGCAAGCTCGATAGGTACAGATCCTGGAAAGGGCGCTAAAGTAAGTACAAATACAGTGATGAAAGATGGTAAATCTAGTCTTCAGATTTTGACAAAGGAAGATGGAGTAAAGTCGTTGAGCGATCTTGAAAATGATACTATTGAATGGGCAGATGTGACAGGATATCGTTTTACAATTACGACTGGTACTGTAAAGGTTGACCAGGGCTTGCAGTTAAGCCTGCATGTTGGTGCAGATGCGGATGGAACGAATAAGATTGCGTTCAATGTAGATACGATTAGCTCCAGAGGTTTGGGTATCCATGGCCTGAATATCGTTGATAAGACAGGCGCAAAAGCTACGTATGCAATTGATTCTATTGCAGATGCAGTTGCAAAGGTATCCGCACAGCGTTCTTCTCTCGGCGCTATTCAGAACAGGTTAGAGCACACCATTAAGAACCTCGATAACGTTGTTGAAAATACGACATCTGCTGAATCACAGATTCGTGATACAGATATGGCGGAAGAGATGGTTGAGTTCAGCAAGAACAATATCCTTGCACAGGCAGGTCAGTCTATGCTTGCACAGGCGAATCAGTCAAATCAGGGTGTATTGTCACTGCTTGGCTAATCACAGTTATAGAGATTATTATAATTGCAATATTTTTGGAAAGAGCGAATTTATTCGCTCTTTCCATGTTTTATCTTTAAAATTTGTTATAAGTATGATTTTGGCGTTTCATAAAAAACGAATGCCATTTGTTGTATAGAAATAATAATTATAGATTTGTAATATAGTTATGATGGATTTTAAGGATAAAATTTGTAAATAAAGGGTGGAAAGACATAATGAGTATTTCAAAGAAAAAAATAGTGTTGACAATCTCACTCTTAGCGTCAGGACGGAAAGAGACGACAAAGAAGTGTCTGGATTCTTTAAAACCGATCATGGAGCAGATACCCAGCGAACTGATTATTGTTGATACTGGGTGCAGTGAAGAAGATCATGCGCTTTTGCTGGAATATACGGATCATGTCATTCCGTTTACCTGGTGCCAGGATTTTTCAAAGGCCAGGAATGTCGGTTTAGAGGCGGCAAGCGGGGAATGGTTCCTTTATATTGATGATGATGAATGGTTTATTGAGATACAGGAAATACTGAACTTTTTTAAGAGTGGGAATTATAAGAAATTTGGTTATGCGACATATATCCAGCGTAATTTTTTGGACTGGGAGGGGAAACATTACAGTGATTCCTGGGTATCGCGCATGATCCGCATTGATAAGGATACGCGTTTTAAAAGTAAAATCCATGAATATCTGGTGCCTTTGCGCGGGGCTTGCGCGGGGCTTCATGCGATTGTGGAGCATTATGGCTATATTTATAAAAATGATGAAGAGCGGACGAAGCATTTTGAACGCAACCGGGTACTTTTGGATGAGATGATTGAAGAAGACCCGGATAATATGCGTTGGTGGGTGCAGCTTGTGCAGGAGTTCCGTTCTGCGCATAAAGATGAGGAAATGTTGAAGATCGGAAGACGCGGGCTGGAAAAATTTAAAGACCGTACCGCTTATTCTGATTGTGTAGATATCGGGACTTTTTATGCGGGAAATGCATTGGCGCTGGTGAATATGCAGCGGTATGAAGAAGCGCGGGAAGAGTGTCTACGCGCTTTTGCGGACAAGCGGAATACGGAGTTGTGTGAGGCGGCAATCTGTCTGTTGGCGGGTGAAGCGGATCTTGCTTTGGGCAAATGGAACGAGGGGGAACTTTACGTATTAAAATATTTAAAATGGTGCAAAAAACTGGAAAAACAGGAAAAGAAGATGTTTGTGCAGAAGATGGCGCTGCTTATTAATGAAACAATGGATGAGATACAGCAGAAAAAAGCATATTCGCTGTTGATTTGTATTCATTTAAAGCAGAAGAAAATAGAGAATCTGAAAAAATATTTTGATAAGTTGCAATGGGAGGAATCCTTTGTATATCTGTTCCCTAAGATGATACCTTGTTTGATAGAAGGAATGGCGCTCATTCCCTATGACGAGATATTTACAAAAGTGGTTAATGTTGTGCGGAATCATGGCGGTTTATGGGGGAAATTATCTGTAGAAGCTCAGCTTTGGGAGACTGAAGGCAAAGAAGGAACGGATAATCTGCTTCATGTAATCGCAACCGTTGACAAAGATGAAGAATATATCTGGTATGCCAGAATATGCGATAAAGCTACAGAAGGGCAAGGGCACACAGAGGAGTTGCAGGAGTTATTTCATCATTATTTTGAAAAGGTCGATAATGTGTTCCGTTTGCCGAAAAAACTGCGCGATATTGCGCAGAAATACGGAGTCTCCCTTGAAAAAGAATATCTCAGCGTTTCAATGGATGACTGGAAGATCTATGTGCGCAATATTATCGCGGAGTCAAAGCGTGATGAGTTTAAAAAGATAGAAGAGGATTTGTTTGCGCTTCAAACAAAGGATGATGTGCATTACCGTTATTTTGCGATGCGTTCTGCAGAGGCGGAACTGCTGTTTAAGCGGGAGTGGGATTATGTTTCCTGCGAAGGCGCGTTGCGCCGGTTTGCCGATCTGACAATGGAATTTAACCGGCAGTATTACCGTCCGCAGATTTTTGAATCATATAAAGTTTTGCTGCCGTCTTCTGTGCAGGCTGCATATTGGATTCAGCGGGGCTTTCAGGAAGAAGATCATGCGCAGTGTAATAAATGTCTGAAACAAGCGGTTTCCGTGTATAATGGGCTGGCAGACATCGTAAAAGAATATATCCGGCTTTATGGGAAAGAACAGCTTGAAAAAGAGCGGAAGGCAAGGGAAGCCAGGATAGAAATGCGCAGGCTGGTAAAAGAGATCAAAGGCAAAGTAAAGCAGTTGATTGACGATAAAATGTATGCGGAAGCTGCTTCGGTTCTGGAACAGCTGAAAACGATGTGCCCGAATGATCTGGAAGTGGCCGGCATGGGGCTGAGGCTTCGGCTGGGTCAGTTAGGGGCTACGGTTTAAAGGATATCAGGAGAAGTAAAGAGGGAAAAGGATGAAGAAACTGACAATTTCATTATTAGTGTCCGGACGGGAAGAAACAACGGAAAAATGCCTGGATTCCCTGCGCGGGCTGCGCAGCGCGGTAGACAGTGAACTGATTTTGGTGGATACGGGCTGTGATGATAAAATGCGGGAAGTTTTGGCGCGTTATACGGATCAGATCATTCCGTTTGCATGGCGCGATGATTTCGCGGCGGCAAGAAATGTGGGAATTGAACATGCGCAGGGAGAATGGTTCCTGTTTTTGGATGATGATGAATGGTTTGAGGACGTAACGCCCCTGATCGATTTCTTTCAGTCGGAAGAATCAGAGGAATACGAGCAGGCAGTATATAAGGTGCGCAATTATCAGGATCTGCAGGGGACAAATTATACAGAAGATTGGGTTTCGCGGATTATCCGCCTGCATAAAGATACGCATTTTGTCGGTAAAGTGCATGAGTATCTGACGCCGTTTATCGGGAAATGCAAGCAGCTGGATGCTTATGTCCACCATTATGGCTATGCATATAAGGATGAAGAAACTGCCCAAAAGCATTTGGAGAGAAATGTTTCGCTGTTAAAAAGCGCATTGCAGGAGGAGCCGAATAATCTGAAATGGCATATCCAGCTGGTGCAGGAATATTGCAGCGCGAAGCGGATGGATGAGGCGAAGCGGGCGGCTGAAGAGGCGCTGCGGCTGCTCCAGAATGAGGACAAGCCTTTTATGAACCAGAGCCGCGGCACATTTTATAATGCGGTCGTACTGGCGGTTATGGAGGAAGGCAATTATGAGGAGGCTGCCGCAAAGTGCGCAAGGTTTATAATGGATAAGCGAAATTCGAGCGTATGCCAGTGCAGCCTGTGCCGCCATGCGGCGGAAAGCGCGGTGAAGTATCATAATTACGAACTGGTAGAGCGGTTCTGCAGCCGGTATATGGGCTTTTATGAAAAGGCAAAAGAGGAATATCAGGCGCAGAGCGAGCAGGAGCAGATCATTTCTGACAGCGCGCTGCTTGTAAATGACGCGCTTGAGCAGCCGGTTTATTATAAGATGCTGCTGTATTGGGCGGAGAGCCTTGTTGTACAGCAGAAAGAAGCGGAGCTGCCGCAGGAGAAAAAAGAGGAATTGAGCGTATATGTGGATAAGTTGATAAAGGATAACGGCGATTTCCTGCATTTGCCGGAAACGGTATGGAAGCTGCATGATCTGGTTGGCCTGGAAGATAAGCTGCTGGGGTTGGACTTTTCGCAGTGGAGCGCGGCGATCTCATACCTGACGTCCCACAGTTCGCCTGCGGAGGCAGAAAAAATCCAGGAAAAACTGCATGCCATGAAGCGGAGAGAAGATATGCGGTATGATTATTTTGATATGTCTTATGCGCAGATGCTGATCTCTTTAAATCTGGTAGATGAAGATTATAGCGGGATCTGTTATCGGTTCCGTACGTTTGGGGACAGTACCCTGAAATTTTACAGGCAGGTTTATCTTGATCGTGTTTTTGAAGAAGAGCCGGATATGCTCCCGGCGGAGTGTCGGGCGGCCGTCTGTATGCAGGATTTCTTTGCCCGCAAAGAACAGGACTGGGAAGGAAAACTGCAGGATTTAAAGCGCTGCGCGAAAGAAGACGTTTCGCTCGGGGAACAGGTGAAGAGTTTTGCAAAGCTGCTTGGGGAAGAGCAGGAACGCTGCGCGAAAGCGGCCGAGGAGGCTTCCGACCAGCTGCGCCAGATGGCGGAGATTGTAAAGCAGAAAGTGGAGGTCATGCTGCAGGGTGGTCTGTATGCGGAAGCGCTGCAAACGGTAAAGCAGCTGCGAACGATGCTGCCGGATGATGAAGAATTAAAAGAGCTGGAAGAAAAGATTTTGGGACAGTTGTAAATTTGCGTTTGTATTCTATGAGTTTGGAGGGATTAACATGAATGAAACATTACAGACCATTGCGCAGCGCAGTTCCACACGCGCGTATACAGAGGAAAAACTGACGGAGGCGGAGATTCAGGCAATTCTGACCGCAGGGCTGCAGGCGCCGACGGCGAGGAATGAGCAGGAGATCCATATTGCGGCGTTTGACGGGGAGCATCCGCTCCTGGCGGAAATCGAGCAGGAAAAACGCGCGCTTTTGGCAGCGGCGGCGGAAGGGGAAGCGAAAGAATCGATCATAAATGCGCCGCATAATTTTTATTATGAAGCCCCTGCGGTGTTTATATTGAGCGCGGACAGGGATTTCATGTGGGGCAGCCTGGATGCGGGAATTGCAGTTGAGAATATGGCGCTCGCGGCAGAGGCGCTTGGGCTTGGCAGTGTTATTATCGGCATTATAAAAGGGGCGATGGATGGAAGTAAAAAAGCGTATTTTGCAAAAGAATGCCGTTTTCCGGAAAATTATGAATTTGAGATTGCGCTTGCGGTCGGACATAAGGCGGCAGAGAAGAAGCCGCATGCCTTTGATATGGAGAAGTCGGTAACGATCATAAAATAAACGGCAAAATCGCCGTTTACGGGAACCACCGCAGAAAGGCAAAAATAATATGATAGCGACGCACAGAGTAATGGATGAGGACGGTCTGCCGATCGGATGTATGGTGGACAACAAATTTTATACAGATTATCAGCTTATAAAAAATATAGAGTATATAGATAACCTTTCTGTAACCGAAGGCGGGATGGTCTGTCCGCAAAAGGAACTTCCAGAGGAAGATTATGGCAGGATGGTCAATGAGACGGCATTTGCGGGACTGACTGCGGAAAATCCATTTGTAAGGGACGTGCAGGGTGAACTGTCCGGGTGGAAGAATGACAGGTCGCACAAGGTTCTGCAGCTTGAGGGCGCAAGGCAGATCGGAAAAACGACCGAACTCAAAAAGTTTGCCTACAGCAATTATTATTATACGATTCTGGTTGACTTATCAGATGAAAAGCTGCGGTCACTGTTTTTGGATGTCGTTGACAATGGCTGCAGCCCGCTTGAAATGGAAAAATATTGCAGGAAGGCGCAATTGCCGCATTTTAAGAATAACGGCAGCACAATATTGATAATCGACGAAATACAGATCAGCAGTAAAATTTACAATTCCATAAGAAAGCTCCATGATGAGCTTGCCTGCGATATCATAGTGACCGGGAGTTATCTTGGTCGGATCCTTGGAGATAAAAGCTTTTTTCTCCCTGCGGGAACGGTCAGCTATGCCTGTATGTTTCCAATGAGCTTTCGGGAATTTTGCCGGGCATTCGGGTGTGAGGGGATGTTAGATACGGTTGATCTGTATGGTGCGGATGAGGACGAAAAATATGGCCGGCTGGCAGCTCTGTATGATTGCTATATTAAAATTGGAGGCTATCCCGAAGTTGTAAAGCGGTTTAAGGAAACAAAAAACATTCAGGAATGTTACGCCGTCATAAAAAAGCTGTTAAGCACATTTAAGGACGAATCAAGGAATTATTTTAAGACGGCGAGAGAGGTTGAAGTCTTTGAACATGTCTACAGAGAAGCGCTGAAAGAAATGTGTTCAGAAAAAAAGGGTACGGGGAAAAATATTGTTGACGTCATAACTTCGCTGACAAAAAGCCATACAGAGCTTATCGTAAATAAAAATGAGGTGGCAAACGTAGTGATATGGCTTCGGTATGCGGGAGTATTGGGAACCTGCAGCCTTGCAGCCAACGGGGATATGAGGGATATCATCCCTGACCGGAGGATATATTTTTGTGATTGCGGGCTTGCATCCTATCTGGCGGCCAACAGCCTTGAAGATGAAACGGCGCTGCGCGGGATGATAAGTGAGACGTTTGTTTACAACGAGCTTCACCGGTTGTTTAAGGAGCCGTATTCGAAGCGGAGGGTATTAGAGGATGAGGTGTGTTTTTCAACGTACAATGAATATGAACTGGACTTTATGGTTGCGGACAGAAGCAGGATTGTATATGGGATAGAAGTAAAGTCTAAAGGGGGCGATTGCAGATCCCTGAAGGTTTATATTGATAAGCATTTTATAGATAAAGGAATCGTTGCAAAGCCAACGAAAGGCAGATGCGGGGACGTTATCAGCGCGATCCCCATATATGCCGTAGGGTGTCGTTTTCCTTATGATGGCTCAGGCGGAAAATGAATGGAAACCGCTGCGTCAAAAAATGGTTGTCATACCGCCCGTTTTGTGATATGCTCAGACCATGAACGGTATTCGGAAGAAACTGTATCAGATGATAAAGTGTTGTCACAGAAAAAAGGCTTGCCAGGCGGGCACTCGGAAAGCATGAGGCCTGACCGGCGCAGAGAGCGAGACGGAAGGTGATAACATGAAAATTGGTTTTATAGGGGCAGGGCGCGCAGGCTGCTCCATTGGAAAATATTTATCCGTATACGGGCAGGAACTGTCCGGTTATTATGATACGGACCGCCGGGCGGCGGAAGAAGCCGCCGGATTTACCGGGGCGCGGTGTTATGAGATGCTGCGGGAGATTGTTTCAGAGAGCGGCATTTTGTTTCTTACAACGCCGGACGGGATCATTGCCAGTGTCTGGGAACAGCTTCTGGGATTTCCGTTATCCGGCAAAATTATATGCCATTGCAGTGGCGCACTATCATCCGATTCTTTGTCCGGAGCGCAGGCAGCGTGCTGTTCGCTCCATCCCATGTTACCGTTCAGTAACAGGTTTTCTTCCTATCAGCAGCTGGAAAAAGCGTTTTTTACCATTGAGGGGCAGGAGCGCGCGGTGGCAGTTATTGCGGAGCTGTTTACATCGCTTGGAAATACGGTCTGCCGGATCGACGGCGCGCGCAAACCGCTTTACCATGCGGCGGCAAGCATCCTGAGCAATCATGTCATCGCGGTGTTGGATGCAGGATATGGGCTTTTGGAAGCCTGCGGATTTACAAGGGAAGAGGCGGTGCGGGCTGCGGCGGGGCTGGTGCAGGAAAATATAAATCATGTGCTGGCGGACGGCTGTATGGGCGCGCTGACCGGGCCGATCGAACGCGGAGACGCGCAGACGGTGCAAAAGCATCTTGGCTGCCTGCCGGAGGAAGAAAAAGAGATGTACCTTCTGCTCGGGCGGCGGCTGCTTGGGATTGCGGAAGCGAAAAATCCGGATCGGGATTACAGCGGGATGGAAGCGCTTTTGCGGCAAAAGCAGGATGGAAAATGTTGAAAACGGGGGTTGAAGAAACAATGAAAAATACAGTGGTTACCTTTCAGCAGGCAAAGGAAAAAGGCGAAAAATTAACGATGCTGACCGCTTATGATTATTCGACGGCAAAGCTGGTCGACGAGGCGGGGATCAATGCGATTTTAGTGGGGGATTCCCTCGGCATGGTAATGCTCGGCTATGAGGATACGCTTTCTGTGACCATGGAGGATATGATACACCACAGCGCGGCAGTCGCAAGGGGCGCTAAAAACACGCTGCTGATTACGGATATGCCGTTCATGTCTTACCAGACGTCTGTATATGATGCGGTCGTCAATGCGGGCAGGCTGGTAAAGGAAGGGCGCGCGCAGGCGGTGAAATTAGAGGGCGGCGTGGAAGTGTGCGACCATATCCGGGCGATCGTCAATGCGTCTATCCCGGTGTGCGCGCATCTTGGCCTGACGCCGCAGTCGGTCAATGCCTTTGGCGGCTTTAAGGTGCAGGGCAAAGGGGAAGAGGCGGCGCAGAAGCTCCTGGATGCGGCGCGCGCGGTAGAGGAGGCGGGCGCGTTTGCCGTTGTGCTTGAATGCGTGCCGCAGGCGCTTGCGGAAAAGATCACAAAGAGCGTCGGTATACCGACGATCGGCATTGGCGCGGGCGCGGGCTGCGACGGGCAGGTGCTTGTATATCAGGATATGCTTGCCATGTATTCGGACATGGCGCCGAAATTTGTGAAGCAGTTTGCCCAGATCGGCAGCCAGATGAAAGAAGCGTTCCTCGCCTACAAAAAAGAGGTGGCGGAGGGGACATTCCCGGCGCAGGAGCATACGTTTAAAATGGACGAGTCGATCATTGACCGTCTGTATTGATGTGCTGTAAGGCGGACAGGGAACGCTGAAGTGTGAAAAGGAGTCAGGAAATGGAAATATATGGAGAGATCGCAAAAGTCAGGGAGCAGGTAAAAGCGTGGAAACGGGAGGGGCTCACGATCGGGTTTGTGCCGACGATGGGCTATCTGCACGAGGGGCATAAAAGCCTGATCGATGCGGCAAGGAGAGAGAATGACCGCGTGGCGGTCAGCATTTTTGTAAATCCGATGCAGTTCGGGCCAAAGGAGGACCTGGCAAGCTATCCGAGGGATTTGGAAAAGGACGCCAGGCTCTGCGAAGCCGCGGGCGTGGATCTGATCTTTCACCCGGAACCGGAGGAGATGTATGCGGACGGTTTTTGCTCGTATGTGGACATGGACGGGCTGACAACGGAATTGTGCGGGAAGAGCAGGCCGACGCATTTTCGCGGCGTACAGACGGTCGTGCTGAAGCTGTTCCACATCATAACGCCTGACCGGGCTTATTTCGGGCAGAAAGACGCGCAGCAGCTCGCTGTGGTAAAGCGCATGGTAAAAGATCTGAACGTGGATACGGAGATCATCGGCTGCCCGATCGTCCGCGAAGCGGACGGGCTGGCAAAAAGCTCGCGGAATACCTACCTGAACGCGCAGGAGCGGCAGGCCGCGCTTGTGCTGAGCCGCAGCCTTGCGGCTGGCAAAAAGCTGACAGATGCGGGAGAGAAAAACGCGGCGGCTGTGATCGGGGCGATAAAAGCGGAAATCGAAAAGGAGCCGCTGGCGAAGATCGATTATGTGGATATCGTGGATTTTGAGACGATAACGCCGGTGGAGCGGATCGGGGAATCGACGCTGGTCGCGATCGCCGTCTATATCGGGAAGACCAGACTGATCGACAACATGATCATAACGCAGCAGTGAGAGGAGCTTATTTATGAATCTTACAATGTTAAAAGGGAAGATCCATCGCGCCGTCGTAAAACAGGCGGATCTGAATTATGTCGGGAGCATTACGGTCGATACGGAGCTGCTGGAGGCGGCGGGCATCCTCGAATATGAATACGTGCAGATCGTAGACGTCGAAAACGGGAACCGGTTTGAGACGTATACCATCGCGGGGGAAGCGGGCTCCGGACTGATCTGTTTAAACGGAGCGGCGGCGCGCCAGGTGGCTGTCGGCGACCATATCATTATCATGTGCTACGCGGGCATGACGCCGGAGGAAGCAAAGGCGCACAAGCCGAAAGTGGTTTTTGTCGATGAGGAAAACCGGATCGCGCGAGTGACGAATTATGAAAAGCATGGAAAGCTGACGGAAGATTTTATATAGGGCAGGCAGACGGAACGGCGGGGAAATTCCCCGCCATTTTTTTTCGGAATTTTCTGCAACAAATCCCCGAGGTTTTTACACTATATATTCAGGAACACCAAAGAAGCAGTCATGGAGAAGCGACTATGGATAATTATCTGAAGCTGGTGCGGCGGGCAAAGCGCGGCGACGCAGATGCATTTGCCTGTCTGTACCGGGACGTTTACGAGGATCTGTACCGTTTTGCGGTGTATATCCTGAGATGCCCTGCGGACGCGCAGGACGTCGTCGGCGATACCGTACTGGACGCATTTTCTTCCATCCGGAAGCTCCGTTCGGAGCAGGCGTTCCGGGGCTGGATCTTCCGCATTCTGTCAAACAAATGCAAAATGCGTTTAAAAGAGTATGCCGCGAAGGACGATCTGCCGTTAGAGCAGTATGAAGACGCCGCATTTCAAACAGAAAACACAGCGGAACAGCTGCAGGTGCGCATGCTGTTCTGGGAACTTGCGCCGCAGGACCGCATGATTATTGCCATGCACCTTTTCGCGGGCTATACGGGAAAAGAGATCGCGCAGATACTTCATATGAATGAGAATACGGTGCGTTCGCGCGAAAGCCGCGCCCTGAAAAAGCTGCAGGAACGTATGCGGGATTGAGCGCTAAGACAAAAAGCGTGAAAAAGAAAAGGAGGCCGCACAATGAAAGAACACGAATTATTGGAAAAGATTTTTGCGTCCGCGCAGACATTGGAGACGCCGGACGCGCTCGCGCCGGAAGAAATAAAAAAGCGGCTGCAGCGCGCACAGGCCGCGCGCAGGCGTCGCATGAAAAAAATAACGGCGGCAGCGTGCATTTGCATCTGCGCGCTTGGCGCAGGCAGCGCCGCATTTTATGGAAACCGCGCACAGAAGCAGCTAACGGTGCAGAGCGCTTCGGGCGGGGATACTGCGGCAGATGAGGCAGCCGCGGGGATAACAGATGACGGGCAGCAGTCTTTCGGCGCCGCAGGCGAGGATACTGCGGCAGATGAGGCAGCCGCAGGGATAACGGGCGGAAATTCCGCCGCAAATACAGCGGAACCGGCGGCAGATGCAGATGAGCCGGAGAGAGAACCGCTGAAAAAAATCGGAAAACTATATACGCTTGCCGAAGATTACGGGGACGTCTATGACGCGGTTGAGAGCAGCGCGGCAGACGGCTTTGCTTATTCGGAAAGCATGAAGAAGGAAAACTCTGCCGGACGGTTGGTCTCTGATCTTGACGCCGCCACAGAAGATTCGGCTCCGCGGAGCGCACAGGATTATTCCACGACAAACCTGCAGGTGGAGGGCGTCGATGAGAGCGACATTGTAAAGACGGACGGGGATTATATTTATATCGCGCAAAAAGAAGGCGTGCAGATTCTGGATATCCGAAACGGACGGCCGAAAAAAGCCGCTGTTTTTGCGCCGGATTCAGACAGCGCATCGGAAACGATCTGCGAAATGTATGTGGCGGACGGGCTGCTGACTCTGATCGTACAGGCGGAGGAGACGTCCCTCACATCGGAAACGGCTGTCGAACAGGACGCGTCCCTTTATAAAAATATGTCCAATGCCAAATGTTCCAGTGGGGACTGTGACTCCTTTGCGATGGACGCCAACGCGGTCACAAAGGTGATCACCTGTGATATTTCCAACCCGCAGGCCCCGGTTTTGAAGGACACGATGACGCAGGACGGCTGGTACTGCACATCGCGCAAGATCGGGAACCGCCTGTATCTGTTTACAGACAATGCGCTCTGGCTTACGGAAGAAATGCGCCTGCAGACGGATGACCATACGGCAAAGTCCGGCGTGATCCCATGCGTGGACGGCAGGGCGATTGACGCGGACAGCATTTATCTGCAGAAAAATGGGAATGACGGGCTGCTGATTTCCTCGGTGGCATTAGACGACGGATGCCGCGTGTTGGACAGCAAACTGCTCGTCCATGCATATGCCAATTATTATGTCACCGGGCAATCAGTTTATATTTATTACACCGATTACACGCAGGCGGGGGAGCGGACGCGGATTGCGCGGTTCTCGCTGGACGATGATGGAAAGATCTGGGCGCAGGCGGCGGCTTCCCTGCGCGGCGGCATTACAGATACGTTTGCGATCTGCGAACAGGGCGCGTATCTGCGGGTGTTGACATCGGATACGTCCTCGGAAATATGGGAAAATTACGTCTATGTTTTGGATGAAAATTTAAAAAAGACAGGAAAGCTGGCCGGGCTTGCGAAAGGCGAACAGATTTATGCGGCGCGCTTTTTTGGGGATACCGGATATTTTGTCACGTACCGGAATACCGATCCGCTGTTTGCCGTCGATTTTTCCGATCCCAAAAATCCGGAGATTTTGGGCGAGCTGAAAGTAACGGGATTTTCGGATTATCTGCATTTCTGGGATGAAAACAGGCTGCTTGGCGTCGGCTATGAATCCGATCCGCAGAGCGGTTCCATTACGGGCGTGAAGGTTTCCATGTTTGATATTTCCGATCCAAAAAACGTGACGGAGGAAGCGCGTTTTGTGATCAAAGACGCGGATTATTGCCCGCAGGATTATAAAGCCATTCTTGTGGACGGACAAAAAAATATGATTGCATTTGCAACGGAAACCTATGATAAGGATGGCGCCCGGGCGGATTACCATGTGTTTTCCTATGGCGGCGGCGCGTTTACGCAGGAGCTTGCCCTCACGTTATGTCAGGACGGGGCAATCAAATCCCTGCAGGTCGACAGGCAGCGCAGCTTCTATGTCGGGGACGTATTATATGTGGCGAATGAAACAGAGACGGCGGCTTTTGACATGACAGATCATTTTACAGAGATCGGGAGGGAAAAATATTAAAATTACATGAAGAAAGGCTTAAAGTTTTCGGTTTGAGTTGCAATTTACAAAAAACAGAGTAGAATTTAGTGTAATAAGGCATCACAGAAGATGGCATACGTGGAGGTTTCCAATGAAAGAAAGATGGAAAAGACAGCTCAGCTACCTGTTTTTTGTATTGCTTGCGGCTCTCGCCTTTTATGCGGTGTTCCATGGGAATGACATGGGGCTGATCTGGGCGTCTTTGAAACATATGAACCTGTGGTATCTGTTTCTGTCGGCGGCTGTGGCTCTGGCATTTACCATGATGGAGGGCGTCATGATCTGGTATCTGCTGCGCGCGGTACAGGGAAAAGCCGACTTTAAGCATTGCCTGCGCTATTCTTTTGTCGGCTTTTTATATTCGGGCATTACGCCCTCGGCGACGGGCGGGCAGCCAATGCAGCTCTACCACATGAAGCGGGACGGGAACAGTCTGTCAGCGAGTACGGTCGTGCTGATGACGGTTGCGCTGGCCTACAAGCTGGTTCTGGTGTTGATGGGAATCGCGATGGTGTTATTTGGCTTTTCGGTGTTAAAGGAAAATCTGGGCGGCTATCTGGATTTGTTTTATCTCGGTATGTTTTTAAATACCGCGCTTGTCGCCGTACTTTTGGTCGTGATGATAATGCCGAATTTTGCAAAGGGGATTCTTTTATCCGGGGAATGGCTGCTTGTAAAGCTCCACATATTTAAGAAATCGGAAGAACGCAAAAATAAGGTTCGCCGTTTTATCGAAAGCTATCAAGACGCCGTCGCGTTCCTGCTGCAGAATAAAAAACAGGTGCTCGTGGTTTTGGCGGCAACGTTTCTGCAGCGGTGCCTGGTGTTTCTTTTGCCGTATATCGTTTACCGCGGGTTTGGCCTGAAAGGGACGGATGCGATTTCCATTCTGATGATCCAGATGTCGATTTATCTCGCTGTGGATATGCTGCCGCTGCCGGGCGCGCAGGGGATTACGGAGCTGATGTACCGCCGCGTGTTTCGGGATATCTTTACGCCGACGTACGTGCTGCCGTCCCTGTGCGTGACGCGGGGCGTCAGTTTTTATTTCCTGCTGATCGTCAGTATTATTGTCTGCGCGGCGCACCATATCTGCTGGAAACGGCAGCCGCGTTCCGTCAGGGGGCGTGGGCGGACTTTGGAATGATATTGTGCGGGTCGGTTTGATTTCCCGGAGCGTACGGAGCGGGTAATGCTAAAATTGGAGGTCGGACAGGTGATATACATTCCGGGCGCTGCTGATATAAGGAGCGCAACGGACAGTGAGGCAAAGCCTGAAAAAGCTATGTAAGTAAAAGAAAGGGGACGGCATGAATGGCTGTTATGGCATACAATGACCAGTTAAGGAGTCTGTTAGCCGATGTGGACTGCGTACTGGCATTCGATACAGCGGCAGATTTTTTGGGGCTGACAAATGGCGGCTACAGACCGGCGGCACAGATATTTGTTAATAAGAGACAGAATGTCGAGGGGACAGAGCAGTTTGTGGTGCCGTCTTTAGAGGCGCTTGAATGCGAGGAACGGGGAGGTCTGCTCTGCACGACGGTAAACAGGACGATTGTTGACCTTCTCGAACAGAACGGCGATGAGCAGATTATTACGGAGAGCCTGGCAAATTACTATGATGAACATCATGGGAGCTTTGAAGGACTTAAAATACCGAAACACCTGTGGCAGAGATTCGAGAAGTATAAGAAGTGGGCACAGGAATATTATGAAGAATAGGTGATGCGTTTGGAATTGATGGAGACTGGATTGTGGAACTCCCTACTATGGAGAAAATGGAAACGGCATTAAGAAATGCGGTAAAAAAGGTCGATTCTTCTATGGATGTCCGAACGAGCAGAGTATTTGGGGAAAGAAAATCGGCAGGGTTCAGGATTGTCAATGAAAAGGGGGAAAAGGTTGCAGGCGTTGATTTAAGCGTCAGACAAAATCGGTTTAGCAGACCGTATATTTCCTATGTGAATGGGGTATCCATCAATGGAGCCAGCGTATTGAAGATGCTGTCAGACAAAGTATATGCGATTTCAGGAGAACAGGTATGCAGGAGAATGAAAGACATACTGGATATTTATGTCTTATCATTCATTACAGAAATAATTCTCACCCAATTTTAAGAGAATGCCGGAATAACTGTGGGAATTAGTTTACTCTATAATAGCAAGTATTCTTCCCTGAACCTTCTCGTTTCAGTTCGCCGAAAGCCACAAGTTTGCGTAGCGCACCCTCTATGGAACTGACGCTGAGAGAGGGGCACAGCTCTCGAATGTCTTGTTTTGTGAAACGACCAACCTTGTTCATGGTAGCGCGTCTTACCGTTTCGAGCGCGGAAAGTTTTGTCTCTACCAAGGCAAATCGATCCCCAAAATCCTTATAGGCAGCAAGGATCGTTCCAAGCAGATACTTGATAAATGGAACCGCGTCCTCCTTGCCCTCGTGCCAGCCAATTTGTGCCTGACCAAGTGCATCATAATATAAATCTTTATTCTTTGCGATCTTTGCTTCGAGCGAAATATATTTTCCGACATAGAAGCCGCTTCTGTATAAAAGCAGAGT
>CANQQG010000059.1 GCA_947625875.1 uncultured Lachnospiraceae bacterium
TAGACCGGCTGTGCGGTTGTTTTTCATATAACCTGACAAATAATCTCTCCACATGTCCGTTACCTCCGCCGTTCATCACTGATGATACGCCCATCCGCAACGGTAACGATGCGCTCCGCCTCCACAGCAACCTTTTCATCATGGGTAATCAGCAGAATCGTCTGCTCCAGATTGCGGTTGGAAAGTTTCAGCATGTCAACGACTTCTTTGGAGTTTTTCCGGTCGAGATTCCCGGTCGGCTCGTCTGCCAGAAGCAGGGCGGGCCGATAGATCAGAGAACGCGCAATCGCGACCCTCTGCTGCTGGCCGCCGGATAACTGATTCGGCAAAAAATCAAGTTTATCGGCGATTCCAAGAGAACCCACAATTTTATCAAAATACTCTTTATTCGGTTTTTTCTTATCAAGCGCAAGCGGCATTAAAATGTTTTTCCTCGCTGTGAGGGTGGGAATCAGGTTATAAAACTGATAAACCATTCCCACCTTCCTGCGCCGGAAAATTGCCGCCTGCGTCTGATTCAACCCGGAGAGGTCGGTTCCGTCTATGACGACCTTCCCATCCGTAGGCTTGTCCACGCTTCCAAGAATATGCAGCAGCGTAGATTTGCCGGAACCGGAAGCTCCGAGAATTGCCACAAATTCTCCTTTGCTCACCGACAGATCAATCCCGTCAAGCGCCGCTGTCTGATTGCCTCCGGAGCCATATACTTTCCTGACTCCTTCACATTTTAAGATTTCCATTTTGATATTCTCCTTTCTTTTGCGCGCCTGTCTTCCGACATTGCGCTTCCCATCAGGAAGCGGATCCTCACTTCCTTTGCCATTCCATTATATCAAAAGAAAGTTACAACTCAGTGACAGAGTAGAATCGAATCTCAAAAAAAGCTCCGCCGCCGGGTTTGTTTTTTGCCCGTATCGTCCCGTTTTGGCGCTCTATGATCTCTTTCGCCAAAGCAAGTCCGATTCCGATGCCGCCCTCACTTGCATTTTTCCCCCGATAAAACCGTTCAAAGATGTGCGGCATATCTTCCCTTGCAAACCCTTCCCCGTTATCCCAGATCAGGATCTCCGTATATAACGGATTCCGGGCGCAGGAACAATGGACGGTTCCGCCTTTATTATGCTCTATACAGTTTTTCATCAGATTCATAATCGCTTCCATCGTCCATTCCATATCCGCCCAAATCAGCATTTCTCCCTGCTCCGGTATCTCGATGGAAGTGTCTGAGTTCCGGCAAAGCTCCTGCAGATTATCCGCCGCAAGGACAAGAAGCGTAAAAACATCCGTTTCCTCTTTCTGTAAAGCCAAAGCGCCCGCATCCAGCCGGGATAAGACCAGCAAAGCTTCCTCTAAATAAGTCAGCCGCGCAAGCTGCTTTTCCACCTGTATTAAGGCCATGCGGCTCTCCCTCCGTTCCGGGGCCGCATAATCAAAGCTCTGCTCCATCCTCTGGACAGCCAAAGAAATGGCGGTGATCGGCGTCTTGATCTGATGCGCGATATTGGATAAATTTTCCGCAAAATCATTTTTAGCCCGCACTGCCTGCTCTTTTGTCTGATAAAGAAATGTCACGGTCTTATAAATTTCATCCTCTAATCTGGAAAAATCATCCTCTCCGAACGCAGACAGAATCCATGCTTTGCCGCTGTTTACCTGCTCCAGATAAGCGGCTAAATCTCTGATCCTGCGATTTTCCACCCTGTTCCGATAAAGAAATGTAAAAAAGAAAAGTGAAAGCCCGACCAACCATCCGACTGCCGCAAAGAAAGCAATTTGCCTGCATGGAATGTCCGGAAAATCAGACGCGCGGTATCCAAGCGAGGACAATACATGATCTTCCAGAAAGCCATCCGGATTTCCCTCTGTATATTCCTTTAATGCGGCAGCTATGATTTTCTGCGTTCCCGGCTCCTGTTCAATCACTTCGCAGCAGACCGCGTTTACCAGATCAAAGGAAGCGTTCCTGTAATGACAGGAAACCAGCCATGCGGCAACAGCGGCGGCAATGAAACTGACAGACAATACAAATCCTGACGTGACAAATACATTCTTACGGCTGTTCATATCGTATCCTCCATACGGTAGCCCACGCTTCGGACCGTTTTCAGGCACGCCGGCTGCGAAAGCTTATCCCGAAGCCGTTTCATGGTGACCGTCAAAGTGTTATCGTTCACATAACTTCCATTCACATCCCACACCTGTTCTAAAATTTTCGCCCTGGTGACTGTCTTTACCTTGTTCTGCATCAGATACAATAAAAGCTGATACTCCGCCCCGCTTAATGCGATTTCCTCTGACTGGCAAAAGACGGCATGGCGGTTTTGATCAATTTGAATCTCATCGCAGGAAAGATATTGTTCCGCAACATTCCCGGTTCTGCGGAGCGCTGCAAGAATCCTGAAATACAACACTTCTAACGCAAACGGCTTTACCACATAATCATCCGCCCCATTTTTAAATCCGGAAACAATGTCAGAACTGTCCCCACGGACCGTAAGAAAAATAATCGGAAGTTCCTTCCAATGACTGCGAATCCACCGGCACAGGCTGTCCCCACGGCCATCCGGCATATTCCAGTCAAGCAGAACAACCGCTGCCACATGCTTTTCCAACGCCTGCCTGATTTCTGAAATTGTATGATAGATCTGCACTTTCATGTCTTTTTGCTCCAGATATTCCTTTACCGCATTTGCAATATTGGCGTCGTCCTCTGCATAATATAATTCGATCATGTCAACCAGCCGCCTCTCGTTTTTGTTTTTATTATACCAAAAAAATGTTACAACCTGGTGACTGACTTGCATAACAAAATGAGGGATCTTTGTGCATGGCATCGCATCCATGATCGCCACATCCTATCCGGACTGGAAAATGAAAACGGTCAGCGGATACGCTGACCGAATGCCTGCATGGGACTGAAAGCGCGTTTTTGCGCAGCGGATAAAAAATAGAATGCGATTATATAATCTCAAACGGTATGACCGGCAATACAACCGCATCAAAAAACTCTGGACTCCCCTTATCTATTTTTATACTGAAATGTCTCACACAAGCCGCACATTAACTCCCCGGGTTCTTCCGGCTTTTCCGGTCAGCCGGAACGACACCCTTTTTCCTTCATAGAAAATATTCATATCCGGGTTATCCAGTTCATTGAAATATACATTCTCCGGTTTATGCGCAATAAAGCCATACAAATTACCATACTTATCCGTAGTGACAGACATGACTCTGCCCGTATATACGTCAGAATTTGTATCCACAGTGATGTTTCCCCGCAGCTCCTTTAACATGAAATCCTTAAACTCCGGATTATCCTTTATGGCGTATCTGTAATCCTGCCCCTTTGTATCAATCCACTGATCCCTGATCTGCCGGAATCTGTGAGCCGCCTGCATAACTGCCCGCTTATATCCCATTTTCCCCAACTGCCCCAACAGCTTTGTGCAATATTTATCAATCCGTTCCTTATCGTTTATATCCGGCGCCGGCCCCATGGTCAGCTCCTGGATCAGAAACAGCAGATGCATCTTATACGGCCGCATATCGTTAAGGTCACGTTCCTGCTTCATTATATACTCCAGATTAGATGCCAGAAGCGCCGCGACATAATACGGGTAATACGACTGCCCTTCCACAAAAAGCTTATCTTTATAATCACTGATAAGCTTTGATTCATGCCGATGCGAAATCTCCACACGATTCATGTACATCGCTACCATGCTTTGTATCAGCACGCGGAAACTGATCTTCTGGTACGGCTTTACAGTATTATCCCTCGCATACTGCTTAGAACGCCTTTCATAATATACCTTGCAAAAGCCCTCTGTCTGTGTGGCATTAAAAAAGTCCTCCAGCTCCTTGTGATACCGCCGGATCGTTTCAAAAGCCTCCTCATAGACAATATTCTGCCGGTTCGTGCCCTTGACGATCTCCCGGGTCAATTCCGGCTTCGTAGCTTCGATCACCTTCACGATCACCTGAACCCGGGACAGGTCGTTTCCTTTCCTCTTTGCCTTGTAAAGCGAACTGCATGTCTGACAGCCGTTCACGATCTGGGGGTTCTTAATATACAGAACCTTGTTCTTCGACTCAAGCGCGTCACAGACGATCGTAATCCCATTGTTAAACAGGACAAAATTCATGGGGCTGGCCGTCAGCGTCGCTTCCATCTCTTTGTTGACATCCGTATTTCCCTGATAATCCCTGACGTTGCCATCAAATATATTTGCCCGGATCAATCCGTCCTCATTTGTCAGAAGCCCGTTCAGACTGTCCGCACTGCAAAGCGCGACATACACCTGCCCCGCATCCTCTATCTTTTCAAAATCTATCGCCTGCTTATACACAAGCTCTGCCCGATACTCTCTCCGATTCGTTTGTGCAATCGCATATAACTTTTCCTCATTGACCTGATAGATACTTGCCGTATACTCTTTTCCTTTTATGCCAAAAGTCTCCGCCGTTTCCTCCGCCACAAAAATAACATTGATATCGGGAAGTTTCTCCCATCTGGCAACGATACTCTGTGTCTTAAAACCTGTGATAATATCCGAAAAACTATATCCGTCCCATCTCTTACAATAAATCTCATCAATCAGCTGTTCCGCAGAAAACATCCCTTTATAGGCCAAAATATAGACCTCAAATCTGCCCTGTCCATCCTTCTGCAAAATATCTTCGATATCCGTCTTTGCAGAGAGCATCTGGCCGTTCATGGTAATGGCAATACCGATCAGCCCCATCCCCTCAGGCGCCTCGCCGCATATCTGGTCTAACAAGTCAAAATCCCTGTCTAATCTGTCCGGCTGGATCTGCGAAAAATAGATATAATTTATATACCTTCTTTCATTATCCTGCTTATTGTTTTTTTCCAGTCCGTTCTCTTTATTGTATTCCTCAAACCATGCATTTAAGATCGGATGTTCAAACACCGCATACCCTCCCGCTGTCCGTCAAAATTCTATATTCATTTCAGCCGTATATGTCGTTTCGTCAGCCCTGGCCATGGATATATAATGGATATCGTATGATCTTTCCTCACCGTATGACTCATTGTCAATAAAAACCCCATCCAAAATATACTGAACCGCCTTAATCTTCTGCCGGTATTCGTTCAGCTTCGCCTGACTCTTCCTTGCCGTAAGCAGACCTCCGGACTTTGCCTGGTTGATCTTTTCCTGATATCTTTCTTTTTCTTCCTGAAGCTTCTCACTGCTCCAATATCTGGTAATTACCCCCAATGAACACTCAATCCCATATCCGTACAGGCCGCTCAGATACTGCTCCTCAATATGTGCGATCCCGCTGTGCCACTGGCTGCAAAGCTTCAAAACCGTATTCATATTTATGACGGTGTCCTTTATATCATAAATATACCACTTTACCATCCTTCTGTCACCGCGTTCCAACATAGCGGTGATATCCGGCTTTTTGGTCGCTTTCCGCGACATCCCGACGGGTACATACTCATTGCTGAAATATGCCTTTTCCCCATCCTTCACCGTATAATGCAAAACAACCCTGTCCAGTGTTTTGCTGACCGGCTGTTCCTCTTCCAATATGATATCTCTGGAATGATCAAACCAGTACATCACTGTCCTATTCCAGTCCATCCCCTGTTTAAGCTTCTGTGCTTTCATTCACTTATCCCATGATACAATTCGATTCATCGTACAGCATATCAATATTCTCATTGAATCTTCCAAAATCATAGCCAATCTTTGGATAATCAAAGAAATCAAGTTCCTCAACGACCACGCTGCCTTTTTCACTTTTTTTAAACTCATATACCGTTACTGCTTTTTCCGGGCGGAGCATATCCTTCATGCTCCAGTCCAGCCTGTTCAGTATAGCATTCCTGCGGGTAACATCATTCAACCTCGACGCCAGTATCAGATTATTGATCCTTCCCGCCAGAGAATCACTGTGAGTAGAAACAACCATCCGATTGTCCAGATTGCAAAATCTGATCAACGCCCTCGCAATGCTTCCCTGCTTAATGGGATGTATGCTGTTCTCCGCCTCGTCATAATACAGATATCCATAATTGCCTTCCGATTTCAGTACGCTGCTAAAAGGCGATAATTCGTGGATCATCGACGAAGCCACATTCAGCGGAATGACGCTGCCGCCTTCCCTGTACATAAAGACATCGTTCTGGTACTCAATCTGCCCGCCCAACAGCTCCCTGTCCACAAAATCGATCAGATCCTTCTCATTTTCGTCAAACCTCATATTCGGCGAATAAGTCTGCAAAAATTTCAGATAATCGTAAATCGGCAGGGACATTCCCGCCTTGCCCTGACTGCTTATAAAGAAATCCCTATAGAGCATCTGAAGTCCCGCCCGCGCCGCCGGCAGGAACAGCTGCTTTTTCCCCACAGGCAGCCCCAACATGTCCGATAAAGCATACCGGGCAAGCTGCAGTTCCATTTCGCCTGCCGTTCCCTCCACATTATCCGCAATCCTCACCCTGTTCCCATCGGCATACTCCTTATCCAGATATGCCGTTTCTTCAATGGTGCCAACATAAAATATTTCCCCGGCGTTTTCAAAATGTACCGTTATTTCCCCGACAGGAATCTCTATGGCAAAACATTTCAGAAGAAAATCCCTCTTCCGCTCTTTCAGATACGAATTAATTTTTTCTTCCAGTTCAGCAAACCACTCTCCGGAAAAACGGATATAAACCGTATCCCCCATCTCTGTGACTTTCGCGCTTCCAATCTCCACATTCCATGCGGATATGGTATCTATCATTCCATACATGAGCTCCATCATCAGCGTTTTTCCACTGTTATTGTCACCCACAAACAGCGTGAAATCCCCAGCCGTTACCGAAGCATTTTCTATTTTTGCAAATCTTCTGACATCTATCCTTATACTCAAAAAAATCCCTTTTCTTTAACTGCAATGCTTTATGATTACTTCAAATATAACAAACTCATTTTACAAATCCAAATCATGGTTGTCAGCCTTTCTCCTGCTTTAACAGTCCCGAAAGATCCGCCACATTTTTTACGTCCACTGATACACTTGATAAAAACTGCATACCCAAAAATTATATGTCCACTGTTCCATATATCCTGCCTTTAAGAATCTCCATATCAGATTCAAAAATGCCTCAATTTGCAATATGATTGGCTGACAACCTCAGCGACAAACCGAGCCAGATTAACAGGCGCCGCATTTCCAATCATCTGCTCTATGTCGGTTTTACTCCCCACCCACCTGTAATCCTCCGGAAAGGTCTGGATCAGCGCCCGCTCCTCTGTGGTCAGCGAATGTTTGACCTGTTCAATCGGGCAGGCATCCCCGGGGTGTCCGTGATATCCGTCCGGTATCGGTCTGCTCACGCCTCGGATTGTAGGCGCCGGCTCATCAATCGAAAAAACCGCCCGCCGATTATAATTTCTCGGATGCCGGTAATAATACTCAAAATCCAACTGATCTCCAAAATAATCCCGCATTGTCATCGGCTTTTTTGCCAGTTTATCCGCAAATATCTTATCCGCAAATCCGTCTTTTTCTCCCAGCATTCCAAAACAGATAAAACGCTTCCGCTTTTGCGGCGCTCCGCATAAGCTCGCATCAAGCACGATCTCCGTCAAACCATAGCCCGCCTCTTTAAAAATACTTCTTGCAACGGAGTATGCATGGCTTTTCCTCGCCCGGTCAACATTCTCCATAACAAAACAATACGGCTTAATATCCGCTACGATATCTGCATAGCTCTCTGTCAGCCCCGCACGGTCAGACTCCACACGTTTCCCCGCATGAGAAAAGTCCTGGCATGGAGGCCCGCCGATAATCATATCCGGTTTTAATTTTGAAATCAGTTCTGCCGCGGTCTCCGTATCCGACAAATCCATCCGGTATATTGGGTGGCTGAAATTTGCTTTATAACATTCGACTGCCGCATCCCACCATTCAAAAGCTCCAACCACTTCAAATCCCTGCTTTTCAAACCCCAGAGACATCCCGCCGCAGCCGGCAAATAAATCGACCGCTTTCATAAAAGCCTCCTGATGATTCGAGCTGTCGCAATAAGGATGAAACATACAGGATAAGGTATTGTGTTCCAATTAAATGACACGATATCCTGCATTTTCGTTCCTTCGTGCGACAGCCCCTTTTAATCGCAGATCACAGATGCAGCACCCGCTCCCTGATCTCCTGTGTCCGGCCCTGGTTCCAGAACTGTGTGCCGATATAACCGCATGTGCGCCTTGCAACGTTCATCTTATTCTGGTCATGGCAGCCGCAGTTCGGGCACTCCCAGATCAGCTTGCCCTGCCCGTCGTCAACGATCTGTATCTCGCCGTCATAGCCGCAGTTCTGGCAGTAATCGCTCTTTGTGTTCAGCTCGGCATACATGATGTTGTCGTAAATATATTTCATGACAGACAGCACCGCTTCCAGATTGTTTTTCATGTCCGGCACTTCCACATAGCTGATCGCGCCGCCCGGCGAGAGTTTCTGAAACTGCGCTTCAAATTTCAGCTTGTCAAACGCGCTGATATTTTCCGTCACGTGCACATGGTAGCTGTTTGTGATATAATTTTTATCCGTCACGCCCGGAATCTTGCCAAAACGCTTCTGCAGGCATTTTGCAAATTTATAGGTCGTGGACTCCAACGGCGTGCCGTAGACGGAAAAGGCGATGTTTTCCTCCGCCCGCCATTTGCTGCACGCGTCATTCAAATGCTGCATGACGGCAAGGCCAAATTCCGTCCCGCCCGGCTCGGTATGGGATTTGCCCGTCATATACCGGACGCATTCGCACAGGCCCGCATAGCCTAACGATATCGTCGAATAGCCCCCATACAGGAGCTTATCTATCTTTTCTCCCTTTTTCAGCCTGGCAAGCGCGCCATGCTGCCAGAGGATCGGCGCAACGTCTGACGGCGTCCCTTTGAGGCGGTTGTGGCGGCACATGAGCGCGCGTTTGCACAAATCCAGACGTTCGTCAAAAATCTTCCAGAACTCCTCCATATCTCTGTTGGAAGAACAGGCGACGTCCACCAGATTTATCGTCACGACGCCCTGATTGAACCTGCCGTAAAACTTAAACTTGTCCTGTTCGTCTTTATAGACTGTCAAAAACGAGCGGCACCCCATACACGTATAACAGTTGCCCTCTTTTAACTGCTTCATGACTTTTTCGGAAATGTAATCCGGCACCATGCGCTTTGCCGTACATTCCGCCGCGATCTTCGTCAGGTAGTAATATTTGCTGTCCTCATGGATATTGTCCTCTTCCAGCACATAAATGAGCTTCGGGAAC
The DNA here is from genome assembly GCA_947625875.1 of uncultured Lachnospiraceae bacterium. GTDB lineage: Bacteria > Bacillota > Clostridia > Lachnospirales > Lachnospiraceae > Eubacterium_J. The sequence continues at coordinate 9,290 of CANQQG010000059.1, forward strand.
GCGGGCGTGATATAGACGCCCTGTTCATTCATAACGCCGCGTATCCGCTGATGGAGCATCTCCTCAATGCAAAGCGCAAGGTCGTCCCGCAGCTGCCCCTCTTCCACTTCGTCCAGATACATAAACACCGTCACAAACGGCGCCTGCCCGTTCGTCGTCATCAGGGAGATCACCTGGTACTGTATCATCTGCACGCCCTGGCGGATCTCATCGCGCACACGTTTTTCCGCAATCTGCCGTATTTTTTCTTCATCTAAATCAATCCCCTCCGCAAGAAATTCCTCCCGCACTTTCCGCTGGTATTTCATGCGGCTGACATTTACAAACGGCGCGAGATGCGAGAGCGAGATGCTCTGCCCGCCGTACTGCGCGCTGGCGATCTGCGCAATGCTCTGCGTCGCAATGTTACACGCCGTAGCAAAGCTCTTTGGCGGCTCAATCAGCGTTTCGCTGATCACCGTACCGTTCTGCAGCATATCCTCTAAATTGACAAGGCAGCAGTTATGCATATGCTGCGCAAAATAATCCGCGTCATGGAAATGGATAATGCCCTCCTCATGCGCCTTTACGATGTCCTCCGGCAGCAGGAAGCGCTTTGTGATGTCCTTGCTGACCTCCCCTGCCATATAATCCCGCTGCACACTGTTGACCGTCGGGTTTTTATTGGAATTTTCCTGTTTTACCTCTTCATTATTACACTCGATCAGGCTTAGGATCTGCTCATCCGTAGAATTGGATTTGCGCACCAGCGCGCGCTTATAGCGATAGGTAATATAATTCCTCGCCACCTCAAAAGCCCGCTGGTTCATGATCTGGTTTTCCACAAGATCCTGTATCTCTTCCACATTCAGGGATCTTCCCATTTTTTCGCATGTCTGCATCACATTATTGGAAATCAGCTTGATCTGCAAGTCATTCAGCCGCACGCCCTCCGGCACGCTTGCATTCGCGCGCTCCACCGCCTGGCTGATCTTTTCAATATCGAACAATACTTCCGTTCCGCTTCTTTTAATAATCTTCATATCACACAAGCTCCTTCATAATCCCTGTTATGTTTCTGCACCTATTGTACCCGACTCCCTCCCGCTTGTCAATGGGAAATACAATATCTATGTTTTTCTTTTTATCAGGCACTATATCTTGTGTCATAATGCGCCTTTTGTAGACAACACATCCAAAATGCGCGCGTCATGCGCCACCGCCATGTCGAGGGCCTTCGCAAACGCCTTGAACATCGCCTCCATAATGTGATGGTCATTCTCTCCATAAAACACCTTGATATGCAGGTTCATACCCGCCGCGTAGCTGACCGCATAAAAAAACTCACGCGCCATCTGCGTATCCATATCGCCGCACCGGTCGGAAGAAAACTTTGCATCATAAACAAAATACGGCCTTGCGGACAGATCGACCGCGCATAAAACAAGCGCTTCGTCCATCGGCAGGATGCAGTGCCCGTAACGGCGAATGCCTTTTTTATCGCCTGCGGCCTCGCGGATCGCCGTCCCGAGCACGATGCCGGTATCCTCAATGCTGTGGTGGCAGTCCACCTCCAGATCCCCGCTGCACGTCACCTGCAGATCAAACAGCCCATGCCTCGCAAACCCGTCCAGCATATGGTCAAAAAAACCAATCCCCGTATTCAGCGCGCTCTTTCCCGTTCCGTCTAAATCCAGCGAAAGCGAAATGCGCGTTTCTTTTGTATCCCGTCTGACTTCCGCCTTTCTGCCCATTGGCCTTTCCCCTCTTTCTTTAAAAAATGCACAGACTACAATGGGACAGCCTGTTGGCTCTCCCATTCATCTGCTCCTCAATCCTTTTGTGATTCCTTTTTCTTTCCACCGTACAGTTCCTCCCATTGGGAGATCAGCCTTGTGCGGATCCACTGCGGTTCATTCCGGTAACGGTACTGTATGTAACTGCAGTATTCCTTTTGCGTCATATCCTGAATCTTTTTTTCCTTTATCATGCATTTTCCTTTCTTTTGTGCATATTACTGCCAGCCACTCTATTTTAGCTTTCTTTGGACAATCTTTCAAGTGTTTCTTAAAAATAATATTCACGAAAAAACAGTGCAAAAGCATTTCCGCCTTTGCACTGCCGCCTTAAAACAGGATCATTTATATTTCCCGCTGACTATATAGCTTCCTTCCCGCAGATCAGCTTTTTTATCCTTGAGCGCCGATTTCCGGATCACCAAGGTAAAATCTTTTACTTTTCCGGCAGGAATATTCAGTTTCTTACTTGCCGCCAGATAAACGCCGACCGTCTTGCCCGAACTGGATTTAAACGTCACTTTAAAATTTTTAAATGACTTTACTTTCCGTTTAAGACGGTTTCCAATCCGGCATTTGAGCGCCAGATCCCCGTTCTTAGTATAAGAAGCCTTATAAACCTGCAGTGTGCATTCGCCCTTTTCGAAGCCCGATATGGAAATACGTTTTTCTTTGTACTCATTTGCCATAACGGTCACTTTACAGGACAGTTCCTGTCCGTCTGCCGTCTTTGCCGTAATAACGGCGCTGCCCTGTCTTTTTCCTGTGACCACTCCTTTGCTGTTTACAACAGCCACCTGCCGCCTGTCAGACGACCATGCAATCCTGCCTTCAGCATTCCGTACATTTAACGTTGTCTGAAAACCAACCGTTACGGTAACTGCAGTCTGATCCAGTGAAGCGGGTTCTGCGGCAGCCCCGTAAAATACTCCCGCCAGATACAACGTGTCTGTGTCAAAATTAATCTCCAGCGTATATTCTCCCGCGGAAAATGTCCGTTCTATTATACAGCCATATACATCAGATGTGTCCATATACTCCCAGTCATCCGATTCAATCTCGCGGGCAAACACCGTATCCCCGTTTTCATCATATACATAGATATCCGCTCCGACGCCGCTTTCCTGCACAAGCAGGGCAAACGCCAGCCTGGCGTTTTTATCAACAGTAAACTCATGCGAGACGGTTTCATATGCAGAAACAGACTCCACATCTGTCACAAGCAGCACATTACTGTCCGAAACCTCATCACTGATCGCATCAGATACCGTATCCATATCGTCTGAATCGTCCACATCATCCGAATCGTCTATATCGTCCGAATCGTCTATATTGTCCGCATCTGAATCCTGTGAAGTTCCCTCACCGACCGCCAGAGAATATTTCGTGGTCTGCGCAAACGCAATGCCCAGCGTATACTCCCCCGCGTTTAATATTTCACCGTTCATAGACGAAGAATAATAAAATACCCATATCCCTTCTTCATACTGCCACGCCGACAGGTCGATCGGCACGACAACCACCGCAGTATTTCCCTGGCTCACCTGAATTGCCGCTTCCATCCTTTCCGGAACCATAAGCACCATATTGAGCCCTGCCCGTCTGTCTAAACGGAACGTATAATAGTCCGGATTACGGGCAGCCGCAGTTTGCACCCCCGTATACAAAACCGCTTCTGCCTGCGCGGCCGCAACAGTGTCCGTACGGCAAAACAACCCTCCCGCACACAGACAAACCGCCAGAACAACAGAAATCATTTTCTTCGCCCAATTCCCTTTACTCATATTTTTTCCTCCTTTTCTTAAAAACATACTATAAGCACAGTTTTTATAATATTTGTGCTTATAGTATATATCATGTCGAAATCTGTGTCAATAGTCTGTTGAATAAATATTTCCATATTTATAGACTCTATACGTATCAGTTTAAACAGGCCTGCGAATTTTTGCATACGGACTGTTGCCTCTATACAGGTAGGTGATAAATATGAGTGAAATTGTAAAATTTATTGGCCAGCGCATCCGGAACTACCGGACGCAGCTTGGCATAAGCCAGGAAAAACTTGCCGAATTATCCGGATGCCATCCCACTTATATCGGGCAGATTGAGCGGGGTGAAAAAAATGCAACCGTCGAAAGCCTTGAAAAAATCTCCTGCGCCTTAGATGTGCCGCTTTCAAAGCTTTTTGAAAAATATGAAACAAAAAGTGACCTTTCTAAAAACATCCCTCTGGAATGTTATGAATTTCTCTCTTCCAAACCAAAAGACGGTCAGGAACGGCTTTATCATATACTGCTTGAAATCGACCGTTACAAGAATCAATAAAAAAGCCGCTATGGGAAGCACAGGACTACGGTTGTTGATAAATGAGCGCCAATTTTTCCAGAAAATTTGTATTTTTTGTTAGAAAATTCATGAATTTCATGATATAATAAAAATGTAACGATTCGTTTTTCAACAATTTTACAAAGGAGTTTTTTATGGGGAAAAAACCAAGCGCCAAACATCCCGGAACCGGGAAAAGCATCTCAGACGAGATCCTGCTGCACATCGGAAAAGCCGTCCTGGGCGTCTTTCTGGCAGTCGCAGCCGTAACTATCATCATGACAGGCTCTTCTATGATTTCTGCCAAACGGACGGAGCTTACGCTCGAATCCGAATCCGCTTCCAACAAACTTGCCGACTTCTTCAGTTCCTACGTATACATGACAAGGCAGATGTCCGTCAACCCGCAGATCCGGCAGCTCATGGAAAATACAGGCGCCGGGGCGAACCTGACGGAGACGGACGGTTATGACTCCGTACTGGAAAACCTGAAAAATATCGTCAGTACCGATACGGAAAATATCCTGACCGCCTGGATTGCAGACGCGGACGCAAATATGCTGACGCAGTCGGATGAATTTACATCCGGGGACGACTGGAATTTCACCGAACGCGCATGGGCGGTCTGTACGGAAACCGGTGAAACCGTCCTGACAGAGCCGTATCTTGACCCAAGCACAGGCGATATGATCCTGAGCGCCGTAACGCCGGTCTTTGATAAGGATTCCAAAAATGTGCTCGGCGTCACCGGGCTGGACGTCTCGCTCTCCCATATCAGCGACGTCATGGGAGCTTACACGATCGGAAAAAAAGGCTATGTCATCCTGTTTTCCGCGGGCGGCACGATCCTTTATGATAAAGAAGCTTCCCATATCCAGAAAAATATGTCGGAAACAGATTTATCGGCAAAAGTCGTGACAGCCATTACAGACCAGCGGCACGGATTTTTTAAATACAAATTTTCCGGCGGCTCCAAATACGGCTATTCCTCCGGCGTCGGCGAAACCGGATACAGCGTTTTAAGCTGCCTGCCCGCTTCGGAATACCATGCGACGCTCATAAAAACCGTGCTCGCGCTTGCCGCGGTCTTCATCATCGGCATCCTGCTGATCGTCCGGAATATCCGCAAGACGGCCGCCGCGCTCACAAAGCCGATCATGGAATTAAACCATACCGCGCGGCAGCTTGCCGCAGGCGACCTGGACGTGGAATTGAATATTACCGCTGAAAATGAAATCGGGCAGCTCGGAAAAAGCATTGGCGACACCGTAAGCCGCCTGAAAGAATACATCTGCTACATCGACGAGATCTCGCTTGTGCTCGCGCGCATCGCGGACGGCAAGCTGTCGTTTGAACTGAAAAATGAATACATCGGGGAATTTTTGAAATTAAAAGACGCGCTGTTAAACATCTCCTCTTCCATGACAAAGGTTATGCGCGGCATCAATGAAAGCTCCAGCCAGGTTGCGTCCGGCGCGGACGATCTGGCGCAGGCGGCGCAGATGCTCGCGGAGGGAGCCGGACAGCAGGCCGCCGCCGTCGAAGAGCTTGTCGCCACTTCCACCAGCGTACTGGAACAGGTGCAGAACAACCGCAAAGGCTTTGAAATGTCTGCAAACGAAACGCAGAAGGTATCCGCCCTGATGGGCCAGAGCCGCGAGCAAATGCAGAAAATGACGGAAGCCATGGACAAGATACAGGAAACTTCCCGCGAGGTCGTAAGCATTATCAAAACGATCGAAGAGATCGCTGACCAGACGAATCTCCTGTCGCTGAACGCCTCCATCGAAGCCGCGCGCGCAGGGGAAGCGGGACGCGGGTTCGCCGTCGTTGCCGACGAGATCGGAAAGCTTGCGGACGAAAGCGCAAAAGCCGCAAACACGACCAGGGACCTCATTAACGTCTCCATGGACGAGATCACAAAGGGAAGCGCGATCGCGGGCGACGTCATGACCTCGCTGCATGAAACGATGGACGCGGTAGAGCGCGTAAACAGCCTGATCTCAGAGGCGACGGAAAGCGCCGTCCTGCAGGCGCAGAGCATGGACCAGATCTGCATCGGCATCGAAGAGATTTCAAAGGGCATCCAGGACAACTCGGCGACGGCGGAACAAAGCTCCGCGACTTCCGAGCAGCTCGCCGCACAGTCCGCTGTGCTGAACCAGATGGTGCATCAGTTTGAATTAGAGTAACCGCTGTTTTCCGCCGCACGACCATATTTTCCGTCGCGCGGCGGATTTTTCTCTTCTTTTTTCATTTTCTGATCATGCGAACGGCAATGGATGTTGCCGAAATATTACATTATATACTTCTTTTCTATGTAATTGTTATTCATTCTTATTTTTTATTTCTATGTTTTTATTTTTCAATCTTTTTTTCGTGAAAAATAATATATTTATTTTTTATTTTCTCCTTGAAAATTATTTTATTATCTAATATACTTATTCTACAACTTGATATGTTCGTAACATTTTGTAACATCTTTTTTACGAAAATATCAAAAATAACAAAACATCTTTAAGAAAGGGGTACATATGAAAACCTTATTCAAAAAAACAACCTGTTTCATGCTTGCCGCTCTTCTCTGCGCAAGCGCGCTTCTGGTTCACACCAGACCGGAATCTGTTTCCGCCGCCACAAAGTACGATACCATTTATCAATCGTCCGGGAAGGAAACCGCATCTGCAAACGTAACAAAATCAACGTCATTCACAGTAACAAACGGAGGCACAATTTATATTGACGTCTTTACCGGATATGAGACAAGCTTCACGCTTGGCGTATCTGACGCTTCCGGTTCGACGATTGATTCCGAGAACGTAACGCCTTCTTCAAAAGGATGGTCGGAAGCTTCGGGCGTTTCTTATTATGAAAGCGTCTGGAATCTCAGCGCCGGCACATACAGCCTGGATCTTACCTTCCCTGAGACTTCGGAATACCTCATACAGATTGACCAGGATGCCGTCGTTCCGACGCTCAGCAACAGCAGCATCACATTAACTGCCGGATTTACAAAGAAATTAACGGTTTCCAATGCCGGTAAAAATAAAATCACGTGGGCTTCCACCAATAAGAAAGTCGCAACCGTAAACAGCAAGGGCGTTGTCACCGCAAAGAAAAAAGGCTCCTGCAAGATTACCGCGAAAGTAAACGGCAAAACCTTAAAATGCACGGTCAAAGTTTACAGTAATGTTTATTCCCAGAAAAAAGCAACAAACAGCGATTTTTATTCCGGATGTACGCCATTTGTTTATCAGGCGTCCTTTGATTCCAAGGGCAACCTCAAAATGAAGGTGCGCGTGATCAATAATTCCGGCCATACCGTAACAAAACTCAGCGGCATAAAGTTCTATGTAAAGGCCGCAAACAAGGCAACCGTTGCCTCTTACAATTTAGGAACGAAAAAAATGACGATTTACAATGGCTCCTATAAAGATTTCGCTGTAACCATTCCAAAGTCCAAAATCAAAAAGACAAAAAATCCGATCGATTTAAGGCTTTTATACGGCGTGGAAATCAAAGGAACTTACCATTATTATAACTATAGCTACTAAAAAAAATTGTTACTGATTATAAATAAAACCTGTAAGAAGCTTGATTCTTACGGGTTTTATTTATATAAT
>CANQQG010000060.1 GCA_947625875.1 uncultured Lachnospiraceae bacterium
AGCCATTTTTTCTCCTGTATCCCCGCCATGCACTCCACCATAAAATCCGATTCCCCGATATTCTGGACTTCCAGATTTGGATAATCTTCATGGATCTGCTGAATGATATTCAGAACGGAAAACACCTGTACGCGGTGTGCTTTTTCCTTTTGCTTTTCATCAGCAGGAAACGTATATATTTTTTTCTGTTTTAACTGGCGCAGGATTGCTGTGTTGGCGCACTCCATGCTGGCGATATCCTGCAGATGCACCTGCCTGCTCTGTACGGGAATATTGCGGTCAATCTTCAGATATAAGGTATCCGGCGCTGCCATCGCAGTTACTTCCTTTCCACCATTTTCCATACGTCCTATGCCGCATAATCTTCAGGCTCATCTTCGTCAAACCGATCCACAAACGTCCCGTCTTCCAGCTCTTCCTCATCATAGGCGGTCATATAATAATAGACGCCGCCCGCCAAGACCACCATCAACCCGACAAACAGACACATTCTGTAAATAAATTTTCCCATAAGGCATTCCTCGCTTTCTTTTTGTTTCAGGATCAGCGATAGTATGCCACAGGAAAAAAATATTATACCTCCGTTTTTTTTATCTGTTCCAATATTTTATCAAAAATACGCGCGGCCGCCTCATCTTTGCCCATCTGCGGCAGCGCCACTGTCTCCGCGGGCGTGATAAGCGTCACAACATTGGTATCTGTGCCAAATCCCGCGCCTTCGTCCCGCAGATTATTGGCAACGACCATGTCCAGATGTTTTTTTTCAAGCTTCTTGCGCGAATTTTCGATTAGATGCTCTGTTTCCATCGAAAAGCCGCATAAAAACTGCCCGCTTTTCCTCGCCGCCATCGCGCCGATGATATCCGCCGTCCGCTCCAGTTCCAAAACGCTGTCCCCTTCCGACTTCTTCACTTTTTCTTCCGACACACGCTTCGGGCGGTAATCCGCGACCGCCGCCGCCATAACGGCGATGTCCGTCCCGTCAAAATGCGCGTCCACCGCCTCAAACATCTCCTGCGCCGTCGTTACCGGAATTACCTTTACAAACATCGGCGCCTTTAACGCCACCGGCCCTGTGACCAGCGTGACCTCCGCGCCGCGCCGCGCCGCGTTTTGGGCAAGCGCATAACCCATCTTGCCGGTCGAATAGTTCGTGATAAAACGCACCGGGTCGATCGCCTCTCTGGTCGGCCCCGCCGTAATCAGCGCTTTTTTGCCCGCCATGTCTTTCTCAAAAGCGAGTTCCTGCAAAATATATTCCAGCAGCTCCTCCGGTTCCGGCAGTTTCCCGCGCCCGGCGTCGCCGCAAGCGAGATAGCCTTCCGACGGCTCTATGACGTGATAGCCGTAAGCCTTTAATTTTTCAATATTCTCCTGCGTCGCCGCGTGTTCAAACATATGCGTATTCATCGCAGGCGCGACATACACCGGGACGTCCGCCGCCAGTACGGTGGATGTCAGCATATCGTCCGCAATGCCATGCGCCAGCTTTGCGATGATATTTGCCGTCGCAGGCGCGATCATCACCATATCCGCCTCACGCGCCATCGCGATATGCGCCACATGGTACCCGCTGGCGCGGTCAAACGTATCGTCAATCACTTTATTTTCTATCAGCGCTTCAAAAACGACCGGCGAGATAAACTGTTCCGCATTTTTTGTCATAACCACATGCACATCCGCATGCAGCTTCGCCAGCATACTTGCCAGCGTCGCCGCCTTATAAGCGGCGATCCCGCCGGTCACGCCAAGTAAAATATGTTTCCCGTTTAACATAAGCCCCTCCGTTTTCCGTATTTTTATGCATGGGGGATATTGGTGTATTCCGAAATTTCGCGGCTGACCGTCACAAGGTCGCTGACGCTCAGATCATGCACCGAAGAATGGCCCGTTATCCTCGCAAACATCTTTAATTCTTCCAAAGACACATTCAGGTAATTTGCCACCCGTTTTGCCGCGGCCTCCACATGCAGCCTGCCGCGCAGCTCTTTTTCCTGCGTCGCGACGCCCACCGGGCAGTTCCCGCTGCCGCAGATCCGATACTGCTGGCACGCCGCCGCGATCAGCCCCGCCGAGGCTACGGCAACCGCGTCCGCGCCCATCGCAAGCGCCTTTGCAAAATCTGCCGAGACGCGCAGCCCGCCTGTGATCACGAGCGAAATATCCGAATGGACAGAATCAAGGTATTTTCTTGCGCGGTAGAGCGCATAAACCGTCGGCACGCTTGTCGCCTCCCGTAAAAAGAACGGGCTGGAAGCCGTCGCGCCGCCCCTGCCGTCGACGGTAATAAAATCAGGCTCCGCATAAACGCAGAATTCCAGATCGCGTTCGATCCTGCCCGCCGCAATCTTAATGCCGACCGGCCTGCCGTCCGAACGCCGCCGCAGCATGGACACCATTTCTTTTAAATCCTCTTTTGTGCGCAGTTCCGGAAATCTGCTCGGGCTCTGGATATCCTCTCCCGCTTTTTTCCCGCGGATCGCCGCGATCTCTTCGGTTACTTTTTCACCCGGCAGATGTCCGCCCATGCCCGGTTTCGTCCCCTGCCCGATCTTGATCTCAATCGCATCCGCAGACTGTAAATTTTCATCTGTCACACTATATTTATTCGGTATGTATTCAAAGATATATTTATATGCCGCCGCCTTTTCCTCCGGCAAAATGCCGCCCTCGCCGCTGCACATGGCGGTCTTTGCCATGGCGGAGCCCTTCGCGAGCGCAACCTTTACTTCCCGCGACAATGCGCCGAACGACATATGGGAAATATAGACGGGGCTGTTTAAGATCATCGGCCGCTTCGCATGTCTGCCTATGACCGTCATAGTCGTCACCGGATCGCCATCGTTTAACGGCGGCGGGTTTAACTGTGCGCCAAGCAGCAAAATGTCGTCCCAGGACGGCATCGGCAGCTTTGTTCCCATCGCATCCCCAACGCTCTTTCCGGTCACTGCCATCTCATGGATCTGCTCCATATACCGCGCGGACGGGTCATGCCTTACAAACGCCCTGTCATAGCTTAAATCTGTCTGCGGCTCCTGTCCCGCCCCGGGCGCTTCCGTTTTTCTCTCCGCTTCCGGCTCTTCCGGAAGGAGATTTGACGCAGGGACTTTGCAGACCGGACAGACGTCCAGCTCCGCTATTGACTTCCCCTCTTTTTCTTCATCAAAAATATACCCGCATACTTTACATTTATAAACTGCCATAAAATACCTCCTGCATTTTTCTATAACTTCCTGTCCGTTTCACAGGCGACAAGCAGCATTTCATACGCAATCGCCTGTGCGACGTCAAAGTTCCATAACAATTGTTCCCGACCCGTTTCACGCAGCTTTCCTTCTTTTATGAAACGCGCCATATTTTCCATGCCCTGCACAGCCCCCTGCACGCTGCCTTCTATGCCGAGGCGTTTTTGTTCATACGCATACAGCGCCCCGCGCCGCGCGGCCGAAAGCGCCGCTTCATCAAAACGACGTACCGCCTCATTGTTTTTTTCGGCAAAATAAAGATACATCTGCGGCTCACGCTGCCCCAGCGCCTGCTCATACGCACTCCAGATCATGGGCGCCATGGCATTGATCTGGCTGTGGACGCCGGCCGCAATGACGTAATCGCATTCGCCGTCCAAAAGCGCAAGCGGACGGGCAAACGCCTTTTCATATATGCTGTCCAGTTTCCGCCTTGCCAGACCGGCCAATTCGCGGATATCCGTATTTTTGCCCCGCAGCCGGATCCCCAGCTGCAGCGTCTGCGCATAATCCTCATAATCCATCCGGGAAACGCCAAGGAAATCACGCGTCAGCAATACCGTTTTTTCCTGCGGCGCATGGCAGCGCGCACAGGCTTCCCGCATAACGGATTCTTCGAGATCCAGTAAATAAACTTTTCGGAAATGCCCGCATAAAACGCCCAGATCCAGGTCGTTACATTCCCCCGCGCCCAACACCGCCGCCGTCGCGCCGCTTTCCGTATGGGCTGTGATAAACGCCGTCAGCCTGTCCCGGTACGCCTTCCACTCGCGCCTTGCATGCGGGATCTTCTGCCAGTCTTTTAACTGCCCGTAAACCGACATCCCTGTTTCACATCCTATCGTCCCAGTTTCGCATAAGCGCGCCGTTCCGCTTCCATTTCAAGATACAGGCGCGGCACATTCCACGCTGCATTCACCGGCGTCAATACCGCCTTATAAGTGATGGCCGCCTGTTTCTCACGCAGGCCCGCAAGCATCCGGTCTATCTTTTTATCCTCCACCTGGCAGAACACAAGCAGGCTGCCAGACGGCGGTTCTTTTGTAAACAAAGCGGCCGGAACCCCCTGCGAAATGCCCGCAAGCTGGCCCAATGGTTCCAGGAAACGGCCGGTTTCGATCTCCTCCACCCTGATATGGAGCGGCTTTGCCGCCGCCCGCACTTTCGCCGCGTCGTCCGCGCCCGTCTGAAATAATAAAATCTTTTCCACCTGCGTCACTCCCACAATCGCTCTCCGTAAACTCCCTGTTTGGTCAGCTCCCGAAACGCCTGCACAACGCTGTCCTTATCTTCCGCATAAGTCACGCCGAACCATTTATCGTGCGTAGGCAATACTTTTACAGAAGCCTGTCCTTCTTTCAGCAGCGCGTCTATGATCGCCGGAAGCAGAAACTCCGCTTTGACGTCGCCCGGCTGCACTTGATCGAGAAACTGCGCGAAACGCTCCTGCAAAATATCGATAAACTCCGGCGTTAAGCCCCACATATTCATTGAGACGGGCGTATCCGCCTTAATGCGCGCGCCGCTGCCGTCTGCGATCTCACCCGGCGCTTTCTGTTCAATGCCCTGCGTCTCGACAACCTTTAACAGATGTCCCTGCGCATCCATGGAACAAATGCCGCGCGTTACCGCCCCGTTTTCGCTGAGCGTGTTCTGTACGCGAAAGCCCGCCATACAGTATTGCCGCTCTGTTTCATAATGCCCGTTCAGGAACTGCCAGACATTGCGGTACGCCTCTTTTCCATAATAGTCGTCCGCATTGATCACAGCAAACGGCGTATGCAGGATATCCCGGCACGCCAGGACCGCCTGCCCCGTCCCCCATGGTTTTACGCGTTCCGGCGGGCAGACATATCCCTTTGGCAGGTCGTTTTTATCCTGGAACACATACGCGACCGGACAGATCTTTTCCATGCGGTTTCCGATCACTTCTTTAAACTCCGCTTCGATCTCTTTCCGGATAATAAAAATAACTTTATGAAAACCTGCTTCTAATGCATCATGGATCGAATAATCAATGATGATCTCTCCCTGCGGCCCTACCTTCTGGAGCTGCTTAATGCCCGCGCCATAGCGTGAGCCGATGCCCGCCGCCATAATAACCAGTGCAATCTCTTTCATGTTTTTCTCCTTTACCTCCGCTTTTTCTTAATTATAATCGAAAACCGCATAAATAGCAAAAACTTTTCTGCGGTAAGTCGCTTTCGCGCTCTATATTGTAACGCCAATTAACATCTTCTTGTACAAACAGCTATCCACTAAAATATTTTTATAATACAAATGAGAAGGCAGGAGATGTACGAATGAGAGAAGATTATATACTGAACAGAGTGACCGAACTGCGTAAAGAACGCAACTGGTCGATGTACCGGCTCGCAAAGGAAGCGGAGGTCAGCTATTCCACATTGAGCAATACGTTCCGCCGGAATTATGTTCCGACAATGTCCACTTTATTGCAGATCTGCAACGGTTTTGGCATTACTTTAGCGGAATTTTTTGACGAAGGGCATACCCTGGCCGAACAGCTTACGCCGCCCGAACAGGAACTTCTGGCAGACTGGAATCATCTGTCGAAACAGGAAAAAAGGCTTGTCACCGCCTATATCCATGGGCTCTTAAAAATACCCGCAGAGGTTTTCCCTGAGCAGGCCGCCGAAAGTTAGGACAATACGAAATGTCCGCAAGCCCCATATGCAATATGACTGACGCTTCGGCCCCTGGCCCGCAGGAATGCACGCAGACAGCGGTTTTGCGCGCCTGTGCGCGGCCGGGACAGACCTGTGCGAAAAACAGATCTGCCCCGGTCTGTCCACAGCGCAGCAAAGCCCTAAACCGTCAGGCTGTAAACATACAGTTCCTTCCCCGTCGTCTGATTTCCCGTCCAGTAAACCGTACCGTTCGAGCAGACCGGCGTCTCACACGGGTTTAAATGCGCCGTTGCGGAATACCTTGTCTTTTTCTTTATGACTTTCCCTTTTGCGTCCAGCGCCATATAATAAACGCCCTGGTATTTCCCGGATTTTTCCAGTTCATACAGAATCACGATGTTTCCCTTTCCGTCCGCCACAGCCTGCGGATGGGACACTGTATACTTGTCAGAATAACCGGTAAGCCATTTTACGCCATAATCCGTCACCTTTTCATCGCCGTTTCCGCCCGAATAACCGGCGCGTTTTCCGGAAGTGACATATGCAGACGGGCTGCTTAAATCCTTTGACGGGTCAAAGATCTGGATAAAAAGCTGCTCGTTCTCGGACGCCGCCTTCGCATTCAGGGACTTTGCGGACATCCCGACCAGCGCAGCCGTATTTTCCCCGGCTTTTACCAGGCCGCCCATATGCGCAAAGTTATCATTGAGCGTATACATATCCCAGTTTTCCAGCGTCCCTTTTTTCACCCAGAAATGAAAAATATCACTGTCCGTATTTTCCCCGGACGCAGGGTCGGCAACCGCAGAAACTGTAAATGCGCGGCTGTAACAGTCGCCCTCGCTTGCAAAAAGAAATCCGTTTCCGTAAGGCAGCGCCCTCTGCGCAAAGGAATGCGAATTATAAATATTGCCCGGCTTCACTTTCGCCATCGTTTTCATATTGACCATAAACACCGAATTGCTCTGATGTCCGCTGTACATCTCCCTTGCATAATTTACCGCCAGATAATCCCCGTTTACCGCTATGTCGCAGTTTCCCGCGTCAAAAGGAATCCGCGTGTAGAAATCCTGCGAATACCAGGAGCCAAGACTGGAGCTGCCGTTATCCCCGACTGTTTTTATGAGCTTCCCCCTGCTGTTATACTTGGAGATGAAAACCGTATTTTTCATATCTTTTGATTTGTTTTCCCTGCCGCAGACCAGATAATAATTCCCGCTGCCATCGCATGCCACCCCGCCGAACAGCGGTTTCTGCTTTCTGAGCATAATCTTATTTTTTAACGGTTTCCCGTTTTTTGTTTTTACAATCGTGACATTTTTTGTCCCGTCATAAGCAAAGCAGTAATTTCCCGTTTCATCCAGAAACTGCGAGACATTGGAAACGCCTTCCCAGTTCGCATATTCTCCAACCGCGTATACCTGTTTCCTGATCCCTGTGCCTTTTGCGCCGCTTGCCTTTGCATAAACAGCGGCCGTCGGGCACAGCAGACATATACTGAGAACGACTGCCGCATATCGGTATATTTTTTTCATTTTCATATCCTCCCTCTCCTTTCTGACAGGTTCTGCTATTGTATCGTTAAGATGCAAGATATATTTATGGGGCTGTCACACAATAAAAACTTCATGCGATAGCCCCATATCGTTTTCTCATTCTCTTAACGCGCCAAACGTCTCCTGTCCCAAATGCCGTTTTTACAGATCCGCGCCATGATCGATCACAATCACCTGTCCCGTAATTGCGGACGCCTCGTCGCCTGCAAGGAACAGGATCGCATTTGCGACTTCATCCGGCATACATACCGGCAGGGACAGATCCGCATGCTTTGCCATCGCCGCCATCATATCCGGATCAAGGTTTTCTTTCTTCATACCCGCCGCCATCGGCGTCGCAACGCTTCCCGGACAGAGCGCGTTACAGCGCACATTGGCGGACGCGCAGCGCATGGCGATATTTTTCGTCATGCCGATCACAGCCGCCTTGCTCGCCACATAAGCGACTCCGCCGCCGCCCGTATAGCCCGCTACGCTGGATACGTTGACTATGGAGCCGGACTTCTTTTCGATCATGATCTTTGACGCTTCCCTTGTCATATAAAGCGTGCCCTTTGCATTGATGTCAATGAGCCGGTCAATCGTTTCGTCCGTAACCTTTTCAACCGCTTCGATGCCGCTGTCCACTACTCCCGCGTTATTTACCAGAATATCGACCGTACCGTATGCTTCCACCGCTTTTTTTACGACTTCCGCACACTGCTCTTTTTGGGAAATATCGCAGGGCGCCGCCAGCGCTTCCCCGCCTGCCGCTTTGATCTTGTCCGCAACCGCTTCCAGCTGCTCCACGCGCCTTGCGGAAATGACGACTTTTGCGCCCTCCTTTGCAAAAAGCTCCGCCGCGCACGCGCCGATTCCCGAATTTCCTCCTGTGATGATCGCTACTTTTCCATCAAGCCTTCCCATTTTAAATACCTCCTGTTAATATATTTTTTAATACACGATTCCTTCGCGTACTTTTGCTACCGTCTCTTCATCTGTCAGCAATTTCAACATAGCGAGGGAAAAATCAATCGCCGTCCCCATGCCGCGGCTGGTAATGATGTTTCCATCTGTAACCGCCGTCTCTTCTGACAGGATCGCGCCTGTCAGTTTTTCCTCCCAGCCCGGATGGCAGGTCGCGCGTTTCCCTTTTAACAGCCCCGCCTGTCCTAAGACGCTCGGCGCGGCGCAGATCGCCGCAACCATTTTGCCCTGCGCGTCAAATTCGCGGAGCGCAGAAAGTACGCCTTCATGCGCGCCGAGATTTGTCGTTCCCGGCATCCCGCCCGGAATGACCACGCCGTCAAAGGAAGCCATGTCCGCGTCTTCATATAGAGTATCTGCAAAAAATGTGATCCCATGCGAGCCATGAAGCTCCTTTTGCCCTGTAACGGAAATCGTGACGACCTCCTGCTTTGCGCGGCGCAGTATATCTACAACCGTCAGCCCCTCGATCTCCTCATTGCCGTCTGCAAAAAAAACTGCTATTTTTTTCATTTAATTTTCCTCCTGATTTTTTACTTTCCCTTGACAACCGCCGCCATATCGCTTATCTTCTTTCCATAAACAAGCCACAGAAGGGAGTTATCTATGGAAATCGAACGCAAATTCATTCCCCGCAGACTGCCGGAGCATCTGGAGCAGTATCCGTTCCATGAAATCGAACAGGGATACTTATGCACCGATCCGGTCGTGCGGATACGTAAAAAAGACGACGCTTACATTCTCACGTACAAATCTTCCGGCCTTCTGGCGCACGAAGAATACGAAATGCCGCTGACTGCGGAAAGCTATCAGCATCTGCGCCGGAAAGCGGACGGGCTTCTGATCGCCAAACGCCGTTACCTGATCCCGCTGGACGGTCAGCTCACAGCCGAACTGGACATTTTTAAAAATGAACTGGACGGCGCGCTGCTCGTTGAAGTCGAATTTTCCTCTGTGGAAGAGGCCGACGCATTCTGCCCGCCCGACTGGTTCGGCGAGGACGTCACCTATGATATCCGTTACCATAACAGCGAGATGAGCAAAGGCTCCCTCTTACCGGAAAACGGATAATGCTCAGCGGAAACGGTTCCTCTCATATTTCTGCCTGGTCAGGATGATATGGCGCAGCTGCTGATACCGCTCGCTGACCGGTCCCTCCGGTATCACGACGTCCAGCACGACCGCGATATCATCGATCAGGCGGTCTGTCATGACATTCTGCATTCCCTCAAGCGCTTTATACTTTTCCTCATAAGTTTCCGCATCCAGAAAGCGCATGAGATCCGGATTTGCCTGCTCCGCTTCGGTAGGCTCCTGTTTTACCGGTTTTTTAAACATTTCCCTGCGCTGCTCGCGCTCCGCCATCTGGCGGCGGCGGAATCCAAAGAAGCTCCTCTCCGTCCTGCTTTTTACTTCTGTCTGCGGGATCTCACGCTGCGGTTCCCGCGGCGTTTCTTTTTTTCTTTCCGACTCTGCCGGCATTTCCGGTTCCGGCTGCGCTTTTATCGGCATTTCCGTTCCCTGATTTATTTCCGGCGACGCTTCCGGTTTCGTCTCCCATGGAGATTCCGGTTCCAAATTTGCTTTTATTAACGCTTCTGTCCCTGTTTGCGCTTTCAATGACGGCTCCGGTTCCTGGCTTGCTCCTGATGGCGGCTCCGTCCCCGGCTGCGCTCCCAATGGCGGCTCCGGTTCCTGGCCCGCTCCTGATGGCGGCTCCGTCCCCGATTGCGCTCCCAATGACGAATCCGGTTCCTGGCCCGCTCCTGATGGCGGCTCTGTCCCCGGCTGCGCTTTCCATGGCGGCTCCGCCCCCGCTGGTTCTTTCAGCTTTGTTTCCAGTCCTGCTGATTCTTCCGGCTTTGTTTCCGGTCTCACAGCTTTTTCCGGCTTCGCTTCCGGCTCTGCGGCAGCGGACGCGGCGCTCCCGATATCCTTTCTTTCTATTTTTTCAAAATAATACGCCTGCGGCGACTGCGGATACCTGCGCATATCCACCCTGCTCACAAATCTTGCCATCGGCATGGCGTAGACCTCAAATTTATCGTACATCGCCTGATATATGACCAGCATTTCCTCTGTGATCGCATGCTCCGCAATGGTAAGCACCTGGCATATATTTCCATTGAAAAAACGGTAAAACTCTCCTGCCTTTGGTATTCTGTCCATAAACATTACTTCCTTTTGTTATTTTTTTTGTAAAACCCGCATCCATTACGCCAGATAACGGTTTAACATCTCCTCCGCCTCTCCGATAAAATCCCGCTGATACGGCATCTTCCCCTGATATCCCATCACGATCAGATCCTGCACCTCTTTCATCAGGTCGCAGTCATCCGGCATACCGATCGGTTTTTCACGCTCATGCGCTTTTTCTTTTTCATATGTATTATGCGAAAAATCTTCCGCCGCATGAGCGGAAGCGCGGGAAAGGATATCCTGCCGCTTTGCGTCTTTCGGCCTCTGGACGGGACGGTTTTGCGGCATACCGTACGGCGCCGCCTGTTTTCCTTTCTGTGCGCGGTTCTGTTTTTTCTTCTGCGGGTTATTCTGTTTTTTCTTCTTCCCTTTATTCTTCCTGGAAAAAGCGTACATTAATATCACAATACATACCCACACCAAAATGCCGCCCATTGTCATTCCTCCCATCGCCACATTCATACATAAATACTATTATATGCACTTTTTCGCATATTCACAAGTAATATTTTTAATTTGCTGTAAAATTCAGCATAATCGTTCACGCCACTTTCTCTCTGGACGCCATACCCATTTTGTCCTATAATAGCCATAGCTGTTCCGCATTTTATCCTCAGGAACCGCTGTTTTCCCGTAAATCATGCATTTTAAAGAAAATAACGGAGCAATCGTATGACACAAAAATATCTGATCAAAGTCCAAAGCATGTCAAACATGCAGAAAATCGCAAGCGGATTCCTCCTGCTCATTCTGACCGGCACGCTTTTGTTAATGCTGCCTGTTTCAAGCCGGGACGGACATTCCGCCTCTTTTCTGACCGCGCTGTTTACATCGACAAGCGCGTCCTGCGTGACCGGGCTGATCGTCGCCGATACCTTTACACAATGGAGCCTGTTCGGGCAGCTGGTGCTGCTTGTCCTGATCCAGATCGGCGGTTTGAGCTTTATCACGATCGGCGTCGTGATCTCGCTTTTATTTCAGCGCAGGATCGGCCTGAAATCACGCGGGCTGATAAAAGAAAGCGTCAGCGCGCTGAATATCGGCGGCGTTGTGCACCTGATGAAGCATGTGATTACCGCCACGCTGCTGTTTGAAGGCGTCGGCGCAGTTATTTTATCGCTTTGCTTTATTCCCGACATGGGCCTTGCCGCCGGCGTCTATTATGGCATTTTCCACTCGGTATCCGCCTTCTGCAACGCGGGGTTCGACCTGATGGGACAGTTCGGGCAGTCGTCTTTTTGCAATTATTACGACCATCCGGTCGTCATTCTTACCCTGATCGCGCTGATATTTACGGGTGGCATCGGGTTTATCGTCTGGGAAGATATGTTCCAGAATAAATGGCATATAAAAAAATATCTGCTGCACACGAAGATGATGTTGTCCGCGAGCGCATTACTGTTTTTCGGCGGCGCATTTATTTTTTACCTGCTTGAAAAAGAAAATATCCTCTCCGGAATGCCTGCGGGCGGACAGCTCCTTGCCTCCCTGTTTGCATCTGCAACTCCGCGGACAGCCGGTTTTAATACGATTTCTTATGCCGACCTGACAGAATCCGGCAAGCTGCTGACCATTATCCTTATGTTTATCGGCGGCGGTTCCGGCTCCACCGCAGGCGGGATCAAGGTTACGACGGTTTTTGTACTGTTTTTATACCTGCGCTCAACGCTGACGCGGACAAACGGCTGCAATATTTTTGGCCGCCGGTTAGAGGACGACGCGATCACCAAAGCATCCGCCGTTTTTTGCCTGAACCTGTTTCTTGCAGTCGCCGCTTCGATGATCATCTGCGCCATGCAGGGATTTCCATTGATCGACACACTGTTTGAAGTCATATCCGCGATCAGCACCGTCGGCATGACAACCGGGCTGACGCCGCGATTAAATGTCTGCTCAAAACTCATCATCATCTTTTTAATGTACATGGGCAGGCTTGGCGGCCTTTCCTTTGCGCTTTCATTTACAGACCGCAAAAAACCGTCGCCCGTCATGCAGCCCACTGAAACTATCAATATCGGTTAATATGAACAGAAAGGAAAGAATATGAGATCATTTTTAATTATCGGAACCGGAAAGTTTGGATACCATCTCTGTAAGAACCTCGCCGGGCGCAACAATGAGATTATGATCGTCGACCAGAACGAAGCTGCGCTGGAAGACCTGCTCCCGCTTGCCACAAGCGCCAAGATCGGCGACTGCACAGACCTGAAAGTCTTAAAAAGCCTCGGCGTCGGAAATTTTGACGTCTGCTTTGTCTGCATCAGTGAAAATTTCCAGAACAGCCTGGAAATCACAAGCCAGCTGCGCGACCTGGGCGCAAAATATATCGTATCGGAGACAAACCGCGATATCCACGCAAAGTTCCTGCTGCGCAACGGCGCGGACGAAGTCATCTATCCGGACCGCGATGTGGCGGAAAAAGTGGCTGTGCGGTTTTCCGGAAACCATATTTTTGACTATATCGAACTTGCCGACGGTTTCTCGATCTACGAGATACCGCCATTAAAAGAATGGCTCGGCAAGACGATCATCGAATGTGATATCCGCGCAAAATACAGCATCAATATCCTGGGCTGCAAAACTGCGGAAGGCGTAAAACTGCTGCCAAGCGCCTCCTACCGTTTCCATGCGGATGAACATTTAATGGTCGTCGGCCCGAACGATGCGCTGGAGCGTCTGTTAAAAAAGTTATAACGGCGAACCGCTGCGCATTTTCTCTGCCTGAATCTGCGCATCAAAAGAGGCTGCCGCATCCGGAATCCACTCCTTCCCGCGGCAGCCTCTGCTTTCTTTCATTATTTCTTTTTTGCACTGAGTATTTTTATTTTACAGGTCTTTTTCAAACCCGTCCCATCGGTAGTAACCGCCGTAATCTTTACGGTTTTCCCGATGCCTGCTTTGCGCACTTTGACTTTTCCACTGGAAGTTACCACCGCATATTTCGTATTTCCCGACACCCATCTTACTTTTGCATTTTTTACATTTGACGGCGTGATCTTTGCCCGCAGCTGCAGAGTTCTCCCATACCGGACTGTCGCCGATGTACGGTTCAGCGTGAGTTTTGCCGCAAGGACGGACAATTTGGACATATCCAGTATCCCGCCTGTAATACAGGCGTTTTTCAGCCCGCTCACCGTACGGACGCACTTTAAAAGCTGCGCCTGTATTTTATCCGCGCTGATACGCGGGTTGGCGGATACAAGAATCGCCGCAGCGGCCGATACCATTGGCGCCGCCATGGAAGAGCCTGACATGATGTCGTATTTTTCAAGCTGCGACGTATCCGGATCCGCTGTGGACACTGCAATATCATCTATGTAATACGCCGTTTCTTCCCGACTCGTCGTCTGGATGCCAATGATCCTTAAATATGTCTTTCCGCCCACTGTAACAAAACGGGACTCTTTTTCCGTACTGACTTTTTCCACAAAAGACCAGTCCGGATCCGCCTGTCCCTCATCGGTCGCAAGCAGAAGACTGACATAATAAGTTGCTGACGGATTCAGGTTCATATCGGTGACGTCCAGATAGATATAGGCGGAATCTTCCGCTGCGCCGCCGTCGGAACCGTAAAGAAATCCCGAGTCATACTTCACGCGGAAATAAATGCTGCCGTTTTCATTATCCGGATAACCCTGGTCGCCCGTATAATCAATCGAAGCTTTATAATGCGTCTCAATCCCATCGATCTCAGACGCCGTATATAAACCCGCAATATCGCTTACCGCATTATAATAACTGGTCGCCTGCATCCGCCGGATACGGTTGTAAATCTGCGGGAAAAAATGCTGCGTCTGCACCGTTGATAAAATATTGCTCCCCGGAGCAAATAAATCTACGGTCTTTTTTCCATAGTCGGAATAAAACGCCCGGCGGTCTTTTTCATTGCTCGCCCCGACAATGACCACATAAGGACTGTCAATATCATACGGGGTCTCCAGCCTGTTTTCATATACAGCGTCCCAATTGACCGAATCATTCCCTGCGGCAAAAACAGTCAGCGCCCCATTTCTTCCGATTTTATTGATAAGGCTTTCCAACAGATTTCCAACGTCATATCCGCCGCCCCAGGAGCAGTTGACCGCCGCGATGTTTACACCCAGCGACTGCGCGCGGACAATATATTCAAACGCAGCGACAATGCTCGCCGTCTCAAGTTTTTCATCATTACTGTTTACCACTTTTAAAGCCATGATCTTTGCGTCGCAGAGCCCGCTGATCCCTGTCCCGTTATTTGTCTGCGCCGCGATTATGCCCGCGCAGTGCGTCCCATGCCCATGCTCGTCCAACGGATCGTCGTCTTTATCCGCAAAATCATAACCGCAGGTTCCCTGCAGCCCTTTTCCCTTATACGGATTCTCCCACATGGAAGACTGCAGCTCGGGATTGGTATAATCTACGCCCGTATCGACAACGGCGACAACCGCGTTGTTTCCGGTTTTCAAAGATGATTTTGAATACCGCACCCCTTCGCTGTTTGCGCTGATCGCATCCTCCCCATCCAGATACCACTGATATGCGGAAAATTCATCGTTTGTATTACTGCAGAGTGTTGCATAGCTATTCGGGCTGACTTCATCCACATAATACCGCTCGGACGCGATCTCCATCAATTCTTCTGTCGTATATTTTTCCGACTTCAGCAGCGCCACATAATCCTGTACGCCTTCTGACGGCTCTCCCTCCGCCGCGCCAAAATCCCAGCAGTCCACAACCTGAATATCTTTATCAAAGCTCACGCTGCCTTCTTTTGTAAGCGCCGCGGCTTCTGTCGTCGTCATGGACACAAGCGCCTCGCCCTTTACATACGTTCCGGCTTCCAATTCCGGAATCTCCGCCGGCTCGTTTTGCTGCGCGGCGTAAACAGCCGCTGACTCCGCCGCGGGCAGCCATGCGACGGCAAACGCCAGCAATCCGGCAAATAGTTTTCTCTTCATATGTTTTTCCTCCATTATGCATATATATCGCTTATTCTATCAGACATTTGTGTCTTTTTTATGAAATTTCTGCAAAAGCGCCATGCAGCCGTCCAAAATCTGCCCGTATACTTCGTCAAATGCGCCCGTATACCACGGGTCCGCGATATCCCCCGGCGTATCCGTATAATCGCGCAGTTTACTTACTTTTCCAAGCGGATCGCTGCCGATA
Source organism: uncultured Lachnospiraceae bacterium (assembly GCA_947625875.1). Lineage (GTDB taxonomy): Bacteria > Bacillota > Clostridia > Lachnospirales > Lachnospiraceae > Eubacterium_J. The sequence continues at coordinate 15,763 of CANQQG010000060.1, forward strand.
ATGCGTTTTAGATTCCGGACATTCATGCTGTCCATCACGATCAGATAATCATAATATTCATAATCCGCACGTGTCACCTGCCTTGCGTGATGGCCTTCGCAGCTGACGCCATGCCGCCGCAGCTCGGCTTTGGCAGGCGGATAAACCGGATTGCCCAGTTCCTCTGTGCTGGTCGCCGCAGAGGCGATCTCGAAGTCGGCTGTGCAGTTTTGTTTTTTGGCTAAATCTTTCATAATGTATTCTGCCATTGGGCTGCGGCAGATGTTGCCGTGACAGATGAAAAGTATTTTTATCATTTTCCTGAAACTCCTTATAAGTCCTGTGTTTTTCTCAAATGCTTGATTTTGCAGGGTTTGTAAGCGATCCTCAAATGACGTCTTTCCAAAGTATTTTCTCAAATCGTCTTATACTTTCTCATATTTGTCCCTGCAAAATTGGTAAATTCATTGGTAAAAGGAAACGCTTTACCAATGAGTTTTTCAGTTGTTTGCTATCCGGCGCAGTTCCTCCTTCGCATCAGCAAAACTTACATGAGTATAAGCATTTAGCGTTACGCTGATGTCTGAATGTCCCATGATGTACTGTAAGGTTTTGGGGTTCATTCCAGACTTCGCCATATTGGAGCAGAAAGTGTGTCTGCATACATGAGGAGTTACTTTCGGCATCTGCACCTTATAAATACTATTGTACTTCTCACAAATATGTTGAAAATATTTCTCCCAATGAAGGGCAACCAGCGGCATATTATTCTTATCCAGACACAGGAACCGGACATAGCCGTCTACCATAGGCTCCACTTTAGGCGTCTCCCGTTTGACAATAATCCTGTGAAAACACGCTGCCACTTCCTCCGTCATAGGAACATAGCGAACGCCGCTTTCCGTTTTCGGCTCCTCGATCACATATCTCATCTG
>CANQQG010000061.1 GCA_947625875.1 uncultured Lachnospiraceae bacterium
CACCATTACACTGTTTTTCAACCGATTACAGATTTTTAATTCCTGCCCCACCCGATCGCGCTGATCTCCTTCACAGCGCCTTTCGGTATTATCGTCTTGTCCCAGATATGGCTGTTACCCGCCGCATTAGAGTATGCCGTCAGCTGGCTGTCCGTAACAAGACAGAACGTCGCTTTTATACGTCTTGGCGTAGTGTCAAAATGATACCATCCGCCTTTCACATACACATAATTCCACCAATGCCCGTGCGTGCTGCCTGCGGAGCGCTTTACTTCAATATTCGGAATGCCGCAGCGCGTCAGCAGCAGCCTTGAGACAGAATAAAACACAAAACAGTTCCCGCTCTTATACCGCAGGCCATACAATGCGGAATTTTCCCAGTTCGCATGGTCGTTGCTGTCTACATAAACATAATTCTGCCTTACATAGCGATAGATCGCTTCTGCCTTTTTCTGGTCTGTCCATGAATCTTTGACAATGCCCGATAAAATAGAATCCGCCATCTGATCCAGATCGCTTACGGTGCGCACCTGCACTTTCGCCTTTGCCCTTGCCTCATTTCCCGCTTGATCCGAAGCCGTAAAGACAATCGTATAAACACCCTTCTTTTTCCAGTTTATCCGGCTGTCGTCAACCTGCACCGCCACTTTGCCATCCCGGTCGTCTATAGCTTCTACATATTTTGCCAGGTCATATTTTTTATCCGGATAGACAACCATATACACATCTTTCGCATTATAGCTGTCCTTTCCCGTCCATCCGGTAATGACAGGCGCTTTCTTATCCTTTACGCCCCACTGCATAGACATCTTATCTTTTGGGATATTATAACTGAGCAAAAGCTTTCCGGTGTAGAGCTTGACGGATTTTAAAGTAAGCGTAAGCTTCTTCGCATCGCCAAAATCCCCGTCCACCCGGACTTTTTTTGATTTTCCGGCTGCAATTCCAGAAATCCGGACTTTTACAGTCTTTTTTTCTTTCTCCCATCCTGCATCCGTTTCCGGCTGTTTCTGCCCATCATCCGCTCCGTCCTGTACGGATATATCCTCTGCTTCCGTCTTATGCCAGATAACCGCCTGGTACTCATACACAATTTTCCGTATGGCTCCGGTTTTGGAATGGTTCGTAACTTTTGCTGTAATAAATGCGCTGTGTCCCGCTAATGCAGTCACTGTTTCATCCAGCGTGACCGGTATGGACGGATATCTTCCGTTTTTTGTGACCGTAACCGGAAATTTCACCGCATCATACCCTTTTTTCTTTACGCGGATAATTGCTTTTCCTTCCTTCTTTCCGGTTATACGCCCCGTCTCACTGACCGTTGCGACTGACGTATCGCTGGAAGAGCAGTAAACATCTTTTATTTTTGAAGTTATCTGTAATGTTTTCCCAACCTTTACCGTATCGCCGGAAACAGAAACCGGCAGACGTTTTGCCGAGACCTGTATGCCGGATAACTGCATCGGCAGAAACAGGCACAAACTGCCTAAAAACAGCGCAGCCGCAAACAGCTTTTTCATTTTTTTCATGACTTATTCCCCGCTTATTTCGCAAGATAAGTAATTTTGCTGACTTTATTCCTGCTGTCCAGCTCAATCATCAGTTTACACTTGCCTTTCGTATATGTATATACGCCAAACTGTGATTTGCCATTGCCATAAGCCTTGATCATAGCGTTTTTTGCGCTTCCGACCTTAATGCCTTCTTTCGTTTTTACTTTTGACGTCAGCAGCTCAATGCTGTTGATATATTCCGCGCCTTTTGCACTGTTTGAATAGGTCTTTATCACCAGATCCTGATAGGTATACGTGCGGTCCATCCCGTCATAGGCGCAGCTTTTGGACTCTGTTTTCTTTTTTGGTTTTCCGGCTTTTTTCAGCAGCTTGTCCGCCTTGGAATCCATATAAACAGTTACGCCCTTATAAGTAAACCCATAGCCTTTCGGCGCCGCATTTGCCGTATCTGTAAAAACAAACGTAAGCGCCAATGTCAGGCACACTGCCATCACAACAATTTTACTGATAAATCTCTGATTCTTCATATTTTTCTCCTTTTTAAAAAATTAATAATGAATGATCTCACCGTATTCTTCCAGTTCCTTTTTCTGATCCTGAATCATACGGTCATAAAACTGCGACTTTTCTTCCCATACTTCTGCAAGCTCCCTGTCCTCCCTTCTGTCTGGAACGCCGCACTGCCCGGCCAGTACATTTCCAATATGCGCAGATAATTTCTCCGCCCCGTACAGGTTCATATGCAGCCCGCCGTCATAAGTGTCTGTTTCATAGTCGATTCCCAGCTCATTTACCAAATCAAGGTAATTGATATACAGCAGGCCATGTTCCTTTGCATATGCATCAATCTGCCGCTCATACGCATCATACCAGACCGGCGAAAGGCTCGGCGCTTTGATCAGAACCAGCTGAATCCCTTTTTCTTCACAAAGCTCCCGCATCTTTTCCAGATAAGCGTAAGCGTTATCGCCAAACGTATAATCTTCCGGCTCATCTTCTGCGAGCGGCTCTTCAAAAGGCATCTGGTCAACGCGCATATAATATCCGTTATGCGTCACTTTCTTCTTTTCAAAGTAATATTGCAGATCCGCCTTTTTCAGCTCAGTGATCCTTTCATGGTACCGGAAGAGCGGGAATGCATAGTCCAGAAAATGCTCTTCTTCCGTCATAGATGCAAATATGCTCTTTACTTTGCTCGCCGACCACCGCATCCCGTCCAGCGTCATGCGGTTATATTCTTCCCTCTGCGGCTCATTATGCACCATAGACTGCACATTATAGACGACTGCCTTCGGCGTCTCGTACCGCAGCGTATCTTCCAGCAGATAATAAGACTGCCAGACAAGCTGCTGCGCGCTCCCGCGGATATAACTCGTGATCCCGTAATCCCGCCATAATGCGATCGGGCTGAAGTTCTCATACACCTCACAGTCGCCGACAAAGATCACATCATGGTCCGTTGTTTCTTTGTAATATTCTTCAATAAAAGCGCCTTCCAGAATATCATCTACATATTTTGGCATTACAAGCCGCTGCAGCCCTGCAAAAGCAGCAACGGCAACAGCGGCTGACAACAGCGCCGCTGCTGTTTTTTTCCATTTTTTCATCTCTTTCATCCTTCATCAGAACTGATTATATATAAACTGTGACGAATCATAACCAATCCCGTATGCGCCAAACAGTATAACGCTGAAAAACAATAATGCAAACACCATATACCGAACCGGATAAGGCTTTGCCGCAATGTATTCCCGAACGCTGCCCCTGCGCTGGATCATGCTGACCGCAAACATCAGCAGCGCGCCAAACAGGACGATCAGATAATCCGCGCCCGTCAGATCCAGATAGGAAAATTCCTCCGCATTCAGCATCGACAAGTCAAACTGCGTAAACATATGCAGGAATGCCCCGAACGCCGTTTTGACATCCTGATAATTGTCAAACAAACGCAGGCAGCCCATCAGCAGAAATGTGCGAACTGTTTCAAATGCGGCATATGCCCTCTTTTCCTTTAAGCCCGGAAACCTTTTATGAAACCGCTTATAAAGCGGTTCCAGTTCCTGCGAAGCCAGTATGACAACGCCATTCATCAGCCCCCACATAACATAGTTCCAGCTTGCGCCATGCCAGATACCCGTAGCCAGCCATACGGTCAGCGTCGACGCATAGACCGCGCTTCTTTTTCCGATTTTTATGCCAAAATGTTTTCTCGTAAAAGTCGTCAGGTTTTTCATCGGCCTGCTCAGGCTCAACGGATAAAAGACATAATCCCGAAACCATGTACCCATGGAAATATGCCATCTGCGCCAATACTCTTCAATATTTTTTGCAAAAAACGGACGTTCAAAATTTTCCCTGATCCGGACGCCAAAAACCTGCGCGGCGCCGATCGTGATATCAATCCCTCCGGTAAAGTCCGCATAAAGCTGAACCGCATAAAAAATAATCCCGACAAAAACAAACGCGCCCGTATAATACTCCGGATCTCCGGTAATATAGCTGACCGCCGGATAAAGCCGATCCGCTATGACCAGTTTTTTAAAATATCCCCAGAGAATCCGCTCCAGTCCGAACCGTATATTGCGCCAGTCAAAGGCGTGTTCTTCATACAGCGTCTGCGACAGATCTGAATACCGGCTGATCGGGCCCTGGCTCATCTGAGGGAAAAACGATAAAAACAGCGCAAATTTAAAAAAGTTTTTCTGCGCCGGTATCTTCTGCCAGTAAACATCCAGCAGATACCCCAGCGCCTGAAAGGTATAAAAAGAAATTCCGATCGGAAGGAGCAGATCCAGATATGTAATCTCATACTCTGTGCCTGCAATATATAATAAACGGTTGATATTTTCTATTGCAAAGTTGCAATATTTTAACACCGCAAGAACCGCAAGATTCGCCAGCAGGCAGAGAAGCATCCAGCGTTTCATTCTCGCCTTTATGCTTTTCTTATATGCCTTTTTTTCATCGCGATCCATCTGATGCTGCCTCAGATACGCCTCCTGCTCCTGTCCGATCTGCGCAAGCCGGCGTCCGGTCAGGTAAACCGTAAGCGACGTAAAAAACAAAAACAGCGGATACCAGACGCCACCCTGAAAGTAAAAATACCAGCTCGCGATCAGCAGCAGAATCCACTGAAACCGTTTGGGGATCAGATAATACAGGAAAAAACAAACAAGCAGAAAACCGACAAATTCATATGAAGTAAATAACATGCCCTTCCCTCCGGTTTTACTCGCCCATTAATTCCTGCACCATCCGCCACAGCGCCTGTACGGAATTAAAATTCTCCGGAATAAATTCCTTTGCGGTGATCTCTATATCAAATGCATCGCACAGCTCTGACGCCAATGTAATCAGATCAAAAGAATCCAGAATCTTATCATCTACTAATTTCTCTTCTTTTTCAAAATCCACATCATCATGCAATTCCTGCAAAATGCTTAAAATCTCATCCATGCCTAATGCTCCTCTCCTGTATCCCTGCCTATAAACACTTCTTCAGCTGTACCCTGTCCACTTTCCCATTTGCATTTAACGGCCACTGCTCAAGCTTCACGAGCTTATTCGGCAGCATATAGGCCGCCAGTTTTTTCTTCAGATAACGGCTTGCCTGCGCTTTTTCACAGGATCCTTCATAAAACAGGATCAGCTTTTTCTTTTCAAACAGGCAGCAGCAATTGTGGATCTCTTCCATTGTCTGCGCCGCCGACTCAATTTCTCCCAGCTCAATCCGATGCCCCATATGCTTCACCTGATAATCTCTCCGGGACACAAAGACCAGTTCTCCGTCCGCACGGTATTTCGCCAGATCGCCGCTGCGGTAATATCTCCCCTCCGGAAGCTGCGGAAGCGGCCGGGATACAAACACTTCCTTTGTACGTTCCGCGTCATGCAGATAACCCGCTGCAACCGCCTTGCTCCTGACGTACAGTTCCCCGGTACGGCCGGGATCTGTAATCAGCCCGTTTTCATCCAACAGGTAAATTTCGCTGTTTTTCATCGGACGCCCGACCGGTATTTCCAGCTGCCCTTCCTCCAGCTTTTCCACGCGGTAAAAAGCGCAGACGCCTGCCATTTCAGACGCGCCGTAAAGGTTGATATATTCTGCGTCCGGAACGCCCTCCATCCATATCCTGAGCTGTTTTACCGGAAAAACTTCCCCGACAAACAAAACCATGCGCAGTTCCGGCAGCTGCACATGCTGAAAGACCCGAAACTGCGAGAGCATACTGAGCGCGGACGGCACCCACTGGATAACCGTAATATGCTCATCCCGTAGATACTCCGCCAATTCCAGCGGCCTTACAAACCATTTTTCTTCTAAAATATGTAACCGGCATTTTATTTTTAACGCCAGATAAATATCCTTTGCCGATGCATCAAAATAAAACGGCGTCTGGTTTGCCAGACAGTCTTCCTGCCGGAACCCAAATTCCTGAATATACGCATTCAGGAAACTGATCATGCCTTCATGCGTTTTAACGATCCCTTTCGGCTCTCCGGTCGAACCGGATGTAAAAATAATATACATCGGCGCATCGTCAGGCAGGCTCCGCCTGACGGACTTTAATTCTTCCGCTGTTTCCCCGCATACGTCTGACGAATGGATTTTTTCATACGCCTGATAACTGACATCCCTGCCATTTGTTATATGTTCGGGCAACGCATCCCCGCTGCCAAGAACCAGTGTTATCCCCGCCAGTTTACAGATTTTATAAAATCTTTCCCGCGGCATATCCGGCGCAATCGGGATATAATAATTGCCGCTTGCCAGAATGCCCAGATACAATATAACCGTTTCCGCCCTATGCGCCGCGGCGACTGCTATCGGCCGGTTGTAAAAACCCTGATTTTTCAGGTACGCGCCTACCGCAGTCACCTTCTGATATAACTCCCGCTGCGCGGTTTTGCCATACCCGTCCAACAAAATTTCCGACGCCCCTTTTTCCGGGGTTTGGGGTTCCAGTTCCAGATAATCAAATATATTTGCATCCATGCTTTTGCTGTCCTTTGCCCTTGTTTTAACTGCAATCCGCATATGTTTCCTGTACTTTACAGCCGCATGTTATTATACTGCAATCAGACAGATATTACAACACTACATTACAAATATTTTGCATTGTCAGTAACAGTTCACACACTACATTATGCTTAAAAAATCAACAACCTCCTGCATCTGCTCAAAGTGGAGAGCTTTTCGACTCTCCACTCAAAACACTTATTCAATCAACTGCAACTCTTCTTCCGGTTCCGGTTCATCGTCTTCCGCCCCATAAAGCTCCGGTATCTCTTCCCCGTTGTCCTTCGGAAACGCGGCTGTTTCTTCCGCGTCCTCAGAATAACGATTTACGATACATATAGCATAACGCTAAAACGAGGAATCGTCAATCACGATTCGGCAAATCGTAATTGACGATTCCTATTCACGGCCTGCCGGCCGCTCATAGCAACGATTCAATTTGATCCGAAACGACGGAAAAACCAAAATAGAAGAACGATCCGACAGCCCATAAGCAAATGCCTGATAAACCGCATCCTCCTCCACATCCGGAAGCGTGATCTCCTCATAACGGCTGCCGCCGCCATCTGCGCTGCTGTAATAGCGCACCAGATCGCCATCCTTTACCTCAACCTGCTCCCAATCGCAAAACGCAATGACCGCCCACGCCTTTTTATCCAGCGCTTCCCCCATCAGCAGGCCAGCCTTGCCATGTCCTTTTGCCGACGGAAAAACCGATATGTCATCCGCGCTTTTTACCACATCAAACACTGCCCTCTGATCTATTTTCGCAAGCCGCGACGCATCCACATATACTCGATCCGGCTCCTGTCCCGTCATTCCATTTTCGTCCGCAATGATAAAGCGGCTGGTATATACATTTGCCTGCATTGCCTGCATAAAATCCCATCTGATATCTTCCCCGTTGAAAAATTCCTCTTCCTTTTCATCCGGCTCCGGAACAATCAGATACGCCATCTCATATGCCGCGTCATCTACCGGAAGCTCAATAGGGATCCGCACTTCCGTATCCCCCTCCAGGGAAAAACGGTAAAACCGGTATGCCTCCCCCTCCACATAAAACTCCTGCTGCCTGAAATCACACAAAAGAAGCAGGCCGTAATTGGAAGCATCCGCATTCTGCTGAAAGTGGATCTGCCCGCAAATACGGCCATTCTCACAAACCACCTGACCGCCCGCATCAACCAGTTCCTCATCCATCGTATAAAACCCATGCGCAACATAGCCTTCTCCCAGCGTCACCGTACCGTCCTTATTATATGAAAAATCCGCTATGGCATCTGATTTCCGGTGAACGGCAATCATAACAAAAACCCCCGCCGCACACACAGCAATTCCCAAAACCGTAAATATAACCAAAAATATTTTCTTTGACATAATTTCCACCCCATACATAACAGTTGCCAGTCATATCAAACATTTTTTCATTGTCACATACTGCCATTTTCCTTTTTCAGATATTTCCTTTGTTGCAAAACAGCTTCATATGCAAACATGATAGCACATCTGAAAAAACAAATAAACCCTAAAAAAGCGCGGCCATCTGCCAAACAGCAGATATGCCGCACTTTTCTAACCGATTGTTTCCAACCGACACTTATCCGTAACTATTCAATCAACTGCAGTTCCTCTTCCGGTTCCGGTTCATCGTCTTCCGCTTCATAAAGCTCCGGTATCTCTTCTCCGTCGTCCTCCGGAAACGCGGCTGTTTCTTCCGCGTCCTCAGAATATCCGTCGTCTTCCCCGGATTCTTCATAATAAGCGTCGTCACCGTCCGCCTCCGCATCATATGCGTCCGCTTCCCCGTCCGTTTCCGCCGCCTCGGACGCCTCTCCATCCGCTTCTGCATTTTCATCCCCATTTTCATCTGAGAATGCATCTTCGCCAAACAGCTCCTCCTGCATATTCAGGTCAGAATCCAGCTTGATGCTGCGGTAACGGTTCATGCCTGTTCCCGCAGGGATCAGCTTACCGATCAGGACATTTTCCTTCAAGCCGATGAGCGGATCGATCTTTCCTTTAATCGCCGCCTCGGTCAAAACCTTCGTCGTTTCCTGGAAAGAAGCCGCCGACAGGAAGGAATTGGTCGCCAGCGACGCCTTCGTGATGCCAAGCAGCACCTGTGCGCCCTCCGCCGGTTCGAGCCCCTGCTCGATCAGCCGTTCATTCATCTCCTCAAATTCCAGGTTATCCACCAGCGTGCCCGGCAGGAAATCCGAATCCCCGTTATTTTCAATCCGGATCTTCTTTAACATCTGGCGCACAATGACTTCAATATGCTTGTCATTGATATCCACGCCCTGCAGACGGTACACGCGCTGCACCTCGCGCAGCAGGTAATCCTGTACGGCGCGCACGCCTTTGATCTTCAGGATATCATGCGGGTTTACCGAACCTTCCGTAAGCTCATCGCCCGCCTCCAGCTCCGCGCCGTCCATGATCTTAATCCTGGAACCATACGGGATCAGATACGTCTTTGTCTCGCCGTCCGCCGGATTTGTCACGATGACTTCACGTTTTTTCTTTGTATCCTTGATCGTGGCAATGCCGCTGAACTCCGTAATGATTGCAAGCCCTTTCGGCTTCCTCGCCTCAAAAAGCTCCTCGACACGCGGAAGACCCTGTGTAATGTCGTCCCCCGCAACGCCGCCGGAGTGGAACGTACGCATCGTAAGCTGGGTGCCCGGCTCACCGATTGACTGCGCGGCAATAATGCCGATCGCCTCGCCCACCTGCACAGACTGCCCGGTCGCCATATTCGTGCCATAGCATTTCGCGCAGACGCCGACATGGGAACGGCAGGTCAAAATCGTGCGGATCTTTACCCTGGTAATCGGCTCGCCCCTGCCGTCCACGCCAATGCTCATAATCCTTGCCGCGCGTCTCGGCGTAATCATATGGTTTGCCTTTACCAGCACATTGCCGTCTTTATCATAAATCGTCTCGCAGGAGAAACGTCCCGTAATACGCTCCTGCAGGCTCTCAATCTCTTCTTTGCCATCTACGAACGCCGTAACGACCATGCCCGGTATCTCGCGGTCTTTGCCCTCGTTACAGTCCGACTCGCGGACGATCAGTTCCTGCGACACATCGACAAGACGCCTTGTCAGGTATCCGGAATCGGCCGTACGGAGCGCCGTATCGGACATCCCTTTCCTCGCGCCATGCGCAGACATGAAATATTCCAAAACGTCCAGCCCCTCGCGGAAATTGGACTTGATTGGCATCTCAATCGTACGTCCGGTCGTATCCGCCATCAGTCCGCGCATACCGGCAAGCTGCTTGATCTGCTTGTCAGAACCGCGGGCGCCGGAGTCCGCCATCATAAAGATATTGTTATATTTATCCAGCCCTGACAGCAGCGCATGCGTCAGTTCATCGTCTGTTTCCTTCCAGACTTCTACGACTTCCTTATAACGCTCCTCCTCTGTGATCAGGCCGCGCTTATACTGCTTCGTGATCCGGTCCACCGTATTCTGCGCCGCGTCGATCAATTCCGGCTTCTGCGGCGGCACAGTCATATCGGAAATCGAAACCGTCATCGCCGCCTTTGTGGAATATTTATACCCCATGGACTTAATATCATCCAGCACTTCCGCCGTCCTTGTCGCGCCATGCACATTGATGACCTTTTCCAGAATCTGCTTTAACTGCTTCTTTGCCACATGGAAATCGACTTCCAGCAGCAGGGCGTTATCCGGATCGCTCCTGTCTACAAAGCCCAGATCCTGCGGAATGATCTCATTAAAAATAAACCTGCCGACCGTAGACTCGATCGTCCCTGTTTTCACAGTCCCGTCCGGCATCGTCTTGCTCACGCGCACATGGATCCGGCTGTGGAGCGTACACGCCTGATTTTCATAGGCCAGGATTGCCTCGTTCACATTTTTATAGTAGTTCCCTTCCCCCTTGGAGCCGGGACGCTCCTGCGTCAGATAATAAATGCCAAGCACCATATCCTGGGAAGGAACCGCCACCGGACCGCCGTCCGAAGGCTTTAACAGGTTATTCGGGGAGAGCAGCATAAAGCGGCATTCCGCCTGCGCTTCCTGTGACAACGGCAGGTGCGCCGCCATCTGGTCGCCGTCGAAATCCGCATTATAAGCCGTACATACAAGCGGATGCAGCTTGATCGCCTTGCCTTCGACAAGGATCGGCTCAAACGCCTGGATGCCGAGACGGTGCAGCGTCGGGGCGCGATTTAACATCACCGGATGCTCCTTGATGACTTCTTCCAGAACGTCCCACACTTCCGTCTGCAGACGCTCTACCATCTTCTTCGCGCTCTTGATATTATGCGCCGTCCCGTTGGAAACCAGCTCTTTCATAACAAACGGCTTGAACAGTTCGATCGCCATTTCTTTTGGCAGGCCGCATTGGTAAATTTTCAGTTCCGGCCCCACGACAATAACGGAACGCCCTGAATAATCCACACGTTTTCCGAGCAGATTCTGGCGGAAACGCCCTGATTTCCCTTTCAGCATATCAGACAGCGATTTCAGCGCGCGGTTGCCCGGCCCTGTCACCGGACGGCCGCGCCTGCCGTTATCGATCAGCGCGTCTACGGCCTCCTGCAGCATACGCTTCTCATTGCGCACAATAATATCCGGCGCGCCGAGCTCCAAAAGCCTCCGCAGACGGTTGTTGCGGTTGATGATCCTCCTGTACAGATCATTCAGATCGCTCGTTGCAAAACGACCGCCGTCCAGCTGCACCATCGGGCGCAGATCCGGCGGAATAACCGGCACAACCGTCATGATCATCCACTCCGGCCTGTTGCCCGACTCGCGGAACGCCTCCACGACTTCCAGCCTTTTAATGATCCTTGCGCGTTTCTGCCCGCTCGCGTCCTTTAAGCCCGCTTTTAATACGGCGGAATCTTTTTCGAGGTCGATCGCCTGCAAAAGCTCCAAAATAGCTTCCGCGCCCATCCCGACGCGGAACGCGCTGCCGTATTTTTCCCGCGCCTCCTGGTACTCATTTTCAGAAAGCACCTGTTTATAAGACAGATCCGTCGTGCCGCCGTCCAGCACAATATAAGATGCAAAGTACAATACCTTTTCCAATGTACGCGGCGACAGATCCAGAATCAGCCCCATACGGCTTGGAATGCCTTTAAAATACCAGATATGGGATACCGGCGCAGCCAGTTCGATATGTCCCATGCGCTCCCGGCGGACGCTTGCCTTCGTGATCTCCACGCCGCAGCGGTCGCAGACAACGCCCTTATAACGGATCTTTTTATATTTCCCGCAATGGCACTCCCAGTCCTTGCTCGGCCCGAAGATCTTTTCACAGAACAGGCCGTCTTTTTCCGGTTTCAGAGTACGGTAATTGATCGTTTCCGGTTTTTTTACCTCGCCCCTTGACCATTCCCTGATCTTTTCCGGGGAAGCAAGGCCAATCTGGATCGCGTCAAACTGAATCGGCTGATACGTTTCTTGTTTAATTATTTCAGGCATTACGGCACTCCCTTCTATTCTTCATCAGAACCTTCATCAAAGTCATCCATATATAACAGATCGTCGTCCTCTTCCGGCTCATCGTCCTCCGCGTCCACAAGCTCTTCACTGTCCGCGTCAAATTCTTTCTTGCTAAAGCCCATCTTGCTGAAAGACTCGCTGTCCTCAAACGCAAAATCCTTATCGCCGGAAATGATCGAATTCAGATCCGTATTTCCATATTCACTTGTTTCCATCAGTTCCACTTCATTCCGGTTTTCATCCAGCACTTTTACATCGAGCCCCAAAGACTGCAGCTCCTTCAAAAGCACCTTAAACGACTCCGGAATGCCCGGTTCAGGAATATTATCGCCTTTAATAATCGCTTCGTAGGTCTTTACGCGCCCTACGACGTCATCGGATTTTACCGTCAGGATCTCCTGCAGGGTATACGATGCGCCATAGGCTTCGAGCGCCCATACTTCCATCTCGCCGAAACGCTGTCCGCCAAACTGCGCCTTACCGCCTAACGGCTGCTGCGTTACCAGCGAATACGGGCCGGTCGAACGCGCATGGATCTTATCGTCTACCAGATGGTGCAGTTTTAAGTAATGCATATGCCCGATCGTTACCGGAGAATCAAAATACTCTCCGGTACGGCCGTCGCGCAGCCGCACTTTCCCATCGCGCGAGATCGGGACGCCTTTCCAAAGCTCCCTGTGCTCCCTGTGGTCATACAGATACTGCATCACCTCCGGCAGGAGAACGTCTTTATATTTTTCTTCAAATTCTTCCCATGTACTGTTTACATAATCATTTGCCAGTTCCAGCGTATCCTGGATGTCGACTTCCTTCGCGCCGTCAAACACCGGCGTTTCTATGTTAAAGCCAAGCGCTTTTGCCGCAAGGCTTAAATGGATCTCAAGCACCTGCCCGATATTCATACGGGACGGCACGCCCAGCGGGTTCAGCACGATATCCAGCGGCCGCCCGTTCGGCAGAAACGGCATATCCTCCACCGGAAGGACGCGCGAGACAACACCCTTGTTCCCATGCCGGCCGGCCATCTTATCGCCGACGGAAATCTTACGTTTCTGCGCGATATAGATGCGGACCGCCTGATTTACGCCCGGTGAAAGTTCGTCCCCGTTGTCCCTTGTAAACACTTTCGCGTCTACGACAATGCCGTATTCTCCATGCGGAACCTTCAGGGACGTATCCCGCACTTCCCTCGCTTTTTCACCGAAGATCGCGCGCAGCAGACGCTCTTCCGCCGTCAGCTCCGTCTCGCCCTTTGGCGTCACCTTGCCGACCAGGATATCCCCCGCCCGCACTTCCGCGCCGATACGGATAATTCCCCGCTCGTCCAGATCTTTTAACGCGTCGTCGCCCACGCCCGGCACATCCCTTGTGATCTCTTCCGGCCCGAGCTTGGTGTCGCGCGCTTCCGCCTCGTATTCTTCGATATGGATCGACGTATACACGTCGTCCTGCACCAGACGCTCGCTCAATAATACCGCGTCCTCATAATTATAGCCTTCCCATGTCATAAACCCGATCAGCGGGTTTTTCCCAAGCGCCAGCTCGCCCTGCGACGTAGAAGGGCCGTCCGCAATGACTTCCCCTTTTTCTACATGCTCGCCTTTAAATACGATCGGGCGCTGGTTATAGCAGTTGCTCTGGTTGCTTCTGGAAAACTTCGTCAGGCGGTATGTGCTCATGGTCCCGTCGTCATTTTTTACCCGGATCTCGTTTGATACAGAGCTTTCTACCGTCCCCGCCTTTTCCGCGACCACGCACACGCCGGAGTCAACCGCGGCTTTCGGCTCCATGCCCGTTCCGACCACCGGGGCTTCCGTCGTAAGCAGCGGCACTGCCTGACGCTGCATATTCGATCCCATCAATGCGCGGTTCGCATCGTCATTCTGCAGAAACGGGATCAGCGCCGTCGCGACAGAGAACACCATCTTCGGGGAAACGTCCATATAATCAAACATGGTCTTATCGTATTCCTGCGTTTCCTCCAGATAACGGCCGGATACGGAATTGCGCACAAAATGCCCTTCCGCATCCAGCTTTTCATTTGCCTGCGCCACATGGTAATTGTCCTCTTCATCCGCCGTCATGTAGACAACCTCATCTGTGACGCGCGGATTTTTCGGATCGGATTTATCGATCTTGCGGTACGGCGCCTCTACAAAACCATATTCATTAATGCGCGCATAACATGCCAGCGAGTTGATCAGCCCGATGTTCGGACCTTCCGGCGTCTCAATCGGACACATCCTGCCGTAATGCGAATAATGCACGTCACGCACCTCGAATCCGGCGCGGTCCCTCGAAAGTCCGCCGGGACCGAGCGCGGATAAACGCCTCTTATGCGTCAGCTCGCCGAGCGGATTGTTCTGGTCCATAAACTGCGACAGCTGGGAGGAACCGAAAAATTCCTTGACAGCCGCCGTCACCGGTTTGATATTGATCAGGCTCTGCGGGGAAATCCCCTCTAAATCCTGCGTCGTCATACGTTCCCGCACAACACGCTCCAGACGTGAGAGGCCGATCCGGTACTGGTTCTGCAGCAATTCACCGACCGCCCGGATACGCCGGTTGCCCAGATGGTCAATATCGTCGTCGCTGCCAATGCCCCATTCCAGATGCATATTATAGTTAATGGAAGCAAAAATATCTTCCTTCGTGATATGTTTCGGAACCAGATCGCTGACGTTTTTGCGGATCTCGTTTTTCAGAGTATCGGCGTCCGCTCCGGCATTTTCCTCAAGAATCTGCTTTAATACCGGATAATATACCAGCTCATGGATCCCGACTTCTTCTTTGTCAATTTCCGGACACCAGACATGAAAATCGACCATCATGGAAGATAACACCTTCACATTGCGCTCTTCCGTCTGAATCCATACGTACGGGATCGCCGCATTCTGGATTTTTTCCGCCGTCTCCCTGGAAAGCTCCGTACCGGCTTCCAGTTCGATCACTTCCCCCGTTTCCGCATCCGGAAAGGAGACGGCCTCGGCGAGTTTTTTCCCTTTTAAACGGTTTTTAAAATGCAGCTTTTTATTAAATTTATAACGTCCGACCTTTGCCAGATCGTAGCGGCGCGGATCGAAAAACATCGCGGTGATCAGGCTCTCCGCGCTGTCAACTGTCAGCGGCTCGCCCGGACGGATCTTTTTATACAACTCTAAAAGACCTTGCTCATAATTCGTCGCAACGTCTTTCCCAAAGCTTGCCGTTATTTTTGGCTCTTCCCCAAACAAATCAATGATTTCCTGGTTCGTTCCGACGCCAAGCGCCCGTATCAGCACAGTGATCGGAACCTTTCTCGTTCTATCTACGCGGACATAAAACACGTCATTGGAGTCTGTCTCATATTCCAGCCATGCGCCCCGGTTTGGAATAACGGTACAGGAGTATAAAGTCTTACCTACTTTATCATGAGAGATCGCATAATAAATGCCAGGCGAACGCACTAACTGGCTGACAATGACACGCTCTGCGCCATTGATCACAAAAGTGCCTGTTTCCGTCATCAGCGGCAGGTCGCCCATAAAAATGTCATGGTCATTGATCTCGCCGTTTTCTTTATTATACAGCCTGACTTTTACTTTCAAAGGCGCCGCATAAGTCGCATCTCTTTCCTTACATTCCGGAATCGAATATTTCACGCCTTTCCTGCACAATGTAAAATCAACAAATTCCAAGCTCAGATGTCCGCTGTAATCCGAGATTGGAGAGATATCTGCAAATACTTCTTTCAGTCCGTCTTTCAAAAACCACTCATAGGAGTCTTTTTGGACTTCGATCAGATTCGGCATTTCCAGAACCTCTTTTTGTCTTGAGTAACTCATACGTATGCCTTTGCCTGTATCTACCGGACGTATTCTGTTTTTCTCCATTGACGTTTCACCTCTCGTTTTTTATTCTTGCGCAGCCGGCAAGCCATACATCTTGCCATACCGCCGTCTATAAAAACAACATCTTGTGGTTTTATTTGATGGTGCAAAATAACCGCAAAAAGGCGCAAAAAGCCACGCCACCACAATAAGTGCAACGTATATGATAGCACATAAATATGCAATCCGTCAAGACGTTTTTTGGAAGAAAAAGTTATAGTCAACGCACATTAGATACAATGGCAGAAGCAAAACAGATCTCCCACAGTCTCGCCGTAAAAGGATATTCCATCATGAAAAACACTGGTCACCAACCTCCACTTCAAGTGGGGGTGAAAAAACGTCCCCTAGGGCTACATTACTTGCGCGCCTAAAGTGTTAGGGTTTGTCAAGCAAAGTGTGTAAATTTTTTGATTTTTT
Organism: uncultured Lachnospiraceae bacterium; assembly: GCA_947625875.1. GTDB lineage: Bacteria > Bacillota > Clostridia > Lachnospirales > Lachnospiraceae > Eubacterium_J. Next base: position 16,307 of record CANQQG010000061.1, read on the forward strand.
CGGCGGTCTTTTTATGACCGTTGATATTTGTCTTTTGATTTTACTTGATTGTAGCCTATCTAATCTGTAGATGCTTTTTTAGGCATCAATCGGATCAGCATAGCATCAGCTGCCCTGACAAGCGTCTGTCGATCAGATAAGTCCTTTACTCAAAATCGTAGAAATTCAATCAAATGGCAGTTCCTTTCCATTACGATATGCCTCATATAATAACAGCATATTCTGTTCTTTGAGGTATTGATAGCAAGTAAGGGGTTCAT
>CANQQG010000062.1 GCA_947625875.1 uncultured Lachnospiraceae bacterium
TATTTTACCACTTTTCCCACATTTCGTTAAGCAAGTTACGATGCAAGCATCGGGGAATGTACCCTCCTATGATTCAACAGCAGTCAAGGACGTCACCTCCCAATATTTCCTTCTCCACGTTTCAGCGTATTCATTTTTATTATATTTTAATCACGCCCACGCGTCAACAGCCCTTTTCCGGAAACACGGAAGCTGTTGTAGCATAAGGAAAATTATAATGCGGCGTCAACAAAAGCCTTAAATATCCGTCTGCTGTTTACATCTTTTTTATATGAAAATTCGGGATGCCATTGGACTGCCCACAAAAACCGGCTTTTTGGTCTGTATAGAGCCTCGGTCAGGCCGTCCTCTGATATCGCCATCACTTCCAAATCCGGAGCAACCGCTTTAACCGCTTGATGATGATAGCTGTTTACCGGAAGGCATTCTGTTTTCAAAACGCTGTACAACGGCGAATCTTTGACAATATTTACCATATGTACGGGAACATCATAGGGAGCTTTCTGATGATGTTCGGTCGAAGAGGGATGTTGCGTCGGTATGTCCTGATACAGTGTGCCGCCAAGCTCCGCATTGATCAATTGTATTCCCCGGCAAATGCCAAGCAGCGGCTTATCGTTTTTCAGAGCCTCTTTCAGAATGATCTTTTCCATCCGGTCTCTTATGCGGCAACAGGAAACCGATTTGCCCAACGGTTTTTCATTATATATTTCCGGTGAAACATCCTGACCTCCGGTAAAAAGGAAGCCATCACACATATCTGAAAGTATTTTCAATTCTTCTTCATGATCAGAAAGCGGGAATATCATTGGAACGCCGCCCGCCTGTATAATACCGCCCAGATATTCCGGCAGCATCCATATGCTTTTTTTAGTTTCGTCCCACAAAGGCATAACGCCAATAACCGGTTTCAAAATGACCACATCCTTTTTAAATATAAAAAGCAAGGAGCATATAAGCCGCCTTGCTTTTTATGAATTATATTTCATTCAAAACATTCTGTCAAGAAATGATAAGTATTATTGTGCGAATTATTTTTCGTTACTATTCACGGTATTTATTGCGCCAAAATTATTCCCTCTGATAACAGGCGCAATAACCAAAGGGGTAATACAGCTTCTTTTCTAAAGGGCTGCACTATAGAAAAGATTTCTTATGCCATGTATGGGTTTCCGGAACATAGTCCGCTTATCATTTTTCATATATAAAATGTAACATTTTCTGTTATTACTTTGACGGAACCGTTTTTATTCTGTCAGCTTCTCATTGATCAGATCCAGTAAAGGCCGCCTGTCTTCCCCGGGCACGCCCATGGCATTTAGCGCCGTTTCCGCGCTCAATCCCAGCGACCTCATCAAATTGACCGCCGTTTCCACCCGCATGGCCTGCGTTGCCTGTTCTCTGATGCCTTCTCCCAAATTACACATCACATTCGCCTCCTCGCTCATTGACTCTGACATAGGGATATCAAAATCCCTTTCCAATATCTTTTTCTTATCCTCCGGTTTTGTGTCTGCCGACAACAACACGTCCAGCAGCCGCAAGATCGGCTGACCTTCCGCTTTTTCCGCTTTCCCCAGCCCCAACATGATGATCGTCAGCAGATCGTAGTTGGTTTTTTCCTCCCTGACGGATCCGACGATATTTTTCTCTGCAATGCTGTACTCTGTAATTGTATTCGCCTTCTCCGGGCTCACATTCATCTGTATCCAGATGGAATAGACTTTGCGAATCTTTTCATAATGGCTTCCGGCGAACACCCTGTTCTTCTGCGCCGAGATCATGCGGCCCGCATAATATACCGCCCGCTTGATAATAGGATATGACGTTTTTTCGCTTTTTTGCGCCTCTATGTTTAAAATCAGATGCACCGGCTTTTTCGTGCCGGGCACAACCGCCAGAAAACGTATGTCGTAATATATCCTGCCCTCCTTCACCGAAACGTCTTCCGTATTCCGCCCCTCAACCATGCTCCCCCGGCTGTCCGGATCCTCTGCATAGTCAAGCTCGTCCTGGTCTACGGCTACGGCGGATATTTCAGGCTCTCCTTCGATACATTCCCTCATAATCCGCTCAACCGAATAACCTCTGAATTCACTCACGCACTCCCGCAGTATCCATGCAAGGATTATCTTTTCAGACAGAAGCCGTTTCACACAGGCGTCATACTGCGCCTCCTGGTCGGCTGTGTCAATTGATTTCGCTATCGTACTCTGCACCCTTATGTCCGCCTTTCTCATTAATCCTGTCCTTATCATACTGCAAAATACTGTGCCGTTCAATAGGGATACCGGATTCTTTTTCTAATTATTCAGTATTAATCATCCTTTTTACAGACAGACGAATAAAACAGAAAATTCTGTTGCTAAGATATTCTTTGTCGGATATAATATAAATAAGAATTTCAATATTCTTATAAAAGTATTAAAGGATACAGAAGGGATTTAATATTATGATAAATGTATGGATCGATGATCTGACCCCATGCCTTAAAGATAATGAAACAGGTGATTTTGTGCCGACAGAAGTTATTCAAATACGAAGAAAAAGCTTTTTATCAAAGTTTAATAAGAAAAATGGTTGGTATACAAATTGGGAAAAACTTTTATCAGAACACGAGGTTTATGCCTTAGTAGTAAATGGAACTGTAGATATTCAGGGATTGGTAGCTCTAAGTCGAAATGACGATTTTCAGGCAATATACATAGCTTGGATGTGTGCATCTCCACAAAATAACAAAATACTATGCGACAATCCGAAGTATACCGGTGTTGGTGGTCATCTATTTGCAATAGCGGCAGACAAATCAATGGAATATGGATTTGACGGCGTTATCGTAGGTAATGCCGCCAATATGGATTTAGTAAAGCATTACTGTGAGGTTTTCAAAGCAGAGCACATTGCAATGTTGCATCCGTATCAAATTGCTATATATGAAAATGAAGCAGCCGATATAAGGAAGGTGTATGATTATGAATGGACCGATGAGGAAATTTAACTATGAGGAATATTATAAACAATTGGAAACTATGCCTGATCCAATCATGGCTAACGAGCTTCCAAAGGTAAAACTGAATCTTAAAGGAATACGGGACTATGCCAGAAAAAAAGGCGTTTCAATTGCCAGTCTCTCAGACGATGAAAAGCAGCTTTTTATCAAACCCCTCAAAATATGATTTTTTAAGATCCAGCAGCAGACCATATCTGCTTTTTCACAGCAAAACACCTTTTGTATAATATTCGCATTTTACAAAAGGTGTTTTCCCAATCGTCTCCCCCTAATTTTACGGCTTCTTTAAAGACAAAATCCCATACACCCGCTCCATATCCAGCCCGTCCCGCACAACGTCCGCCAGCCGGTCATACTGCCTTTCCTTATAATCCTTCCGGCTGACCGGCAAAACGCCATCCGCATCCATGCCTTTTCCCGCAAGCAGCGACCGCACCACCTGTCCGGATACTTCCGCCTCATCAAAAATGCCATGTATATAAGCCCCGTAAACATTGCCGCGCTGCGCGCCGTCCCAAACGCCGCTTTCCAGCTGCACGAGCGGCTGCGCCCGCCCCGCTTCCACAGGCTCCGTCCGCCCGTGGTGGATCTCATATCCGGCAAACGTCCTGCCAGACAATCCCGCCAGCGCGCCGGATACCGCCCCGAAACGCCCCGCAATATGCGTCCGGCGCTTCTGCGGCCCCAGATACGTCCGCACCGGCAAAAGCCCCATCCCGCGTATGCATTTTCCGCCCTCGGTCTCTACGCCGGAGAGATCCGCGACCGTCTCGCCGAGCATCTGGTATCCGCCGCAGATGCCAAAGATAACCGTCCCGCGCCGCGCGTGTTTTTGTACGGCCGCTTCCATCCCGTTTTCGCGGAGCGCAAGCAGGTCGGCGATCGTATTTTTTGTCCCCGGCAAAAAGATAATATCCGGCTCATGCAGCCCCTCCGGGGCATCCGCATAATAAACGGACGCTTCCGCATACTGTTCCAGAGCCGCAAAATCTGTATAGTTTGACATATGCGGCAGGCGGACGACCGCAATCTTCACCGGCCGCTCTCCCTGCCAGCCATGCAGCCGCTCGGACTGGCTGTCCTCCTCGTCTAAGTCCAGCCGCGCATACGGCAGCGTCCCGACGACCGGAATCCCCGTCAGCGCTTCGATCTGGCGCAGCCCCGGCTCTAAAATGCGCGGGTCGCCGCGAAATTTATTGACGATAAACCCCCGCACCCTGCGCCGCTCATCCTCCTCCAATAATCCGACCGTCCCGTACAGCTGCGCAAACACGCCGCCGCGGTCGATGTCCCCGACCAGAAGCGCCGGCGCATCCGCAAGCTTTGCCATGCCCATATTGACAAAATCGTTTTCCTTTAAATTAATTTCCGCAGGGCTGCCCGCGCCCTCGATCACGATGACGTCATATTCTTTTTCCAGCGCATGGTAGGATGCCAGAATGTCCGGCAGAAATTCCCGCTTGCGCTTATAATATTCCATCGCTTTCATATTTCCGCGCACAACGCCGTTTACAATGACCTGCGAGCCGGTATCGCTGTTTGGCTTTAATAAAATCGGGTTCATTTTTACAGACGGCTCAATGCCCGCCGCTTCCGCCTGCACGACCTGCGCGCGCCCCATTTCCAGCCCCTCTTTTGTGATAAAGGAATTTAACGCCATATTCTGCGATTTAAACGGGCAGACGCGCCAGCCGTCCTGCCGGAATATGCGGCACAGCCCCGCCGCCACATAGCTTTTCCCCACATTTGACATCGTCCCAAGTATCATAATTGCATTTGCCATCCCAAGATCCCTCCGACTGCCAGCCGTATGCCAACCACCGCCAGCGTCCCAAGCATCACCGTCACATACAGCAGTTTGTGGGAACGGCGGATATCCTCCGCTTCGATTTCACGCAGTGGATCGCCGACCGTTTCCTTATGGTAAAGCGCCCCAAAATAACTTGCGTCCCCGAGCAGGGAAACGCCGAGCGCGCCCGCGCACACCGCTTCTGTCTGCGCCGCATTCGGGCTGGAGCTTTTTTTCCGGTCGCGCAGGAACACCCGCCAGGCGCGTTTCCCGTCCATGCCGCATACAGGCGGGGAAACGTCGCTCCCCGCCCGCATACGGTTTTCCCTTCGCGGGCCTGCGCACAAAAACGCCGCCGCCGTCATCAGAACCGCCGCGATCCTCGCCGGGATAAAATTGCACACATCATCCATACGCGCCGCAAAACGCCCGAAATCTATGTATGTTTCATTTTTATAGCCGACCATCGAATCCATCGTAGTGACCGCCTAATAAAAAAAACCGCCCACAGGGCCGCCCAGCGCAAGAAAAAAAAGCGGCGCGATACAGCCGTCCGATGTATTTTCCGCAACCGTCTCAACCGCCGCCCGCGTAACGCCCGCCTCATCAAGGCCGTCCGTATCCCGCCCGACGATCATGGACGCCGCTTCCCGCGCAAGCGGCAGGCTGCCCGCGCGCAACGCCGCATAGACCTTATCGCTCTCGTCTTTTAAAGATTTCGCCGCCATGATCTGGTAGCACATAAACGCCGCCAGCGCAAGGTAAACATACGGATGCGCCCGCCGGGCAAACGCCAGGCACACTGCGGGAACCGCCGCAGACGCCGACGCAACCGTAAGCCACATACAGACGCCGGCCATGCGTTTCCCCTTTGGCGTTTCCGGAAACAGCGCCCGGAAAAAACGCTCCGACGCCGTAATCAGCTTTCCGATCCATACGACCGGATGCCAGCGGCTGTGCGGGTCGCCAAATAAAAAATCAAGCATTACGCCGAGCAGAATCGCCATTGTCGTATACATATGCCACACACCTTTCCACAAAATGGCGGGCAAACGACGGGTTCGCATAATAATGGAGGTGCGGAAAGCCAGCCGCCATCTGATAGCGGGAAACATAACTCCCCCAATGCCGTCCGCCCTTTTCCGTATCAAACGCCCCCGCCGGCACGTCCGATACAAAACGGTGGAACTCATGCGCCCGGATCGCGCCGCCCGCCCGGCACAGCACAGTATCCTCCTTTGCCGTCAGCGTGACATAGCCGAAATGCTGCAGCTGATCTGTAAAAGCGCACGTTCCGTCCAGCACGCCCGCCATTTCATACCGCCTGCCGTCCGCTGTGCGCAGCTCCCTGTGCAGATATAAAAAGCCGCCACATTCCGCATGGGTCGGCAGCCCGCCTTCCACCGCCGTTTTGATGGCGGCGCGCATGGCTTCATTTCGCTCAAGCTCTTCCGCGTACAGCTCCGGATAGCCGCCGCCCAGAATCAGCCCGCAGATATCCGGCGGCAGCCCTGTGTCCTCCAGCGGGGAAAACGGCACGATCTCACAGCCAAGCGCGCGCAGCAGTGAAAAATTATCCTCATAAGCAAAACAAAACGCCGCGTCCGCTGCGGCGGCAATGCGGACAGGCTTTCCGCCCGCCCGCGCCGGTTCCGGCGCAAACAGCCGTCCGTCCGGCGCAGGCAGAGTTTCCGCCTCTCCCGCCAGTTCCCAGATCCCGTCCAGATCCAGATGCGCCTCGGCGGCGTCCGCCAGAACCATCATCTGTCTTTTTATGCCCCGGATCTCGTCCGCCGTCACAAGCCCCAGATGCCTGCTCTCCCATGCGGCTTCTTTTACAATTGGAAAATGCCCGAGCGCGCGCACGCCCTGTTTTTCACAATACGCCTGCATGGCGGGGTAAAGCGCGGGCGGCAGCCCGTTAAAGACTACGCCACGTATGCCGGAACGCCCGCGCCCCGCAAAATGCAGATACCCGTCCAGCACAGCCTGTACGGAGCGGCTCATGCCTTTGCATGGCACGATCAGAACCGCCGGCGTTTTCGTATCCCGCGCCAGCGCATGGGAGCTTGCCGCATCCTCCATGCCGACACCGTCATAATAGCCCATAACGCCTTCCATGACCGCAATGTCCGCCTGGCGGCTGTTTTTTTCCAGCAAATAGATCAGCGTTTCCCTGTCCATAAAAAAACCGTCCAGGTTCCGGGCAGGCACGCCGATCACGCGCCGGTGGAACATCGGGTCGATATAGTCCGGCCCGCATTTAAAACTCACCGTCTTTTTTTTCCGGTTGACCAGAGCCTGCAAAATGGCGCACGTCACTGTCGTCTTGCCGCAGCCGCTCGCCGTCCCCGCTATCATTATCCTGCGCGCCAATCGATCCTCTCCCTTCCAAAGCCGCATTTCCCCGCCGCCCGCAGATTCCCATATCCGCAAGATACGCCATCGCCTGCTCCATGCCCATGCCGCCGTCTGCGGGCTTTTGCACGACGACCAGCTCCGCGCCGAGCAGTTCTGCCGCCCGCGCTTTTTCCCAAAATCCGCCCGCTTTTCCCGTATCCTTGGACACCAGATACCGCGCCCCGCACTGCAGAAGCGCTTCCTTATTTTCCTCTACGGAAAACGGCCCTTTTTTGCAGATCAGATGTGTGTCCGAAAAACCCAGCCGTTTTGCCGCCTCTATCGACTGCGCATACGGCAGGATCCGCACATAAACCCGCTTTTTATAATCGCTCAGCGCCGTAAACGCTTCCAGTTCCTTGCTCCCTGTCGTAAGCAGGATCTTCCCGTCCCGCCCCTGCAGATACCGCGCCGCGTCCCGCATGGACGGCACATATACGGCATGGCTGTTTCGCGGCCCTGTCTCCCTGCTCACGCGGATATGCGGCACACGCAGTCTCTCACACGCGGCATTAATATTTTTCGTCGCCTCCACCGCATACGGGTGTGTCGCGTCAATCACAAAGGAGATCGCATGCGTCCGGATAAAATCCGCGGCGGCAGACGCGTCCATCCGCCCCGTTATAATCTTTCCGTAAGCCAGATCCTGCGGCAGCGCATCTCTCCCATAAGAAGTCGCCACGCTGACATAATAAGCGACGCCGCACTGTTCTAAAAATGCCGCAAGCCGCCTGCCCTCTGTCGTTCCGCCAAACAGCAATATTGTCCCCATGCCTGCCCCCTATCCGCCAAAATCCAGCCGGACGGGCGCGGCAGCCGCCGCCACTGTCACCTGTTTCCCGATAAATTTCGGAAACAAAAGCTCCCCGCCGCTCCCTGACGCCGCGCTCCGCTCGCATACATTGTCCACGCCCGTTACGGCGCGCACAAATTCCGATGCATGGAAGCTCCCACGCACTGCTGCGAGCTCCTGCGCCGAATATGCGGCAAACGGCAGCCCCCACGCCTCGCAAAACCGCAGCAGCCCCGGCTCATCTTTTTTTAAGTCCACCGAACAGACCTGGCACACGCTTCGTTTATCAAGCCCGTATGTCTGCAGCGCCTCTGTCACCGCAGTTTCGATCTGCTCCTTTGACACGCCCTTCCGACAGCCGATCCCAAGCGTGACATGACGCGGGATGAGCTGTAACACATACGCCCTCTCCGGCTCCCGATACGGCGAGACCAACAGCTCCCACGCACCGTCCGGCATATCCGCATCTGCGGCCGCAAGCCCGACGCCGTCCGGAATCGCGCCCACAAAGACCTCCCGCGCCGCTACAAAAAGCGTCTCCCCGTTCAGGACAGCCGCCGAGATCCGCTTTGCCTTTTCCATTTCCCCTTCCGGGAGCAGCAGCCCGTTTCTCTCCGCAAACACATCAACGGCAAATTTCCCTTCGATATCCGTCGCCGTCGTGATCACCGGGACGCCGCCCGTCACCGCCGCGCAAAGCCGCGCCAGCTCATTTGCGCCGCCGATATGCCCCGAAAGCAGCGAAATGGCAAACTGCCCCCGCTCATCTAAGACGACCACCGGCACGTCCGTCCGCTTTGACTTTACAAACGGGCTGACGCTGCGCACCGCGATGCCTGCGGCGCAGATAAACACCAGCGCTTTTTTCTTTCTGAAACAATCCCGCACGATCTCATTTGCCCGCGTAAATGGGAGCAGCTCCGGTTCCTGCCGCGCATACGCATGGAACAGATACCCCTGCGCCGTATAGCCGCGCGCACGAAGCCCGTCCAGAACGCGCCGGCTCAGCCTGCCGCCCTGCGCCGTATATGCTATGGTTACGATCTCTGTCATGCCCCCGCACCGCCTGTCTCTGTAATTATTCCATATCAGGACTGTCCGCTGTTTCCGCGTCATCTTTTCCATCCGCCATCCTGCCTCTGCGAAACGTCGTCGTAAACGTTTCATCATAGAGCTTCGACAGGGAATAAGCATCTCCAAGGAAATGCCCGACCGTAACCAGCGCCGTTCTGGTAATATGGCTCTCCCTGGCTTTTTCATAAAGCTGCGCCACCGTACAGCGGATAACCAGTTCCTCCGGCCATGTCGCCTTATAAACGATTGCCGCGGGCGTATCCGGCGCATAGCCGCCCGCGATCAGTTCCTCCGAGAGCTCCCGGAGCATTCCCGCGCTTAAAAAGATCACCATGGTCGCCTGGTGCGCGGCAAAACTCCGGATGCTCTCGCGCTCCTTTACCGGCGTGCGTCCAGCCATGCGCGTGATGACCACCGACTGCGATACGTCCGGCAGCGTATATTCCGCTTTTAACGCCGCCGCCGCGCCGCAAAAAGAGCTTACGCCGGGGCAGACGGAAAACGCGATCCCCTTTTTTTCCAATGCGTCCATCTGTTCGCGGACAGCGCCATACAAAGAGGGGTCGCCCGTATGCAGCCGCACCGTCATCTGATGTCGCGCTTCGGCCTGCTCCATGACCGCAAGGACCTCCGGCAGCGTCATATACGCGCTGTTGTATACCGCACAGCCGTCCTTTGTATCCGTTAAAAGCTGCGGGTTTACCAGCGATCCCGCATAGATGACGACGTCCGCCTGCTCCAGCAGCCGCTTCCCGCGCACTGTGATTAAATCCGCCGCGCCGCTCCCCGCGCCCACAAAATGCACCATATCCAAAGCCCCCTATCCGTTGTCTTTTACCGCCGCAAGCGTCCTGACAAGCCGTTCGTTTTCTTCGTGCAGCCTTACCGCCACGCGGTAATACCCGCTTTCCAATCCCGCATAATTGCTGCAGTCGCGGATCAAAATCCCGCGCGCGAGGCATTGCTCCCACAGCCCGCCCTTATCCCGAAAAAATATAAAATTCGCCGCAGGCGCGTAAACTTTTTGCACAAGCGCGCCAAGCTCCCGGGTCAGATACGCCGCTTCTTTGTGGATATACTGCCTGCTGCGCTCCGCAAACGCCGTTTCTTTTAACGCCGCAATGCCCGCCGCCTCCGCCGGGACGGACACCGGCCAGGGCTGCCTGCAGGCATACATACGCGCAAGCAGCCTTTGATTGCCCGTCACCGCATAACCGAGCCGCAGGCCCGCCAGCGCATACATTTTTGTAAATGACCGCAGGACGGCCAGATATTCATTGCGTTTTGTTTCTTCCAGGAAAGAAGCCTGTTCCCGCCGGGGCAGGAAATCCAGAAAACATTCATCTAAAACAAGCAGTATCCGCCGCTCCCGGCACCTGTCCGCCACCGCAGAGACAAAATCCTTCGGCGGCAAAACGCCTGTCGGGTTGTTCGGCACACATAAAAACGCCATGTCCAGCGTTTCGTCCAGCGCATCCAGAAAAGAATCCGGCGGCATAAACCCGTCCTTTTCAGATAACAAAAACCGCCTGACATCCGCTCCCACAGCGCGGAGCGCGGCCTCGTACTCCAAAAAGGAAGGAGCCGCCGTCAACGCGGCTTTCGGCCGGTACGCAAATACGAGCGTAAACAGCAGCTCCGCCGCGCCGTTGCCGCAGATGAAAAAATCCTCCGGCAGCCCATGATACGCGGACAACGCGCGCCGCAGCCCGCGGCAGGACGGGTCGGGGTAATGCCGCAGCTGCCCGACCGACCGGCGCACCGCGGCGGCAATCCCCGGCGGCATGGGCAGCGGATTGATATTCGCCGAAAAATCCAGCGCGTCCCCATACGAATAAATGTCCCCGCCATGCACGTTATCCATGCCCGTCCGTCTCCTCCTCCAATGTCATTTTCACAAGCATGACCGGGTTTTCCGCCGCCATCAGATGGTACGCGCCCGCTTCACGCGCTTTTGTTATGCCCACTTGCAGGATCTCTTTTTTTATCTCTGCGCCGGACGCAGGCCCATGGCATAACTGCGTCAATTCCGCCTGCGTTTCCAGTGTAACCGCCGCCGCGACAATGACCGTCCGCGGGTTTTTCTCCCATAAAGCGGACACAATATCCCGCATACCGCCCGTACTCCCGCCGATAAATGCGTGTGTCGGCGCGGGCAGCTCCGCAAATGCCTGCGGCGCGCGCCCGCTTATGATATGGACATTGTCCGCGCGAAATTTCCGCTTGTTTTTTTCTATCAGTGACAGAGCTTCCTCTTTTTGCTCGACCGCATAGACGGCGCCGTCCGGCAGCCACACCGCCGCCTGAATCCCGACCGAGCCGGTGCCGGCTCCTATGTCATACAGCACAGACTCCCGCCCAAGCCCCAGCTTTATGAGCGCGAGCGCGCGCACGCCGCTTTTTGTCATCGGCACGTTTCCCCGGATGAACGCGCTGTCCGGAATTTCCGAAAATGCCGGCTCCTCCGGCTCCTGATTCTCCGCAAGGACGACCAGCAGGTCGTCAAAAGCGTTGTCCCTGATCTGGGCCGCCGATCCCTGCAGGACGCGCTCCTCCGGATAGCCGAGCCGTTCGCCGATATGCAGCGTCACCGTCTCTTCCATTCCGTAGTATTCCAGCCTGTCGCACAGTTCCTTTAAATCCTGCGCGCCGCCAAGCAGGGCGAACGTATAGCGGTTGCGGACAATCTGCGCAATGATGTTCCAGCGCCGTCCATGCAGGCTGCCAAATACGGTCTTCTCCCAAGGAATCCGCAGTTTTGCGCTGAAGGCGGCGAGCGAAGAGACGCCCGGCAGCAGCTCCGTCTGATATGCGGCCAACTCCGGCAACAATTTTTTTGCCCCGCTGTAAAACCCGACGTCGCCGGAGAACAGGACGCAGGCGCACGCCCAGTCTTCATGCTCCTTTAAATACCGGGCGACGTCCCCCGCCCGGTACATCTCAATTAATTTCTTTTTCGTTCCTTTTACCGCCTGCAGCATACGCGCCGCGCCAAAGCAGACGTCGCACTGTTCCACTGCCTGCCGCGCGGCCAGCGTCATGCCGTTTTCCTGCCCCGGCCCGATACCGATGACGTACACTGTCTTCATGCCCTGTCTCCTCTGCCCTCTTTTACCACGACGAGCGAATAATAGCCCGCCCCTGCGTCCATATCCGCCGCGGATTTATATATTTTTTCGTTTTCCATGCCGCAGTTTTCCACCATATAGACATCCACATCCATCTGCTGCAATTTTTCTTTTAACGCGCCCATACCGCTTCCGGCTTTCAAAAATACTTTCGTGCCGGGAAGCCGCAGCGCGTCCTCCGCATCATAGCCCGCAGGGATAATATGCAGTTCTTCGCCCCGCTCCGCCAGCGGAATATTTAACCGCGCGGCAGCGGCGCAAAAAGACGGCACGCCGCTCACCGTCTCCGTCTCATATCCGAGGGCGGCCACACGCCTTTGCAGATACGCATACGTCGCATAAACCGCCGGATCGCCCAATGTCAGAAAAGCCACCTGCTTTCCCGCTGCGAGGACTTTTGCAATGCGCGCCGCGCCCGCCGCATGCGCCTGTTCCAGCTTCGCCGGATCCCGCGTCATCGGCATCGGGATCTCCAGCCACTCCTTTCCGGACAGATCCGCCGCGCCCGCCGCGATCCGATACGCCACGCAGGACTCTTTTTTGTCTGACGGTACGGCGATCACCGGCGACTCCGCGATCACCCGCACAGCTTTCAGCGTCATCAGCTGCGGATCGCCCGGGCCTACGCCTACGCCGTATAATTTTCCCTTCATTTTATGCCTGCCCCTATTCTAACAGATGGCCCGCATAATACGAACATTCGAGGTAACTCATATTTTCAAAATATACGCCTGTGCGGAATTCCGATATTTTATCGCTTATAAAAGAACTGAATATGCGGATCAACTCATCAATCTCTTCTCCCGGTCTGGCGCAATCAAGGATCAGCCTGCTATACAGTTTTCCTATGGAAGTGACGCTTGGAACCGTATATTTACACCCTGAGACCGTATCAAAATAACCGTCCGGAATCTGATAATGCTCCACAATCTCATCCGATACCTGCTCAAATGAAAGACAATGATTTACTGATGCATCATATAATTGTTTTTGAATCCCCTTTTTCCCAAGCGAACCCACAACAACCCCTCTTGTATTTTTTGTCTTGCGGCCTATAAATTCAATCAATGTGCATACATAAAACAGATCGTCCTTTTCCCTATCTGTCATATACGATCTCACCCCTTTCAAAATGTAAACAGTGCAAGCCTGCTAAAGTATGAAAACTGATCTGATGCGTTGGATACTTGAACTTTGCCAATGACCAAAACTGTTCTCTGCTGATCTCTCCATATAAAAAATCATTCACAAAATTCCATACCGTATCATCCGCCATAGGCCCTTCTACAATATCATAATGATGCGTTCCCCCTTTCCGGCATTCTGCAATAAAATCCAGCCACTCGTCTGTCATTTCGTTAAACCTTAAAACAGACAGATTTTCATCCGGTTCATAATGATAGACATTAACAACAGGCGTTCCTTCTCCGCGATTTGCCCAACGCACTGCCTGTCCATAATTATTCGTACAATAAAAGCCCCATGAAAAATCCTTTGTATATTTCGCCTTTCTTATTTCGGGAAACTCTACCACTTCTTTACTGGCATGATAAAGAGTCATCTCACCTCACCTCTATCTTCGCCACATACACCCCATACGGCTGCACTGCCAGCTCCAGGCTGTCTCCATCCCTGACATCCAGTTTTTCTTTCTGCGGCGTGAGCGCATACTCCGCATCCGAATAAAACGTCAGGCCGTTTCTTGTATTCAGCGCATCCGACTGCAAAACTTCCATCTCCGCGCCCGCAGCCGCATACGGAAGCTGAACGAAGATCTGCGCTTCCTGCCCACTGATATTGACAAGCTTCAGATAAATATATTTTTCATCTTCCGTCACGCTGCAGTACATATGCTCCGGCAGGTCGCCCGCAAACGGCAGATACCGGTTCCCGATATTCGCGCCAAACATTTTCTGCACGTAATAATTGACCGAGAGGCAAAGCGTCTTCGGGTTAAAGTTGATCAGATTATGGTTCCACTGATCGCAGTCAACCATATTAAACAGCGGCGCATATGACGCCATGGCGACGACGTCCCCGTTGCGCTCAATCCCTGTCAAAAACGCGGCCTCGCCAAGCGCCGTATCAAACTGGTTGCTCTCATTCATCGGGCGCATACCGCCATCTCCGCTGCCATCCATTCCTTCCATGCCCGCCTGCGGGCTGTGCATGGCTTCCTCCAACGCGCCAAGCAGCCCGTTTGCCGCATATTCCCCAAAATAAACCTGCGCCCCGCTCCGGTCATAGGAATCAAACCGCTTTTCCTGCTCCTCAAACCACTGCGGCGTATGGTAGGAATGCTCATCTACGATGACGTGTTTGAAATTCTTCGCAAACCGGTACACCGTATCAAGCCCCGGCGTATTCATCACATCATCATAAAACGGATGCACGCCCCCGCAGAGAATACAGATCATATCCGGATATTTTTCATGCACCGCCTGTTCGATCAGCCGGAACCGCTCAAAATAGACCTCATCATAATTTTCATTTCCCACGCCGATCCGCTCTAACCCAAACGGCTGCGGATGTCCCATTTCCGCCCGCAGAGCCGCCCATTTTCCGTCCTCCGGCGCGCCGTTTGCAAATTCGATCAGATCCAGATAACCGGCTATGATCTTTGTCCGGAATTCCTCACTGTCGGTCGGGATATTCGGGCAGACAGCCTCGCCCCGCTGCATGGAGCGGATCTGGCAGTTCAGACCGACAGAAAGCGTCGGCAGCGGCTTCATGCCCAAATCTTCGCACAGGCAGAAATATTCATAAAAACCGATCTGGTACGACTGGTTATAGCCGCCGTCGTCTATTTTCTCTGACCAGAGGTTATAATTGCTCTTTCTCTCATACAGTTCGCCGACCGTATCTTTCCAGTTATATTCATTGCCCGGAAGCTGCCCTTCCACAATGCAGCCGCCCGGAAAACGCATGAATGAAGGCTTCAGGTCCGCAAGCGCCTGTACGAAGTCTTTCCGCATCTTTCCATACCGCCATTTTGGATCGCCCGCATTCCAGTAATCCGCATCCATCAGGCTCACGCAGTCCAGATCCAGGCTTCCTGTCCCTTTTATCACAAGCTCCAGCTTCCCATACGCGCTGCAAATTCCTTCCAGCCGGCACGACAGCCGCTGCCATGCGCCTGTTTTGGACAGTTCCATTTCGGCCGGGCCGGCAAGCGTATTCCCGTCCGCATCCGTCACCTGAACCGCCAATACGCCCTCATAATCCGCCGGACGCGCCCATGCCTCAAACAGATATACCGCTCCCTTTTTCACGCTCATGGCGCACGCATCTTTATGCGCCTTTTGCCCGTTAAACCCCAGATTGGACAACACCGCATTCCCTTCACTTGAGACACGCGCATAAGCGCTGTTTTCATGCAGCGGCGCCTCCTTCCCGCTCTCAATCGTCCCCTGCCGGATCTCCCAGTAGCGCAGCGGATCAGAAACCGCCTTTAATTCTTCATTTGAAAAATAAACCCCGTCAAAACTGTAATTATTTACCATATTGGCATTCAGCCCGCCGTCTCCGGCAAAATTGATGTCCTCAAAAAAAATGCCATACAGGTTATCGCTGATCCCGTAACCCGCTTCTTTGTTTTTTACTGAAATATTTAACTGCCTTCCCATAATTTCCCTCTCCCTTCCTAAAAGACCCTATATCGCAAATATCTCTTCCAGCGTCATAGTGATCGGAAAGCGCCTTAACGTTATTTCCGTCTTTAAATTATAATGCTCACTCTTTTCATCATCTTCCGTCACATACGACTCCACCAGTTCATAGCGCCCATTGTTGAGATAATATATCTCCACAGCCCGCTCAACGGGTGACACAATCCAGTATTCGTCAACCCCCGCTTTCTCATAAATGTCTTTTTTTACCGTCCTGTCCCTCTTAGCAGTTGACGGGCTTATAATTTCCGCGACAAATTTAGGCGTGCCATAATATGAATTGCCCCGTATCAGATTTTTGTCACAGCATATGATAATGTCAGGTTCCAGATAGTCGTCCGCATCAGGATTGTAAACATAATCAATATTCTCCATGAATACTCTGCATATGCTGTCTTTCAATCCTGCTTTTATGATTGCAAAAAGGTTTCCATTAACAAGGCTATGCTCGTACCGTGGCGATGGCGACAGATCAAAAACCACGCCATTGATCTTCTCGTCCCTTATCCTGTCCCTCTGCGCCAATGCCATACGCGTCCCTCCATTCTGCCCTTAGAGCGGTCTCGGAAACTCTTTGAAGCCCATATTTCCGCTCTTTTTGATTTCTCTTTTTTATCTTTTCCTCCATA
>CANQQG010000063.1 GCA_947625875.1 uncultured Lachnospiraceae bacterium
GGTTGCAGATCCGGTATACCGCCCCGCTGCAGGTCGTTTCCTTTACATTCGCAAACGACAGGCTGATGACCGGGTAGGTTCCCTGCAGGTTCCTGTATTTTTCATTGTCCCAAATGGAAAGCCCCTCAAACAAATCGCCCCGCCCCGCGTAATTTACCGAGAAGAAACATTCCACCATGCTCATGGTGATCGTCTTGCCAAAACGCCTCGGCCGCGTGATCAGCGTCACATCATCATTTGACTCCCACCATTTCCTGATAAAATCTGTCTTATCCACATAAAAACACCCTGCTTCCCGCAGCTTACTAAAACTCTGGATCCCTATACCGACTGTTCTTGCCATCTCCCATGCCTCCTGTCCGCAAGCCAAAAATAATTGTTTCGTTTTATTTATTCCTCGTCCGGATTCACATGCACCATAATATGCTTCACGTCCGGAAACGCCTTTTCAATCCGGTCATGCACCGCTTCCGCAATCGCGTGTGTTTCCCGCAGCGTCCTGGAACCATCCGCCACAATCTCCAGATCCACATAGATCCGGTTTCCAAATTCCCTCGTAATCAATTCATCAATCCCCAGCACCCCGGACACGCTCAAGACCATCTGCCGGATCTTTTGCTGCGTATCCTCGTCACACGATTTATCGACCATCTTATTGACCGCATCTTTAAAAATATCATACGCCGCTTTCATAATAAAAAGCGCGATCACCACACTTGCCAGCGCGTCCATGACAGGATACCCCATGCGCGCGCCCAGAATACCAACAAAAGCCCCTATGGAAGACAATGAATCCGAACGGTGGTGCCATGCGTCCGCCATAAGCGCGCCCGAGCCGATTTTCTCCGCCCACATCTTTGTATACCAGAACATCCATTCCTTTAAGACAATGGATAAAACAGCCGCGGCAAGCGCAAGCGCGCCCGGCGCGGCAAGCGTTTCATAACTGCGGGCGGTTATCTTTTCCATGCCCTCTGTGCCGATGCCAAGCCCGGTAAACAATAAAATGCCCGATAAAATGATCGCCGCCACGCATTCCATCCGCTCATGCCCGTACGGATGCTCCTTATCCGCCTCCTTTCCGGACATTTTCACGCCGACCATGACGATCAGCGTGCTGAAAACGTCCGATGCGGAATGAACCGCGTCAGAGATCATTGCGCTCGAAGAGGCCACAATCCCCGCTATAAGCTTTAACGCGGAAAGCGCCAGATTCAATATCATGCTGACACGCGACACATGCATGGCTGTCCGTTCCGCCACATCCGCTGTATTTCCTGTCTTTACCATAAAAAACCCCTTCTTATGATAACTTCACCGCGATTCCATCATATCATATGCGAAACCACTGATTTTGTCTTCCACTTCCCCTGCGCAAACCGCAGCACATTCGCAAGCCCCGTCAGCACCCAGGTCAGGCCGTTCGTATACCACACGCCCCACATGCCGACCGAAGGGATCATCATAAGCAGCCACGCAAACCCGATCCTGCCAATGACTTCCGTTATCCCATTGACCATTGCAAAAGCCGCGTCGCCCACGCCGTTTAACATGCCGCGCATCACATAGATCAACCCCAGCCCGATATACATAAAGCTGGTAATGCGAAGCCCTCTGGCTCCGATCGCAATTACCTCCGGCTCTTCCACAAACAGCCGCACAATCTGGTCGCTGAATAAAAACATAACAGCCACCATGAGCAGGCTAAATATAATCACGATATAAATACTCTTCTTGCACCCCGTCGCTACGCGGTCATAACGCCCCGCGCCCGCATTCTGCCCGGCAAAGGTAGAGACGGCGGCTCCAAGTGAGCCAAATGGCTGCTGGACGAGCTGCTCCACGCGGCTTGTCGCTGTATACGCCGCCATAACGACCGGCCCGAAACGGTTCACCACACTCTGCAGCGCCACGCAGGAAAATGCGATCAGCGCATTCTGTCCGGCAATCGGCAGCCCGATGCGCAGGCTTTTTTTCAGAATGTTAAAATCAAATTGAAAATGCCGCCGCCCCAGTTTCAAATACGGGTTCCGGCGGATCCCAAAACAGACAGAGCCAAGCATGGCGATGACCTGCGCAATGACCGTCGCCCATGCCGCCCCCGCTACGCCCATCTGAAAGCCGACGACAAACAGCAGATCCAACACCGCATTGATCCCACACGCCACGACCAGAAAAACCAGAGGCGTGCGGGAATCGCCCAATGCCCTTAAAACCGAAGAGATCATATTATACCCTGCCACTACAACCGTCGCGCCGCATACGATCCGCATATACACAAGCGCGTCGGCAAAATTCTCCTGCGGCGTATTCATAAGCCGCAGGATTGGTTCTGCAAAAAGCGCGCCGCATACACTCATCAGCATTCCCGCGCCCGCCGTAATATAAACGGCGTTCGCAATGACCTTTTTCACATATTCATCTTCGCCCGCGCCAAAATACTGTGAGATCAAGACGCCAAGCCCTGCGCCAAGCCCCATGCACAGGGAAAAAAACAGGAAATTCAGGCTTCCGACCGCGCCGACTGCGCCAAGCGCGACGGAGCCGACAAACCTTCCGACGATCACAGAATCTACCATATTATAAAACTGCTGGAAAATATTCCCGACCAGCATCGGCAGCGCAAAGCGGAGCAACAGGGACACTTCATTCCCTTTTGTCATATCACAGACATATTTACTGTTTTCCATCGCAATTCCCCTTATATAAAATCACCATTTTATAAATCCAGCTTCAGGTCATTTTCCCTGATCCAGCCGATTTTACGGAAAAACAGCCCAAATGCCCAGGTCAATACGCCCGGCAGGATAAAGCAGACAAGCAGCATCCCGGCCCAGTCAGACGCCGTAATCGATGTTTTCACCCCGGCAGCGATATCGTTCAGCCAGCCGGTATAAACGCCGATCTGCCCGACCAGCCCGCAGGTTCCCATGCCGGACGCCACCGCCGCGCCATTCATTTCCATATGAAATACACACGTTGCGATCGGCCCTGTAATGGCAGATGATAGAATTGCAGGAATCCAGATCCGCGGATTGCGGACAATGTTTCCCATCTGCAGCATGCTTGTCCCGATCCCCTGCGCCAGCAGGCCGCCCCATTTATTTTCACGAAAGCTCATGACCGCAAAACCAACCATCTGCGCACAGCACCCGGCAAGCGCCGCGCCCCCGGCAAGGCCGGTCAGGCCAAGCGCCGCACAGATCGCCGCGCTGCTGATCGGCAGCGTCAGGGCGATCCCGACGATCACCGATACCAGGATTCCCATAAAGAACGGCTGCAGCTCCGTCGCCCACATAATGGCGTTTCCAACCGCGCTTGCCGCTACGCCAATGCCCGGCGCCCACCAGAGCGAGAGCAGGATGCCGAGCGCGATCGTTACAAACGGCGTCACGATAATGTCGATCTTTGTTTCCTTTGAAACGATCTTCCCCGCTTCCGCCGCAAAAATCGTTACGATCAGTACGGCAAGCGGGCCGCCCGCGCCGCCCAGTTCATTCGCGGCCGCGCCGACCGTAACAAGTGAAAACAGCACAAGCGGCGGGCACTGCAGCGCATACCCGATCGCGACCGCCATCGCCGGGCCAGTCGCCGCTTTCGCATAATTTCCGATCGTTACCAGAATTTCCAGCCCAAGCTGCTCCCCCAGCGTCGCGATGATCGTCCCGATCAGCAGAGACGCAAATAAGCCCTGCGCCATCGCGCCAAGCGCATCAATGCCATACCTTTTCGCGGAAATCTCCACATTTTTCCTTTTTAAAAAATCTCTGAACTTCTTCATTTTCGGTTCTCCTTCCAGGCATCCCCCATGCTCTCATTACCTGTTTTTTCCACCCCATAAATCTTCTACAAACGCCACCGTAAACTGCTCCCAGTCCGAGATCCGGCAGCAAGCGGGCGACAGATCCTGCGCGCCTGAGTCCGGATTCCGGTAGCCGACGCAGCGCATGCCCGCATTTTTTGCGGCAAGACAGCCGTTCGTAGAATCCTCTACGATCAGGCATTCCTGCGGCAAAACGCCAAGCCTCTTTGCCGTATTTAAAAATATATCCGGCGCGGGTTTGGAATGCGCCACATGTTCCCCACTGTTTAATACCGCAAAACAATCCCGTATCCCCAGATATTCCATCGCACCGTCAATATATATCTGCGGCGAAGACGAAGCTACCGCCAGCCGGTAGCCGGCGGCATACATGCGCCGGATCATTTCTTTTACGCCTGCAATCTCGGGAAACCCCTCCCGGCGTATCCGCTCTTTTTTTATCTCCGCAAAATCCGCCCGCACAGCCTCCATCTCCCCATGGAAATTCCGGCCGTAATGTTCCAACACCAGATCCATGAGATATTCAAACGTCGCGCCGATGCAGCCCTTGTAAATGTCATAGTCAATATCCAGCCCGCGTTTTGCAAATACCTGTTTCCACACCCGGAAATGTAACGGCTCCGTATTGATCAAAACGCCATCCATATCATAAATTATGGCTTTTAACCGCCTGTCCATATCCCCTGCTCTCCCATTTCCCCATATTCCAGCAAACGCTGCTCCCGAAACAGCGCATCCACCGCAGACTGGAAATCACAAAGCCGCTGCGCTTTTTTCATTTTTTTCCAGTACCGCTGCGGTTCTGTAAAATCCCGGCACATATACAGCCACAGTTCCTTCATTTTAAAAAGGACATTCCGCTCACCGTCCATTGTCTCTTTATAGCCGGACAAAATCATGCGGTAAAATTCATACCGCCGTTTTCTCTCATCTTTCTCCGCCTCCGCATGAAAAAAACGCTTTGTTTCCGCGGTTTGTAACGCCCTGTGATCCCAGCCGCCATTTTCTCCCACCTTTAATTCCCCGATCAGCGCCGGATCCGTCAAAAGCCCGCGGCCCGCCATAACCGTATCCAGCTGCGGGAAACGCTCCGCCAGATAAGCGGCGTCCGCCGCCGTACGGATATCGCCGTTATAGCAGATCTTCCAATCTTTATTTATGGAGAATGTCTCTGAAAATGTCTCCAGATCCGGCGCATTCCCATAAAAATCGGCCTGTACCCGCGGATGCACGATCAGTTCCGAAAGCGGATATTTTGCAAAAATCTCCAGCAAGCCTGAAAATTCTTCCGGATCTTTCATCCCGATCCTCGTTTTTACCGAAAGCTTTACCGGGCCAAGCCCCGATGCGACTTCGTCCAAAAACGCATCCAGCTGTTCCGGCACAGCCAGAAAACCCGCGCCGCGTTTTTTTGACACAACCGTTTTCGACGGGCAGCCGAGATTCAGATTTACCTCGGTATAACCGTAATCCTCTCTTAAAATATGCGCGACACGCAAAAACTCATCGGCGCGGTTCGTCATAATCTGCGGGATCACCGTCATATCCGGATTGTGTTCCGGCAAAACGTCGTTTCGTTCCTTCGCACTCAGATGGCGCTTTTCCTTTGGCACGATAAAAGGCGTAAAATATCGGTCAACCCCCGGATAAAATATATGGTGCGCCCGCCGGTAAATGTATCCGGTAATCCCTTCCAGCGGGGCAAAATAATACCGCATATCACCACACCCCGCATTTTAAGAAAGCGACGCCAAAAACAGATCCAGCCTGCGGCGCACCGTATCTTCCCCAAGCGCTTTCATGATCGTATACAGATCCGGCGAATTTTTATGCCCCGTCACCGCCACGCGCACAATGCTGCACAAATCAGCGATCGATCCCTTATAATCCTGCGGGTTCTTTTTATATTCTTTCATATTCGGGCAGTATCCGAGCGGCCCGCCAAGTTCCTTCATGCGGTCAAACCAGTTATCCGTATCCAGAAACAGATCTTTTTTATAGGCTTCCACCGCCTCTGTCAGCTGTCCGACCGTATATTTTTCATCCAGTTCGTAGGAAACGGTTTTTTCAAATTTTTCCTGCGGCAGGTACAGATAGTCAAACATCTGCATCAGCTCGCTCCATTTTGCCACGTCCTTACGGACCTTTTTGCCCGACATCTTCCATAAGCCGATTGTTTCTAAAAACATTTCTTTCCGCCCGCTGGCAAACGCATACAAGTCCGCATCATAATCTTTCGCCCATGCGAGGATCTTTTCGCAGCAGGTCTCAATGGAAAATCCGGAGATCACTTCCCGGCTTACATCTGTTAATTTCACCATATCAAACAATGCGCCGCTGACCGGCATTTTCTCCAGTGAGAGCGCAAAGTCGTCCTCAGTAAGCTGCGGGTTTGCCATATGCCATTCCTCATAATTGGAATTTGCGATCGTAAGCAGATACTCCCTGACGCTTTCTGCCGGAAACCCCTGCTCTAAGAAATAACTCACCGCCGCCTCCGGATCCTTGCGCTTGCTCAGTTTCCGCCGCGTCGTCCCCTCCATTTTCATGATCGGCGCGATATGCACGTAGCCCGGCTGCTCAAACCCGCACAGTTCAAATAACTGTTTATGCGTCGGATAAGACGCCAGCCACTCATCCCCGCGCACGACTAAGCTTGTCCTCATAAAATGGTCGTCCACGACATGCGCAAAATGGTACGTCGGGATCCCGTCCGATTTTAACAGCACCAGATCCATCTGGTTTTCCGGCATCTCAATCGTTCCACGCACCGGATCCTGATACGTAATATAAGCAGAAGCGTTTCCCGGCGATTTCAGCCGCACGACATACGGCGCGCCTGCCCGGATTTTTGCCTCTATCTCTTCATATGTAAGGTTCCTGCAGGCGGCATATTCCCCGTAATAGCCGATGTCCGCCTTTTTTTCTTCCTGCTCCTTCCGGATCGCCTCTAACTCCTCCGCCGTACAAAAGCATGGATACGCATAGCCTTTTTTCATCAGCTCTTTCACGCAGATCTGATAAATCTCTTTCCGCTCGCTCTGTTTATACGGCCCGTAAGCTTTTTCCCCGCCCGGAAACGGCCCCTCGTCAAACGCAATGTCATAATCCGCCAGCGAGCGGAGGATTTCCTCCACGCCGCCTTCCAGTTCCCGTTTTTTATCGGTATCTTCAATGCGCAGATAAAAAACGCCGCCTGTCTGCTCAGAGAGCTTTTTGGAGATCAACGCCGCATACAAACCCCCGATATGCATATACCCCGTCGGGCTTGGCGCAAGCCTGGTCACATACGCGCCTTCCGGCAGGCCGCGCTTCGGAAACCGCTCCTCCAAATCAGCCACCGTCTTTGTAATATCCGGAAAAATTAATTCCGCAAGCTTATTGTAATCCATATCTGTTCTGATTCCTTCCTGTTAATCTGTTCATTTGTCTACCATATACTATTTTGGAAGAAAAAGCAATTCTTTCTTTGCTAAATATCACGCTTCCTGTAACTGTCCGGCCACAGTGAGATTCGGCCGGGCGCTCCTTCTTATAAAATACAAAAAAAGAACTGGGCGGAAATACTTCTATCACCCTGTCCTGTCCTGCTCATTTCTTATATTAATATTTTATTTTTTATTCTGCATGATTTCCTGCCGGTCTTTTGGGGAGTGCCACACAGGTGTTACCCTGTGTGGCCGAGTTATGAAAAAATATATTAGCTTATTAGCTAGTACATTTTTTATCTTAACCTTATCTTGTGAATTCTTTGTGAACATATTCTAAAAAAACGCTAAACTTTAATCAAAATGCCTGCTTTGCAACGCCGTATGCTTCTGACCAGCAATCCAAACGGCGTATCACAAAATCCATGCGTTGTCCTCATTTCTTCTTTTTCTTCGGAGCAGGAAGTTCCTCATACATAGCGTCCAGCAAATCCCGAAGAAACTCTTTATTCTCCACATCATCCACGAGCAGCATTTCTTTTGCGCCCTCATAGGGAAGTTCCATGTCGGCATTCGGCATCATCGCCACAGCGGACCTGGCAGGCTTCACGAGAAAGCGGTCATCGTAAATGCCGCCGACCACCTTGCCGCGATAGTAGATGATGTATTCTCCCATCATTGTCCGATAGGACACATCCTCTAATTCGGAAAGCTGCTCCAATATAAAGTTCAGATATTCTTTACTCGATGCCATTGTCACTTCTCCCACATGCCATTTTCGCTCAACCATTTCACTGATTGCCTTAATGCCTCAACCGTCTTCGTTTCGAGAACACATCTGGCATTTCTGTTCTCTGCGAACCGCAGCCTTTCGATGAGATCAATATCTCCATCACCAAGCGCCAGATGGTTTCCTGGTGGCGTTTCCGAACCATCATGTATATGAAAATGAATCAGATGTTCCTTATTCCCCAAAATAAATGGAACATCTTTCTCACCGATTGCCTTTGAGTGCCCAACATCCCATGTCAGGCCGAATTTTGGACTTTTCAGCAAATACTCGATTGCTTTTTTCTCATAGTCACGAAAACCATCTGTATTCTCAACAGCAATTATCACATTACTGTCCCCAATCCATTCTTCACACAAAGACCGAAATACAATAAATGATTTCATATAAGTATCAAAGTCGCGGTCGTACATCTGTACCTTTCTATCCGGCAGAGTGATGTAAATCCCATGATTCATATGCATATTCAGAATAAATGGCTGACCGTCATCGCCATATCGGTCACACAGACACATCAGTTTTTTTGCTGCTTCAACAGAGCGCCGTACCGTTTCCAGATACGCCCCGGTCACCAGTTGATTGAAATCTGCAATATTCAGGTTTTCATCCAAATGAATGGTGTAGTAGATACCCGCCTGTTCTGCAATCTGCAACATAGTATCCGTCTGCTCCAATCGTTCTATTTGATATTCCGGAAAGTTCATATTCAGTTCGATGAATTTAAGACCCAGACTGTTACAGAGCGCCACATTGTCCTCAAGCGTCCTGTTCTCAACTAATGTCGGCATTCCAAACGGTATCATCCCTTTTATCCTCTTTTTCTATTCTTTGTTTACAATTCAAGCATCTTCACCATAAACTGTGAGCCAATGCCCTGTCCTCGATATTCCTTGTAAGGCGAAATGCAGTTCTTCCTTTATTTAACAAACCGAGTCTGATTGCCTTCGCAGTGTCAATTCATACTGATATTCAAAGGATTCCTGATTTGCCGCCCGATTCTTTCGTCCGCCGTATTCACCGGTGCGCACCATAGCCAGTTTCTCCATTGTTTTGTATGATGCAATATTCTCGGCGTCGCAATGAGCAATAAAATGCGTTGTTCCCATATTGGCCGCAAAATAGTGAATGACAGCTTTTGCGGCCTCATAAGCCAATCCATTTCCCCAATATTGTTTGTTCACAATCCAGCCAAGCTCGCCAACGCCGTTTTCAAAATACACACTCACCGCGCCGATGTGCCGATCCTGATAGATGATTGCAAACTCATAAAAAGCCGGTGTTTCTTTGTTCCACTCTGACTCGGCATTCTCCAAAAAAGCCAGCGTTTCTTCAGAACTTGCATTTGGCAGACGGCACATATATTTTGTGTTTTCATAATCCAGCGCATACGCATTCACTGAGTGAAGAAAATCGGTCCCGAGTGGCGTCAAAACCATACGCTCTGTAACTATATTAAAACGGCTCATCTCTCGTCCTCCGTAAAAATTGACTTGCTGCGTCCGATCCGGTAATGAATCAGCTGAAATCGCCCAGTGATTTTGTTTCCCGCAACAGCCATTCCCGTTCCGCGTCCGGCAGTTCGTCCGCCAGCGCTTCGGCGACATGCGCATGGTATGCGTTTAACCACGCAAGCTCCCATTTTTCCATCTCGTCCGCCAATATCGCTTCCCGCTCAAACGGAACGAGCGTTAATGTGTCAAATCCCATAAACTGCCCGTATTCATTCTTTTCCAGCTTTTTGCAGACCAGAAGATTTTCCAGCCGGATTCCATACCTGCCTGCCAAATACAGCCCCGGCTCGTCCGAGGTTATCATCCCTTCTTCGAGTTTCACACATTCGTCGCGGCTGTCGGTCGTGCGGAACCGAAAACTGTTCGGCGGCTCATGCACGCCCAAAAGATAGCCGACACCATGCCCGGTCCCATGGTTATAATCCAGCCCCTCTTCCCAGAGCGGCCCGCGCGCCAGATTATCCAGGCTGATCCCGGCGCATCCATACAGAAACTTCGCCGCCGCCAGCCTTATATTTCCCCTCAGAACAAGCGTATAGTGATGCTTTTGTTCATATGATAATGCGCCAAGCGCGATCGTTCTTGTAATATCGGTCGTCCCTTCCAGATAATGCCCGCCCGAATCCACCAGCAACAGCCCCAACGGCGCAAGCTCACTGTCCGTTTCCGGCGTTGCGCTGTAATGCACAATTGCCCCATGCGCATTATAACCTGCGATTGTATCAAAGCTCGGCCCCAGGTAATGCGCCTGCTCCCGCCGGAACGCTTCGAGTTTTTCCGCCGCCGAAAGCTCCGTAATCCTCTCCTGCCCAATCCGGCTCTTTAACCAGTAAAGAAACCGCGTGCAGGCGACGCCGTCTTTTCTGTGCGCCTGCCGCATATGCTCCACTTCCGTCGCATTTTTTATGGCTTTCGGAAGCTGCGTCAGATTGCGCCCCTCTATTACACGTCCGGCAGCCTTTTTTATCAGAAGGCAAAGCGCGATATTCATTTTATCCGGATCCAGATAAACGGTTTTTTGTTCCGCTTCTTTACTGATGATGTCATACGCAGCATCGTAATCCATGATCTCTACGCCGGATTGCCGCAATGCCTGCGTCAATGAAGCGCTGACCGCCTCCCGCTGCACAAACCAGACCACGCGCGCCTGCGAAACCAGCAGATAGCTCAGGACGACCGGCGTACAGGCAATATCCCCTCCTCGGACATTCAGTGTCCACGCAATGTCTTCCAACGCCGTCAGCGCCGTAAGATCCGCTTTTTTCTCCGTTAATTTCCGCCGGATTGCCGCCACTTTCTCTTCCCTTGATTTCCCCGCATAGCATGCTTCCAATTCCCATGCCGCTTCTTTTGACATGGCGGGCCGGTCTTCCCATATTTCTCCAATCAGATCGCAGTCTACACGTATCTGCGCCTGTTTTTCATCCAGTTTTTCTTTCAGTTTCCGGTACCGTTCCACGCTAAGCGTCCTGCCGTCCACCGCCAGCCGCTGCCCGGGCTGCAGCTTTTCGGCCAGCCACTCCTCCAGTTTCGGCACGCCCTCTTCACCCATCCGAAAAAGCGTGACGCCGCTGCCCTTTAGCTGCTCTTCCGCCTGCAGGAAATACCGCCCGTCTGTCCAGAGCCCCGCCTCATCCTGCAAAAACACTGCATTTCCCGCCGAACCGGTAAATCCTGTGATATATTCCCTGCATTTAAAATAATCCCCGACATACTCTGAGCCATGAAAATCTTCGCTCAATACCAGATATGCGTCTATATTTTCTTCACTCATACGCCGCCGGAGCCGCTGGATCCTGATTTTTATCGTTTCCATCTTTTTACTCTTTTCTTTCTTTATTTGAATCAAATGAAGGCGCCCTCTTTTGCGCCCGCGGCCAAAAATGCCGTACATCCTCCGACATACGGCATTCGCCCATCCATTACAAAAGCAGGCCTTCCGACCAGACCTTCAAAGCTTCCAGATCCTTCGTCCCGCCGATTCGTTTCCCTTCTTTAAATACTGCGCCCGGCGCGGACGGTCTGAGCATTTCTACCGTATCCCCCATGTCGCTCCCGCCGGACGTTGCAAACGGCACGATCGTCTTTCCGCTGAAATCATATGTTTCAAGAAACGTGTTGATAATGCGCGGCGCAAATTTCCACCAGATCGGAAATCCAAGGTAAATTGTATCATATTTTGCGATGTCAACCGGTTCTCCGCCAAGTTCCGGCCTCGCCGCCGGATCGGCCATTTCAAGCGTACTCCGGCTGTTCTTATCCTGCCAGTCCAGATCCTTTGGCGTGTACTTTACCGCAGGCGTAATCTCATACAGATCCGCAGCGATCGCCGCAACCAGCTCCTTTGCAATTTCCGCCGTTATCCCGCTCGCTGAAAAATAAGCCACTAAAATGTTCCCCATATGCGTTCCCTCCATTTTCTTTTATGCAGCCATCCGGAATATCCCAATGACATTCCGACGCCATATGTTTACTATAGCCGAAACAGGCAAAAAGTCAATATAATTTCCGTAAAATGCCAGCTATAAATACCTTATTCCGCGTATTGAGTTTCCTCATATTTCCTGATCCCTTCCTGCAGGCGCGAAAGCCCATCCTCCAGCGTCATACGCGGACAGGCAACGTTCATGCGAATAAACGGTTCCCCGCAGCGGCCGTACTGTCTTCCGCTCGAAACGATCAGTCCCGTCTTATCGCGGATAAACGAAACCGCCTCATCGACAGTCCCGGTCAGCCGGCTGCAGTCGATCCACATAAGATACGTGGCCTGGGATGGAATGACGCGCAGCTTTGGTATATTTTTTTGAATAAAATCCGCCGCAGCGCTTTTATTCCGGAATACATAATCCCGCAGTTCGTCAAGCCATGCCGCGCCTTTGGTAAACGCGGCGATCGCCGCTTCCGCAGCAAAAGCGTTCGGTTCCGCCACTTCGTCCGTATTCAGCCCGCGCCAGACTTTATGGCGCAGTACCGGATCCGCCGCCACGACAGCCGCCGTCTGTAACCCTGCCAGATTAAAAGCCTTTGTCGGCGCAATGCACGTAATGCTGTTTTCCTGGCAAGTTTCCGATACGCTGGCAAATGGAAGGTATTCTGTCCCGGGCGCTGTCAGGTCGCAATGAATCTCATCTGACAAGACCACGACATGATGTTTCCTGCAAAGATCGCCGATTTGCGCAAGGGTTTCTCGGTCCCAGATCTTTCCGATGGGGTTGTGCGGATTGCACAGGATCATCAGCGCGGTCTGCGGGTCGGACAGTTTCTTTTCCAGATCTTCAAAATCAATTTCATATTCGCCGTCTTTGTATTTCAGCTCGCTCTCCAAAACCTGCCTTCCATTATTGAGAATGGAATTAAAAAAAATATTGTAAACAGGCGTCTGTATCAAGACCTTCTCGGCCGGGGAAGTCAGTTTCCGGACAATGCTGGAAATGGCCGGCACCACGCCTGTGCAAAAGATCAGCCAATCCTGCTCTATATCAAAATGATGTCGGTTTTTCCACCAGGCTTTATAAGCGTCATACCACGCCTTTGGAACAACCGAATATCCAAATACGCCATGTTCCGCCCTTTCTTTTATCGCAGACCGGATTTCCGGCGCCGTCGGAAAATCCATATCCGCTACCCACATCGGGAGTTCACCGTCTGAAATATCCCATTTTAAGGAATGTGTATTTCTGCGGTCCGTAACCTGATCAAACTCATATTTCATATCCATCACCTTCTATTTCTTTCTACACACCGGAGCAGGCCGCTGGTTTTCCTGCCTGCATACGACTTTTGTTTTCGACGGGTCCACTCTGTCGCTTTCAATCGTAAGCTCCCTGATAAAATCCGCAGTGATCGTGCCGCCTGACGGATTCAGCACACTGTCAACCGTTCCGGTGATATCCGCCTCCACAGTGGAATATTCAAATGCCAGCGTCGTGTTCAAAAGCTTGCAGTTTTTCATGACGAGATTGTCAATGTAGCACATGCCCTGCAGACTCTCTATCGTGCAGTTGATGAGCGTCAGGTTTCTCGCATTCCAGCCCAGATATTCCCCCGAAATGAAAGAATCACAGACCGTTACCGCTTCGCTGTTCCAGAAAGCGTCTTTGGAAAGCAGGCGAGAGTCATGTATTTCCACATTTTTTGCCCCGTCAAAAGAATAATTCCCATACAATGTAAGATTGGAAACTTTCAGATCACTGCTGTTCATGGCAAAATAGTCTCCCTTTGCCGTAACCTGCGCCAAAGTGACTCTGTCGCAGTTCCACAGCGTCTCCGCGGCATTCGGGAAAGAAACATTTTTTAATATGACGTCTTCGCAGCGGCGAAAGTTTTTCGGGGCTTCTATGGCGCTGTCCTCCACGCAGATGCGTTTTGTGTACCAGACGCCGGCGCGCCCCATCTCAAACCATGTGCAATTTTTCACCTCTATATCCTTACAATACCACAGCGGATATTTCCACTTGAACATACAACCCGACAGCGCAATGTCATGGCTTTCTTTCAGCGGCGATTCGCCGTCGTCAAAAATCGTGTCTTTCACGCGCAGATACTCGCTGCCAAATAATGCGCGCTCTCCTGTTAAAAACGCCTGGCAGATTTCATTATTTATCTTCATGCTTTTTCCTCCGTTTGATATGAAACGTTTTTTTCGTCCCGTTTAGTCAGGGCTTCTTCCCTGCGTCTGTTAAGGTAATTATAATATTCTTTTTTTTAAATATCAAATATATGTTACTGCAGGCAAAAACTTTGTGTCTGATTTCTCTTCGGTATGCGCATTTCTTTTGGGGAACGCAATTTGAAAGCATATACCTTAAATAAAAACGATTTATTGTACATATTGTCAATCAAAAACAGAAATTGACAAGAAAAATATAATCTATTATCATATATTATATTAATTTATATAAAGTAAGGGGTGTTAGAGTATGGGAGTGCCCAAAAACAAATTACCATATGGTTACAGCGGTCATTTTGACTTTTGTAGATTGTGGAATTTGCTGGAAAGAAGAGTACACAATAGACAATGGCAAAAAAATCTTGGCATACATTCTAACACAGTTGCAAAATTGAAAAAAATGAAAATGTGACCTGTGAAGTCCTTGCTAATATATGCAGTCTTTTAAATTATCAACCATGGGAGATCATGAAGTATAATAAGTCGAAAGAACATAATAATAGACAATTGATAAACACACAATAATAGACTATAATGATTTTATTAAATATTAGCTGGTAATAACCGGGCAAGCGGAGAAAGGAGGAAATGAATGACATGGGAATGACGGATAAGCAATTTGATGGGTTTGTTCGATTCCTTCTTGATGACATCTTAGAGGTGATAGAAGGAATTCCGGAAGGGAAAGAAAAAGAAAAACTCAAAAGGGTTGCGGAAAATCTTCAAAAAACATTGGAGAATTAAAAAAAAACAACAACAAGGAAGCGGGCTTGTCACCGCTTCTTTTTTGCATGTATGAATGATTGACAAAATATGATTATAGATCCCCGGTAATGCTCTGGCAGTTACGGGTTCTACCCACTATCAGGATATCCAATTGCATCTGCTTATCATCTGTGTCATTATTATATACCAGCATAAGAACGTTCTTTTCTAATCAAATCCCGAAAAAGGATACAGAACATAAGTTTAAATATTGGCGTATTTTATTTTGTCATTCAAAGATAAAGCTAAAACTTAGGCCATAAAAACACCAAAAAATATGTATACAGATTCTTTTATCCAAAATGTATCAGGCAAATATTTTATAAAATCCCTCAGAACACATAATCAGATCGCACATATAATATCGACAGAATTATCATATATTAACTTTTTAAATACATAAGCAAAACATATGTTTTATACATATTATTTTTAGCAGTTAAGTTTATATTTTTTATATACAAAAATTTTTAATTATAAATACTATTATTTTTAATCCTGTAAAGAACACGCAGCATATTAAATAAAAATAAATTTATACAACCATTTAATATTTTTCATAGATTTAAAATGGTTTTGGTTTTCTGTCTAATATTTGTTTTTACAAATGAAGTGCTTCATTTGTGTAAATAAAAAACAGATCTGCAGATTTACTTTTTTAATTTCATGTTTATTGCAGGCATTTCACTTATGTGCGTTATGATTTTTATAATATTTTATACTGCATTTTTATAAATATTGTATTTAAAAAGTTCAAATTTTATCACAAAAATTTTTTGTTTTTAATATGTTTTATTTAATATGATAAATTTTTTAAATCTAACAAAGTGAAGCGCTTCACTTCGTTTTAATTTTTCAGGATAATTTTCTGCCAATCTGTTGAGTGACAAACTAATAACAAGCAGAGCAACTCTCTAACTGAAAGTATCCATGATCCTGTTACATGGAGCTAAGATGAAGTGCTTCATTTTGTTTTTACATAATTTTAAATAAAGCATTCTGTTATATAATTGGACTTTTTTATTAATCTTTAAGATAAAATGCTTTTTTTCGTCTAATTCTGATATAAAATATTTTATTTGTTTTGACTTAAATAAAGAAATTTTTTTCAATTTAAAGTTGAAATGAAGTGCTTCACTTTATTATGATAATATAATAATTTATGTAATCTTATACAAAAATTCTAAAAATAACGATTTAAAAGTAAAACAAAGCAAAGTGAAGCGCTTCACCTGATATTATTTTTAGATGTCTATAATTTTTTTATTTTATTTTTTTATCATGTAAAATTTTTAACTGTTTTTACAATGTTACCGTAAT
>CANQQG010000064.1 GCA_947625875.1 uncultured Lachnospiraceae bacterium
ATGAAAGGCAAGTGCTGTGAGCGGCGACGTAGGAGCCGAGCACAGTACTTGAGTGCTTGCACCGGGGTGGTTGATTGGAAACTATCCTGTCAGAAAGTCGATCCAGACTGAATTCGCTCATGTTGGAGGCGAAAAAGGATTACAATTTCAGGCGGATGCTGTCGCATATTGCGGAGAATGAACTATAATTTCAAATTTGTTTAAATAGCCATTACCATAATCACAACTGAATAATAATACAGCGCAAGGGCGGTTATGAACGTGAGGTTTGTAGCCGTCTTTTTTGTTTGGAAAGGAGCAGAGAATGAAGAAGGCGAATACCACTGACAGTATTTATAATTACTGTTTATCAGATATTAAGATGGATTATATTTTAGGTACCTTGACAAATTGCTGAAATTCTGCAATAATCAAGGTACCTAATAAAAAGGAGGTAATCTATGTCAGAAAAAAATATTTGTTCCGGTTGTGGGCGGCGCTGTGATTTGAGCGAACCGCACTGCAGCAGGGGAGAAGAATATCGCCGTACGGGGAAAATGCCGGAACAGCGGCATGAAAAGGAAAAACGTTATGAGATGCGCATGGCACACTATCAATCTATGGATACGAATGATAAGCTAATCATAAATTTAAGGGACTTAAGTCACATTATGCGTTTCTTATATGAGGGAAAAGCAAGTCAGAAACGTATTTTGATGATATTAAATGAGTTGAAGACAATTACGCAGCGGGATCTGACTGAACATTTGGGAATCCAGCCGGGCTCAGCCAGTGAGATCCTTTCCAAACTGGAAAGCGCAGGGTTGATTATCCGAACCCGGAATGAAACGGATCGGAGGACAACGGATGTAAGTCTGACGGATACCGGCAGGGCGCTTGCAGCGGAGGCTTTCGCACAACGTCAGAGGCGGCATGAGGAAATGTTTTCCTGCATTTCAGAAGAAGAAAAGGAGAAACTGCTGTCATTGCTGGAAAGAATATATGCCGATTGGAGAATCCGTTATTGTGAGGATGGACATGGAGGGCATTGACCATGTGGAAATATATCAGACAGTATCTGTTTTTTGCCATTATTGCGGCTTTGTTTATGATTAGTGAAGCGCTTATGGATCTGATTCAGCCGGGCATTATGAGTCAAATTGTGGATGACGGGGTTCTCGGTGTACACAGTGGAGGCGCTCCCGATCTGCATCTGATTTGGATATTGGGACTGCAAATGACAGGTCTTGTCCTGTTCGGAGGGCTTTGTGGTTCGCTTAATAATGTATTTGTACATATATCCAGCCAGAATATCGGTAACGAGATGCGGAAAGACTGCTTCCGGAGAATCATGAAGTTTTCTTTTCCGCAGCTTGACCAGTTTGGCACAGGTTCTCTGGTAACGAGGGTAACGAATGATATTACTCAGGTACAGAACTTTGTTTCGACGTTTGTACGGGGGCTGGTCAGAACCTCGATGCTCGCTTTCGGAAGCATGTATTTTATGTTTCGGTTAAATATGCGCTTTGGATTGATTGTATTGTGCGCTTTTCCGTTTCTTGTGGGTGTTATCGCCGTTTGCCTGCTGAAAGCGAACCCTTTATTCTCCAGGTTGCAGACACAGCTTGATGCTGTCAACGCGATTATGCAGGAGGATGTATCCGGCATCCGTATCATTAAGGCTTGTGTCCGGGAAATATATGAAAAAAAGCGCTTTGGGAAAGCGAATGAAGAACTGATTAAAACACAGTTGAAGACGCTTGTCATTTTTGCTTTCATGAATCCTCTTGCCAATGCGCTGATGTATATGGCAGTTGCTGTCATTCTGCTGGCAGGATCCTGTGAAGTGGGAACCGGCAGAACCACCCCCGGAATTATTATGGCGGCGATTACTTATGCCACCCAGCTCCTCAATGGTATTTTGCAGCTTGTCATGTTGTTTCAGAATATTTCCAGAGGATTTACTTCATGGAAAAGGGTAAAAAATATACTTGACAGTGAGCCGGATCTTAAGGATGGAGTATTTGACGGAAAAACGGAAGAAAAGCATTCCACTGATATACAGGGAGAAATTGAGTTTCGTGACGTGTCATTTGCATATCCCGGAAGCAGTCAGAATGTGCTTTCACACATCAATCTGAAAATACGTAAAGGAGAGACCGTAGCAATCATGGGAGCCACCGGATGCGGGAAAACCTCTCTGGTGAGCCTGATTCCGCGTTTTTATGATGTGAGCGCCGGTGCGGTTTTGGTGGACGGAGTTGATGTCAGGGAATACCGGCAGGAGGCGCTTCGGGATAAAATTTCTATAGCCATGCAGAAAAGCGAACTGTTCAGTATGACGATCGGAGAAAATATTGCATGGGGGCTGCCGGGAACAAATGCTGCGTCGTTAAAAGCTGCAGCGGCGATCGCACAGGCTGACGATTTTATTTCTTCCGCATCGGATGGATATAATACTGTCGTTGCGGAACGCGGTATGAGTCTTTCCGGTGGACAAAAACAGCGGATTTCCATTGCGAGAGCCGTTCTAAAACCCGCTGAAATCTTTATTTTTGATGATTCCACCAGCGCTCTTGATCTGAAAACGGAAGCGAATTTCTATCAGGCGCTGAAAGCGTCACATCCTGACAGTACGAAGATCATGATTGCGCAAAGGATTGCTTCCGTACGCACTGCTGACCGGATTGTTGTTTTGGAAAATGGCGGCGTCCTGGCCTGCGGCACACATGAGGAATTACTGGAATCCTGTCAGATTTATCAGGATATTTATCATTCCCAGATTGGAGAGGAGGTCGAAAGCGCATGAGGAAAGAGCTGGATCAAAAAATGGTCAGCCGCAATATTCCCGGTATGATGAACCGGCAGGAACGCTTTGCGGAAGCGGAACATGCCGAGAATGTTGAAGCCACTCTCAGGCGTATCATCACCTATTTTTTGCACGAGAAAAAGCTGGTCATTTTTATGCTGGCGATTGTTGTATTCGGTACATTATGCGGTATTTATGCGCCAGGTCTGCAAAGCAAGGCTGTGGACATTATTGCCGGGGAAAGAGCGGGCGTCCTTTCTCATACACTGCTTTTTATGCTTTTTGTTTATCTGCTTTACAGCGCCTGCAGTTTGTTACAGGGACTGTTCAGCGCACAGCTTAGCCAGAATGTAGTGAAAAGAATGCGGGAGGAATTGTTTGGAAAAATCATGGAGCTGCCGGTTCGTTATCTCGATATCCACTCTCACGGTGATGTGATGAGCCGTATGACAAATGATATTGAGAATATTTCCACCACAGTTTCACAGTCTTTACCGTCCCTGTTTTCAGGGGTTCTTACGATTATTGGAACTGTGGCAATTATGCTGTGGTATTGCTGGCAGCTTGCGCTTCTCAGTCTTGTTTCTGTTCTGCTGACATTGCTGGCAACTAAAATTCTTTCAGGAAGGGTGCGCAGGTTTTCACGCCGGCGGCAGATGCTGTTAGGGCAGTTGAACGGAACGGTGGAAGAAATGGTTTCCGGATATCGCACGGTTGTAGCATATAATCATCAGAATATCACAACGGCTGATTTCTGTAGTACAGCAGATTCTCTCACAAAGGCTGGGATTAAAACGGATGTGTTCAGCGGCGTTATGGGACCGGTCATGAATTGTATCGGCAATATCGGCTTTGTGATCATTGCAGCTTTTGGCGGTTACTTTTCCGTAAAAGGATTGATTTCCGTAGGCGTGATTTCTGCGTTTATTGTCTATGCAAAACAGTTCAGCCGCCCGGTTAATGAAATTGCGCAGATTTACGGACAGCTTCAGACAGCAATCGCCGGTGCGGAGAGGGTTTTTGCCGTATTGGATGAAGAAGAGGAAGATAAGAGCGGTGAGGAACTCGCAAAAGAGGAAAAGGCAGCTATCACATTCAGAAATGTATGTTTTTCCTATGATGGGAAAAATCCTGTGATAAAAAATTTTACCCTGACTGTTCCCACAGGTAAAAAGGTGGCATTGGTAGGTGCAACCGGCAGCGGAAAGACTACCATTGTTAATCTTCTTATGCGTTTTTATGAGACAGACAGCGGAGAAATCTGCATCAATAAGCAGAATATACAGGATGTTGCAAGGGGGAGTCTGCGGAGGAATATGGCGATTGTTTTGCAGGATACAGCGCTGTTTTCCGATACTGTCCAAAACAATTTAAAATACGGAAAT
Organism: uncultured Lachnospiraceae bacterium; assembly: GCA_947625875.1. GTDB lineage: Bacteria > Bacillota > Clostridia > Lachnospirales > Lachnospiraceae > Eubacterium_J. Next base: position 4,174 of record CANQQG010000064.1, read on the forward strand.
GCTGCAGCTACACAGGAACAGTTGGAAACGGCGGCAGAAATGAGTCAGTGCCGGGAAATGATCGAACTTTTGCCCCGGGGATACGATACGGCGCTGACCGGTTCCGGCGCTAATATCAGTCAGGGACAGCGACAGCTCCTTGCCATTGCCCGCGCGTTTGTTGCAAATCCCAGAATCCTGATCCTGGATGAAGCGACGTCAAATGTGGATACCCGTACCGAAAAAGCAATACAGGACGCCATGCAGCGTATTATGCAGGGGCGCACCAGCATTGTGATCGCACATCGTTTGTCAACAATCCGGGATTCCGATCTGATTGTTGTTATGGATCACGGCGAAATCGCAGAGAGCGGCAATCATGAAGCGCTGCTTGCGAAAAAAGGGAAATATTATGAACTGTACATGACACAGTATGCAGGATTTGCGACATGATAAAGAAAGGAGAACAGCTATGAAAGCAGCAATTTATTTGGGACAGGAAAATGTGGAGGTCAGAGAACTTCCCAATCCTGTCTGTGGAGACCATGATGTTGTCATCAAAAATGATAGACAGCGCTGGTCATCGCCCATCGGATGCGGACGGTAGCGGGCGCAGACAAAATTGTGGTGTTGTCTGAGGCTATGCTGATATGATCAAAGAGATTAGAAAATTACTCCGCATGGCGGACAAATGTATCCAACAGACGCACAAACAGCTGGAAAACAGGGGAAAATGCGACTTTTTATTGAAAAATATTTAAAAACGGTATATCATAGAGCGGAATCACAAAATCAGAAACGAAGGAAGGAAGGTTTGCATGAATTATAAGATCGGTGTTATTTCCGGCGACGGCATTGGCCCGGAGATTGTGGCGGAAGCAAAAAAAGTGTTGGATAAGGTCGGCAGCGTATACGGCCATACATTTGTATATGAAGAGATCCTGATGGGAGGCTGTTCGATCGATGCGACGGGCGTGCCGCTGACAGATGAAGCGGTTGCGCAGGCAAAGGCGTCGGACGCAGTCCTGATGGGTTCGATCGGCGGCAATACCGCGACGTCTCCCTGGTATCGGTTAGAGCCGTCGCTGCGCCCGGAGGCGGGGCTGTTAAAGCTGCGCAAGTCCCTGAATCTGTTTGCAAATTTAAGGCCGGCGTATTTATATGAAGAATTAAAGGAAGCCTGTCCATTGCGCGAGGATATTATCGGAGACGGATTTGACATGATGATCATGCGCGAGCTGACCGGCGGCCTGTATTTCGGGGAGCGCAAAACGGAAGAGCGCGGAGGGCTGATGACGGCTGTCGATACGCTGACGTACAACGAAGCGGAGATCCGCAGGATCGCGATCCGCGGTTTTGATATCGCGATGAAACGCCGGAAAAAAGTAACGAGCGTAGACAAGGCAAACGTGCTGGATTCTTCCCGCCTTTGGCGGAAAGTTGTGGAAGAAGTCGCGAAAGATTATCCGGAGGTTGCATATGAGCATATGCTCGTGGATAACTGCGCGATGCAGCTTGTAAAAGATCCGAAACAGTTTGACGTTATCCTGACGGAAAATATGTTTGGCGATATCTTATCGGACGAGGCATCCATGGTGACGGGTTCGATCGGTATGCTGGCGTCTGCAAGTCTAAACGACACAAAGTTCGGCCTGTACGAGCCGAGCGGCGGTTCCGCGCCGGATATCGCGGGGAAAGGCATTGCAAACCCGATCGCGACGATTTTGTCTGCGGCGATGATGCTGCGCTATTCGTTTGACCTTGACAAAGAGGCGGACGCGGTGGAGGCGGCCGTAAAACAGGTATTAAAAGACGGGTACCGCACGATCGACATTATGCCGCAGGAAGAAGAAAAACAAAAAACCGTCAGACAGACAGGCACCGGCGAGATGGGCGACCTGATCGTTCAGAGAATCTGACGGCTGCGGGATTTCAGAAAAGACAAAATAAAAAATAAATCGAAAAGGAAGGGAACAACATGAAAAGTGATAATGTAAAAACAGGGATGCAGCAGGCGCCGCACCGTTCGTTATTTAACGCGCTCGGATTTACGGAAGAGGAAATGAAAAAGCCGATGGTCGGCATTGTCAGTTCATATAATGAGATCGTGCCGGGGCATATGAACCTTGATAAGATCGTAAACGCCGTAAAGCTCGGCGTGGCGGAAGCGGGCGGCGTTCCGGTCGTATTTCCGGCGATCGCGGTCTGCGACGGGATCGCAATGGGGCATATCGGCATGAAATATTCGCTTGTAACGAGGGATCTGATCGCGGATTCTACGGAATGCATGGCGCTTGCGCACCAGTTTGACGCGCTCGTTATGGTGCCAAACTGCGATAAAAACGTGCCGGGGCTCTTGATGGCGGCCGCGAGGATCAACGTGCCGACCGTATTTGTATCCGGCGGCCCGATGCTGGCAGGGCGCGTCAAAGGCGAAAAACGGAGCCTTTCTTCTATGTTTGAGGCGGTCGGCTCTTATGCGGCGGGCACGATGACGGAAGAGGATGTGCGCGAATATGAGCAGAAAGTATGTCCGACCTGCGGCTCCTGCTCCGGCATGTATACGGCAAATTCCATGAACTGCCTGACCGAGGTGCTCGGCATGGGGCTGCGCGGAAACGGCACGATCCCGGCCGTTTACTCAGAGCGCATCAAGCTCGCAAAACATGCGGGCATGGCGGTCATGGAGATGCTGAAGAAAAATATCCGTCCGCGCGATATCATGACAAAAGAAGCGATCATCAACGCGCTGACGGTCGATATGGCGCTTGGCTGCTCGACAAACAGTATGCTGCACCTTCCGGCGATCGCGCATGAGATCGGGTTCGACTTTGACATTTCCTATGCAAACCCGATCAGTGAAAAAACGCCGAACCTGTGCCATCTTGCGCCTGCGGGCCCGACATATATGGAGGACTTAAACGAGGCGGGCGGCGTATACGCGGTCATGAAAGAGCTTGCGGACATCGGGCTTTTAAATACGGACTGCATGACGGTAACAGGCCGGACCGTCGGGGAAAATATCAAAGACGCGGTAAATAAGAATCCGGAGGTGATCCGTCCGGTTGACCGCCCGTACAGCAGCACCGGCGGGCTGGCTGTTTTAAAGGGCAACCTTGCGCCGGACGGCTCGGTTGTAAAACGCTCCGCAGTCGTAGAGGAAATGATGGTGCATGAAGGCTCTGCGCGGGTATTTGACTGCGAAGAGGACGCGATCGCGGCGATCAAAGGCGGAGAGATCGTGGCGGGCGACGTCGTTGTGATCCGTTACGAAGGCCCGAAGGGCGGTCCGGGTATGCGCGAGATGCTGAATCCGACGTCGGCGATTGCCGGCATGGGTCTTGGCTCAAGCGTTGCGCTGATCACAGACGGGCGTTTTTCAGGCGCGAGCCGCGGCGCGTCGATTGGCCATGTGTCGCCGGAGGCGGCGGTCGGCGGGCCGATCGCGCTTGTAAAGGAAGGCGATATCATAAAGATCAATATTCCGGAGATGACGCTGGACCTTGCCGTATCAGAGGAAGAGCTTGCAAAAAGGCGCGCGGAATGGCAGCCGCGTGAGCCGAAGGTAACGACCGGCTACCTGGCGCGTTATGCGTCCCTCGTGACGTCAGGAAACCGCGGCGCGATCCTGCAGAAGCCGCAGCAGTAAGCGCGGGGTGCGGGAGTGTAAGATGTACAGGCTGATGGATTATGATAAATTTGAAAAAAAAGAGAACCGGGACGCCGGAAAGAAAACAAGCAGAGAAAGAGAGGCGGGGAAGATGCAGCTTACAGGGGCGCAGATCGTAATAGAATGCCTGAAGGAACAAAACGTGGATACAGTATTCGGCTATCCGGGCGGGGCGATTTTAAATGTATATGATGAGCTGTATAAGCATAAGGATGAGATCAGGCATATCCTGACTTCCCATGAGCAGGGCGCGTCCCATGCGGCGGACGGTTATGCGAGGAGTACGGGAAAGGTGGGTGTGTGCTTTGCGACGAGCGGGCCGGGGGCGACGAACCTTGTGACGGGCATTGCGACCGCCTACATGGATTCTGTGCCGCTGGTTGCGATCACCTGTAATGTAAATGTCCCGCTGCTTGGCAGGGACAGCTTTCAGGAGATTGACATCGCAGGCATTACCATGCCGATCACGAAGCACAATTTTATCGTAAAAGACGTTGCGGATCTTGCGGATACGATCCGCAGGGCGTTTACGATCGCAAAAAGGGGGCGGCCGGGCCCGGTGCTTGTCGATATCCCGAAAGACGTAACCGCGAATAAAACGGATTATGTACGGAAAGAGGCGGTGACGCCTGCGCGCGTGACGGATAAACTGCGCAGGGAGGATATCGACAGGGCGGTTTCTTATATTAAGAGAGCAAAGAAGCCTTATATTTTTGTCGGCGGCGGCGTCGTGCTCGCGGAAGCGGAAGAGGAGCTGCGCGCCTTTGTGGATAAAGTGGACGCGCCGGTCTGCGATACGCTGATGGGCAAGGGCGCGTTTGACGGTACGGACAGGCGCTATACGGGAATGCTCGGTATGCATGGAACCAAGACGTCCAATTATGGCGTGAGCGAATGCGACCTGCTGCTTGCGGTCGGCGTGCGCTTCAGCGACCGCGTGATCGGCAATGCGAAGAAATTTGCAAAACAGGCAAAGATCATCCAGTTTGACGTAGATCCTGCCGAGATCAATAAAAACATCGTCGTTACGGCGAGCGTGATCGGAGACGTAAAAGAATCGCTGCGGCTTATGAATGAAGCGTTAGAGCCGCAGGAGCATAAGGCGTGGCTGGAAAAAATAGAAGGCTATAAACAGAAGTACCCGATGACGTACCATCCGCAGGGGCTTTCCGGGCCGTATATGATCGAAAAAATATATGAAAAGACAAACGGCGACGCGATCATGGTGACGGAAGTCGGGCAGCACCAGATGTGGGCGGCGCAATATTATAAATATGCAAAGCCGAGACGGCTGCTGACGTCCGGCGGGCTTGGCACAATGGGCTACGGGCTGGGCGCGGCGATCGGCGCGCAGGTCGCAAACCCGGATAAGCAGGTGATCAATATCGCGGGGGACGGCTGTTTCCGCATGAATATGAATGAGCTTGCGACCGCGGTGCGCCAGAAGCTGCCGTTGATCGAGATTATTGTAAACAACCATGTGCTTGGCATGGTGCGCCAGTGGCAGACGCTGTTTTACGGGGAGCGCTATTCGGCGACGGTGCTTGACGACGGCGTGGATTTTGTAAAGCTTGCGGAGGCGATGGGCGCAACGGGCATCCGCGTGACGGACAGGGAAGGCTTTGACGCGGCGCTTGAACAGGCGCTTGCGGCCAAAGGGCCGGTTGTTCTGGACTGCATCATTGATTCCGATGATAAGGTATGGCCGATGGTTGCGCCGGGCGCGCCGATCAGCGAAGCTTTTTCGGAGGAGGATCTGTAAAAAAAGTTTGCATAATCGCGAAGAATAGTGTATAACAGATACAGTTTGTTTTATAGAAACAGATAACAGGAGGATAGAGAAGATGGGCAGAGTATATAATTTTTCCGCGGGGCCGGCTGTTTTGCCGGAAGAAGTTTTGCGCGAGGCGGCGGAGGAAATGCTGGATTACAGGGGTACGGGCATGTCCGTAATGGAAATGTCGCACCGTTCTAAGGCGTATGACGCGATCATCAAAGAAGCGGAGCAGGATATCCGCGACCTGATGGGCATTCCGGATAATTACAGAGTTTTATTTTTACAGGGCGGCGCGTCACAGCAGTTTGCCATGATCCCGATGAACCTGATGAAACGCAAAAAAGCGGGCTATATCGTGACCGGGCAGTGGGCGAAAAAAGCGTACCAGGAAGCGCAGATTTATGGGGAAGCGGTAAAGCTGGCGTCTTCCGAGGATAAGACGTTTTCCTATATTCCGGATTGTTCGGATCTCGACATTCCGGAGGATCTGGATTATGTATATATCTGTGAAAATAATACGATCTACGGCACGAAATATAAAGAGCTGCCGAATACAAAGGGGCACACGCTTGTGGCGGACGTATCCTCCTGCTTTTTATCCGAGCCGGTGGACGTCAGCAGGTACGGCGTGATCTATGGCGGCGTGCAGAAAAACGTAGGGCCTGCGGGCGTCGTCATTGTGATTATCCGCGAGGATCTGATTACGGAAGACACGCTGCCGGGGACGCCGACCATGTTGAAATATAAGACGCATGCGGACGCGGATTCTTTGTATAACACGCCGCCATGCTACGGCATTTATATCTGCGGCAAGGTGTTTCAATGGTTAAAGAAGCAGGGCGGCCTGGAAGCCATGAAAAAACACAATGAGGAAAAAGCGAAGATCCTGTACGATTTCTTTGACAGCAGCAGGATGTTTAAAGGAACGGTAGAAAAGAAAGACCGCTCCCTGATGAACGTCCCGTTTGTGACCGGCGACAAGGAGCTGGATGCAAAGTTTGTCGCGGAGGCGGAAAAGGCCGGTTTTGTAAACCTGAAAGGGCACCGTACCGTCGGCGGAATGCGCGCTTCGATTTACAACGCGATGCCAAAGGAAGGCGTGGAAAAGCTGGTCGCGTTTATGAAAGAGTTTGAAGAAAAAAATAGCCAGAATTAATAATGAGGAAAGAAAAATGTTTAATTATGCATGTTTAAATCCGATCGCGCAGGTCGGCCTGGAGAAATTTTCAGAGGATTATAAAAAGGTAGATGATGTAAAAGATGCGCAGGCTGTGCTTGTGCGCTCCGCGTCTATGCATGAGATGGAGCTGCCGGACAGCCTGGACGTGGTGGCGCGCGCAGGCGCGGGCGTAAACAATATCCCGCTGGACGACTGTGCGGCAAAGGGCATTGTCGTATTCAATACGCCGGGGGCGAATGCAAACGGCGTGAAGGAGCTTGTGTTTGCGGGGATGTTCCTTGCAAGCCGCGACATTACGGGCGGCGTCAACTGGGTGATTGACGAGCGGGAAAACCCGGATATCGCGAAGCTGACCGAGAAGCAGAAAAAAGCGTTTGCGGGAAATGAGATCGCGGGAAAGAAGCTCGGCGTGATCGGGCTTGGCGCGATCGGCATCCGCGTGGCAAATGCGGCGACGCATCTTGGCATGGACGTTTACGGATACGATCCGTATATTTCGGTAAACGCCGCATGGAACCTCTCCCGGAACGTAAAGCATATCAAAAATGTGGAGGACATTTACCGGGAATGCGATTTTATCACGATCCATGTGCCGCTTTTGGATTCCACGAAAAAGATGATTAATGCGGACGCGGTCGCCATGATGAAGCCGAACGCCGTTATCCTGAATTTCGCAAGGGATCTGCTCGTGGACGAAGAGGCTGTCCTTGCGGCGCTCGAAGCCGGGAAGCTGAAAAAATATGTCTCTGATTTCCCGAACAGCTTAACGGCGGGGAAGGAAGGCTGCATCGTAACGCCGCACCTCGGCGCGTCGACGGAGGAATCGGAAGATAACTGCGCCATGATGGCGGTCGAGGAGATCTGCGATTATCTCCAGAACGGAAATATCCGCAATTCCGTAAACTATCCGAACTGCGATATGGGCGAGTGCGCGACGGAAGGCCGCGTGGCTGTCCTGCATAAAAACAGCAAGGGTGTGATCGGGCAGTTTTCGAGCATTTTCGGCGCCTGCGACATCAATATTGCGAACATGACGAATAAATCAAAAGGCGATTTCGCATATTCGATGTTTGACATTGACGCGCCTGCGACAGCGGAAGTCGTTGCTAAGATGAAGGCGATTCCGGGCGTTATTAAAGTCCGTGTGATCAAATAAAGCGGTTTGCCCCGCTGATCGTTTGGCCGGCCGGAGCTGATTTTGGCCGGCTGAACGTTTGCATACGAGAGGAGGATGCATTTATGGAAAAAGTTTCACTGGAAAAGGAATTAAGCGGCAATGCCTATCCGGGCAGGGGGATCGTGATCGGGCGGTCCGCTGACGGAAAGTATGCAGTGACCGCTTATTTTATTATGGGCAGGAGCGTGAACAGCCGCAACCGTATTTTTGTGGAAGACGGGGCCGGCATCCGCACACAGGCGTTTGACGAATCAAAATTAAGCGATCCAAGCCTCATTATTTACGCGCCGGTGCGCGTACTCGGCAATAAGACGATCGTGACGAACGGCGACCAGACGGATACGATTTATGAACGGATGGACAAACAGCAGACCTTTGAACAGGCTCTGCGCACGCGCGAGTTCGAGCCGGACGCGCCGAATTATACGCCGCGCATTTCAGGCATTCTGCACATAGAGAGCGGAAAATTCAATTATGCCATGTCGATCTTAAAGAGCAATAACGGCAGCCCGGATTCCTGCAGCCGCTATACGTTTGCCTATGAAAATGCAAAAGCCGGGGAAGGGCGTTTTATCCATACCTATATGGGGGACGGCGACCCGCTGCCGAGCTTTGAAGGCGAGCCGAAGCTGGTGGATATCAACGGCGATATCGACGCATTTACGGATTCTGTCTGGAACAGCCTGAATGAAGATAACAAAGTTTCTTTATTTGTGCGTTATATCAATATCGCAGACGGAAAATATGAGACAAGGATTGTAAATAAGAATAAATAAGATGTATGAATTATTAAAACGGGAAGGGCGGGCGAAGCGCGGGGTTCTCCACACGGTCCATGGGGATATCCAGACGCCCGTTTTTATGAATGTGGGCACCTGCGCGGCGATCAAAGGCGCGGTTTCTACAGATGACCTGAAGGGCCTGAAAACACAGGTGCAGCTTTCCAACACGTATCATCTGCATGTGCGCCCGGGCGACCTGTTAATCAAAGAACTCGGCGGGCTGCACCGGTTTATGGCGTGGGATCGGCCGATCCTGACGGACTCCGGCGGCTTTCAGGTGTATTCGCTGGCGGACCTTAGAAAGATAAAAGAAGAGGGCGTTTACTTCCAGTCACATATTGACGGACATAAGATTTTTATGGGGCCGGAACAGAGTATGCAGATCCAGTCGCATTTGGCGTCTACGATCGCAATGGCGTTTGATGAATGCCCGTCGAGCCGCGCGGAGCGCGCTTATGTGCAAAATTCCGTCGACCGCACGACGCGGTGGCTGCGGCGCTGCAAAGATGAGATGCAGCGGTTAAACGGCATGGAGGATACGATCAATAAACACCAGCTTTTGTTTGGCATTAACCAGGGCGCGGTGTATGACGATATCCGCATCGACCATGCGAAGCGGATCGCGGAGATGGAGCTTGACGGCTATGCGGTCGGCGGGCTGGCGGTCGGGGAAACGCATGAGGAAATGTACCGGATCCTGGAGTCGACCGTACCGTATCTTCCGGTCGATAAACCGACGTATCTGATGGGCGTCGGCACGCCGGAAAATATCTTAGAGGCGGTAGAGCGCGGCGTGGACTTTTTTGACTGCGTGTACCCGACGCGGAACGGGCGGCACGGCCATGTCTATACGAATGAAGGGAAGCGGAACCTGTTTAACAAACGGTATGAAAAAGATATGCGCCCGATCGAAGAGGGCTGCGAGTGCCCGGCGTGCCGGACATACAGCCGGGCATATATCCGCCATCTGTTAAAGGCAAAGGAGATGCTCGGCATGCGGCTGTGCGTCATGCACAACCTGTATTTTTATAACCGGATGATGGAGGAGATCCGCGACGCGCTTGACGCGGGGAATTTTGCCGCTTATAAAGCGGAAAAATCAGACGGGATGCGCGCGGCGCAAACCGCATGATTTCCGTTTCTTAAGACGAAAATGGGAGATAGAAGATGAAGATTACAGAGGTTTATGAGAAAAAGAAAAGAAGCCTGTCTTTTGAGGTTTTTCCGCCGAAGAAGAACAGCGAGCTTAAAAGCATTGACGCGACGTTAGAGGTTCTTTGCGAATTAAAGCCGGATTTTATCAGCGTGACGTTTGGCGCGGGCGGAAGCTCAAACCGCAACCGCACGATCGAACTGGCAAAAAAGATCAAATACGGCTACCATGTGGAGCCGGTCGTGCATCTGACCTGCCTGACGTATGATAAGCAGGAGATCGACGCCTTTACAAAAGTCCTGGAGGAAGAGGGCATTCAAAATATCCTTGCGCTCCGGGGCGACAGAAACCCGGATCTGCAGGAAAAGGATGATTTCAAACACGCCTCCGACCTGACGGCGTACCTGAAGCAGAAGGGGGATTTCTGCATTGCGGGCGCATGTTATCCGGAGTGCCATCCGGAATCCGAGAACCGGGTAAGCGAGATCCGGAACCTGAAAACAAAGGTAAATGCCGGGGCGGAAGTCCTGATCTCGCAGCTGTTTTTTGACAATGGCTGTTTCTTCCGGTTTGTGGACGACTGCCGGATTGCGGATATCAATGTCCCGGTGATACCGGGCATTATGCCGGTCATCAATGCGTCTCAGATCAAGCGCATGGTGACGATGTGCGGGGCGAGCTTTCCGGAACGCTTCCAGAAGATCATTGACAGGTATGAGGACAATAAAGACGCCCTTTTTGACGCGGGCATGTCCTATGCATTGAGCCAGATCATCGACCTGCTGGTGAGCGACATTGACGGCATTCATCTGTATACGATGAATAACCCGGCTGTTGCAAGGAAGATCTGCGAGGGAATCCGGCATATTATTTAAAAGATATAAAAAATCTATTGATGTATCGGCTCTGTTTGTGTAAAATAGGGTTTATATGTATTTTTAATCTTATGTTTCAGGAGGAATAAAAATGATCTTATCTTCAAGTACATCGGCAACCGGCAGCTTTGCGGGTATGCTCATAACCTTAGTCGCTATGTTTGCATTTATGTATTTCATTATGATCCGTCCGCAGCAGAAGGAGCAGAAGAGAAAGGATGCAATGCTTGCTGCGCTGGAAGTGGGCGATACGGTGCTGACGACAAGCGGGTTTTATGGAACGGTCATTGATATTGCAGACGATACGGTCATTGTGGAATTTGGCAGCAACAAAAACTGCCGTATCCCGATGCAGCGCGTGGCGATATCGGTGGTGGAAAAACCGGAAGACGCGTCAAAAACAACAGAAGAGAAAAAAGGCAAGCGCTAAAAAAGAATGGGGCTGCCGCTCAGCGATCTGGCGTCGCTGGTGCGGCGGCTCTTTTTTTGCATGATGGCTGAATCAATCGGAAAGTTATTACAATGTTATTTATGAAGGGCAAAAACAGTCAATTTGTCCACGATGATAAGACGTCTTAAAAGTGGGGAAGCGAATGACAAAACAACAGCTGGAAATGTGCATAAGTGAATATGGAAAGGATATTTACTCATTTTGCAGGCAGCTTACCGGCAGTCGGCAGGAAGCCGACGACCTGTACCAGGACACGTTTTTGAAAGCTGTGGAGCTGCGGGAAAAGATGGATTACGGGCAAAATCCCAAAAGTTATCTGTTGTCTGTCGCGCTCCGCATCTGGAAAAATAAGAAAAGGAAATCTGCATGGCGCAGGCGGATCGCAGACGTGCGGCCTGCTGCGGATGCGCGGGAAACCGACATCGCGGCAGGCGAAGAGGCCTCCCCGGAACAGCAGGCAATCTGCCGGGAACGGGATGCGGCGGTGCGGCTGGCGGTAAACCGGCTGCCGGAAAAATTAAAAGTTACCACGCTTTTATTTTACATGGAAGGTTTATCGACAGCGCAGATCGCGCAGGCCATGCAGGTTCCGAAAGGAACGGTAATGAGCAGGCTGTATCAGGCAAGAAAACGGCTGCAGAGAGTGGTCTCGGAAACTTAATGGGTAATAAGCAAGAAAGGGATATTTGTCAGAAATGAGTAGGATAAGGTGTGTAT
>CANQQG010000065.1 GCA_947625875.1 uncultured Lachnospiraceae bacterium
GGCGACGCGCGGAGCGGACCGCCACTAACCGGTCGAGGGCCTGGCCGGGAGGCGCAGGAGCGCGGAGCGTGGGGCGGCGTTTGGCTTTGGCGGGTGGAATTCCATATGAAGTTTTGAGGGTATATTTGATTATGAGGCCCAATGGCTCAGTTGGTTAGAGCGCCGCCCTGTCACGGCGGAGGTCGCGGGTTCAAGTCCCGCTTGGGTCGTTTGATATATTTGCTTTTAAAATATGTCATATGGGATCTTAGCTCAGCTGGGAGAGCATCTGCCTTACAAGCAGAGGGTCATAGGTTCGAGCCCTATAGGTCCCATTGAAAAGTGAATATGCCGATGTGGCTCAATTGGCAGAGCAGCTGATTTGTAATCAGCAGGTTATCGGTTCGAGTCCGATCATCGGCTTTACACAATGATAAATTGTGTTATGGGCAGATTCCCGAGTGGCCAAAGGGGACAGACTGTAAATCTGCTGCAATTTGCTTCGGTGGTTCGAATCCACCTCTGCCCATTAAGTACAAAAGAGGTACTTTAAAATATATAATATCGCGGGGTGGAGCAGTCTGGAAGCTCGTCGGGCTCATAACCCGAAGGTCATAGGTTCAAATCCTGTCCCCGCAACTATGCCCAGTTAGCTCAGTTGGTAGAGCAGAGGACTGAAAATCCTCGTGTCTCTGGTTCGATTCCGGAACTGGGCATTTCAATTTGTAAGGGATACTAGCTCAGTTGGTAGAGCACTTGACTTTTAATCAAGTTGTCGGGGGTTCGATTCCCCCGTATCTCATTTATAAAAACGTTGATATGCAGGACTGTCACGATAAGGAGAGAATTTCCTTAATGTGGCGTTTTTTTATTTATGAAAAGCGGCAAACATTTTACTGTTTTGCCGCTTCTTCTGAAGTGATTACACAATTTTTTCCATGCGCTTTTCCATAGTAGAGATGTGAATCTGCAATCTGTACGATGCCGTCCGTATCCGGAGCGTCATCTGAACTGGAAATGCCAAAGGTCATAGAAATATTTATCTTTTTATCATTATAGGATATCGTTGTATTATTTAATGTCTGTTTGATTTTCAAGGCTATGTTTTTCGAATTTGTGGTATCACATTCCGGTAATACGACCAGGATTTCTTCTCCGCCCCAGCGACAGATAATATCTGTTTTTCGGATACACGCTTTAAAAATGCTGGCGACAGATATTAATGCTTTGTCGCCGCAATCATGTCCATAGGTATCATTGATTTTTTTGAAATCATCAATGTCTCCAAGAATGACACAAAATGGAATATGTTCAGCGGCAGCGCGTCCAAAAAAATCGGTTACGATCCTGCGGTTTGACAGGCCGGTAAGGGTATCTGTCGTGGATAAAACTTCAAGCAGCGAATTTTGCTGGATAAGCCGGTTGTTTAAGTTTAGGGCCTGCGTGATGAAAATGCTGAGTGAAACGACAACGGCCATCATGGTAATGATATAATTCATAAAGAAAAACAGATGGTATATCGTTTCGTCTGTCAGCGGGTGTATCGGGCCAATGCTGGAATCGTGAATCCGCAGGGCGATGAACAGAACCGCTGATATAAAGATAAAGATTGCAGGCTTAAAATTGTATTTGTTTTTTGTATTATCCAATGTTCTGTAACCGTAACAGCACATATACAGGATTGATAAAATTGCAATCCAATGCATGGTGAAACCGCTTTGGTCGCCAATCATGATTGTTGCCAGTGTAATATGTATGGATACCTCTATATATACGGTCGAAAAAAATAAGGGGTAATTATCACGCATGGCAATAAAATAGCAGCCTATATAGGTCAATATGCTGAATATGTTTACAATGACCATGAAGTAAACCTGTGCATACAGAAACAAAAGAAGGATAAGTAAATGGCATAATCCAAGGAGGATGGAGCTGAACTTTAAAATCTGGGCAGGCGTAAATTCGTCTTTGGATTCGCCGTTTGCGTACGCAAGACACCATTTTATCAGTTTCATAAGGTCACCTGTGTTCGGATACGGGTTTGTATCTGAATCGTCTATTTTATTTTTTAATTTATTATGACATAAAAATCTGTTATTGTAAACCTTTTGGATGAAATTGGATGTGGCGGCGTTATTGGGTTTTCTCCTACAATTACGACACAACTTTATCGAAAGTAAGTCACAACACTCAGGTAGAATGTAAATATTCTATCTGAGAGTTTTTTTAATGGGAAATACAAGAGGGAGGTAATGAAATGGAGTTTCGGATGGAATTGCAGGCAGAACATCTAAGCAAATCCTATCGAAAAAAAGAGGCGCTAAAAGATGTGAACTTTAAGCTGGAACAGGGGGTGTATGGACTTTTGGGCGAAAATGGCGCCAACACAGCGTTAAGGGCAGAGTTGCTAAGCGCCAGTGGCGCTTGTCCAGCAACGACCGGAGCGGAGCGTAGACCGCAGAGCGCCAACAACACACACATGGTTTTTGCAAACGAGGAACGTGAAAAGTTTTATTATGAGAAATATTTCAGCCAGAACTACGATTGGAAGTTCGGGTACATGACATCAAGCCGGAATGTCTGCATCAAGGCTGGCAGACAGGCGGAAGTGTAGGGGTTGTCAGACTGGCCTTTAACCGTTACATGGACGGAACGCCAGGGATCCGGAAATTTGACAGATAGTAGAAATTTTTATGTCGGGGCGTTATAATATTATAGAAAGCGACAATTCTTTATTTGCATAAGCAAGCATTCTGTAAATATTGTAATGATTGATTATTGGTCTGTGAAAATTTTAAACGATATTATGATGATTATTGGCCTGTGAAAATTTTATATGAAACGATATTATAATGATTATCGGCTTATGAAAATTTTATATGAAACGATATTATGATGATTATTGACTTCTGAAAATTTTATGAAACAATATTATAATGATTATCGTTCTGAAAAAATTTTTTGGATGACGGTTTGGGGGAGACTGTCCGAAAAATCAAATGGTGCAAAATTTTCTCCCACTGGTGATGGGAAAATAGAAGCAAATTTCCCAATGTAACTCTCACTTTATGGCTGAAAATAGCAATAAAAATGGGATAAAGTCACATCGGACGTTAGTTTTCGGACAGTCTGGGGGGTGACAAATCAGAATATGGAGGTGCAGGAATTATGGAGCATAATTGCGGTTTTAGGGATGGGAACAGGTGGTTCAGGTATCGGGCGGCTGCTATTATTGTAGAAGATGGATATGTTTTGTTTGCGGGGAATGAAAATGAGGACTATTTTTATTCTGTTGGCGGGGCGGTTCATATGGGTGAGACGGCGGAGGAGGCGGTAAAAAGAGAAGTTTTGGAAGAAACCGGCGTACAATATGAGGTGGATTATCTTGCTGTGATTCACGAAAATTTTTTTGATGAAAACGCGGGTTCCCTGAAAGGAATGGACTGCCATGAAATAGCAATGTATTTTATGATGAAGCCCAGGGGAACAAGGGAGCTTAACAGCAACAGCTATACGATGGGTGTGAAGGAAACCATGCACTGGCTTCCGGTTCGGGAGCTTGATAAATATAAAGCGTACCCTTCGTTTATGAAGGATTATCTGCAATCAGAGCATAATGGGGTTGAACATATTATAACGGATGAAAGAGTGTAACAAAAGGTTTTTGGCAAAGGCGGGGCGGGCGGAATATTATTGCAAAAATTTAAAGGAGTATCAATATGTTAAGGCAGGTGCGCACTTCGGCGAAAGCGGTGGTCATTCAAGAGGGCAAATTGCTTGCGATAAAACTGAATGACGGCAAAGAGGAATGGTATATTTTGCCCGGCGGCGGGCAGGAGAGTGAGGAAACGCTCCCCGAAACGGTTAAGCGGGAGGTGCGGGAAGAGACGGGAATCCATGTTGCATGTAGGGATTTGCTTTTTGTCATAGAGGGAGTTCATGGCGAGGATTTTCACAGAATGGATCTTGTATTTTCGTGCGAGTGTTTTGGCGCGGTTTCGGATGCGGCGCTTCATTGTGATCGGAATCAGGTCGGAATTGACTGGCTGGACATTTCGCAACTGAATAAACTGCCGCTGTATCCCTCAAAACTCCGTCGGGCGATCATGAATTTCTATGAAGGAAAAGCATACAGAAAATACCTTGGAAATGAGGAGATTGGAGATCCGGAATGTCTGGAGTAGAAGATAGGGAAGGGATTGATTTTTTTGAGAGCGGTAAAAAGGATTGTGTGAAGGGAGGGAAAGGGAATGAAGCTGTTATATGCAGAAGATGAGGTAAGTATGTCGGAAGCGGTCGTTGATATTTTGCGCTATCATAAGTATACGGTTGACGCTGTGTATGACGGGGAGGAGGCGCTTGCCTATGCGCGCGCGCAGCGGTATGACGGGATCATACTGGATATTATGATGCCGAAGCTGAGCGGGTTGGAAGCGCTCTCACAGCTCCGGAAGGAGGGCTGCCGCACGCCGGCGCTTTTGCTGACGGCAAAGGCGGAGGTGGAAGACCGGATACAGGGGCTGGACGCGGGCGCAGATGATTATCTGCCGAAGCCGTTTGCGATGGGGGAGCTGCTCGCGCGTGTCCGCGCTATGCTGCGCAGGAGAGAGGCGTTTACGCCGGATATTTTACGGTGCGGCGATCTGGCATTAAATATGAGCACCTATGAGCTGTCCGGGAACGGGCAGACATTTGTGCTGCCGAAGCTGGAATATCAGCTGATGGAGCTTTTGATGTTAAATCAGGGGATCTATCTCTCGTCAGAGGATCTGCTCGTGAAAGTATGGGGCTATGATACGGACGCGGAGATCGGGACGGTATGGGTTTATATTTCGTATCTGCGGAAACGGCTTGTCGCGCTGCAGTCAAAGGTCGCGATCAGGGCAAGACGGAATATCGGCTATACGTTGGAGGCAGGCGAATGATCAGGATTATTCAAAGAAGATTTATTTTTACAGCGATGACGGCTGTTACTGTGCTGCTGGCGGTTTTGATCGGAACGCTCAATGCCGCGAATGCGGGGATAACGGTGCGGCAGATGAACCGGCGGCTCCAGATGCTGGCGGATAATGAGCGGAAGCTGATGCGAAATATGGGCAGGGACGGGGAGCAGGCGGAAGATTTCCCGCCGGGGCAGGAGCCGAAGCCGGGAAATTTCTGGAATCCGCCGATTGATGAGGATACGGCAATGTCGCTGCGTTTTTTTGTCGTCCATATAGACGCGGACGGCGGAGTTTTATATACGGATGTCAGCCGTATTTCTTCGGTAACGGAAAAAGAGGCGCAGTCATACGCGCGGAAGGCGGCGGATAAAGAAAAGAAGACCGGGTATATGGGGGATTTTAAGTATTTGTCCGTAACGGCGGAAGATGGCGTGACGGCATTTTTGTTTCTGGATATTTCCGGGCAGGCGCATACGATGCTGGTCGTCGGTATTTTGTCCGCCGGCGTTGCGGTTATCTGCTGGCTGGGAATGCTTTTGCTGGTAGTCCTGCTGTCGCGCAGGGCAATCCGCCCGATCGCGCAGAATATGGAAAGGCAGAAGCAGTTTGTGACGGACGCGGGGCATGAGCTAAAGACGCCGCTGGCGATTATTCTGACGAATCTGGACGCAATGGAGCTGATCAATGGGGAAAATAAGTGGAGTAAAAATATCCGTATGCAGGCAAAGCGTTTGAATGGGCTGATGCAGAATCTTTTGACGCTCGCAAAGATGGATGAAGCGGGAGCGGAGGTTCCGATGTCGGATCTTGTCATCAGCCAGCTGGCGGCGGAGGCGCTGCAGCCGTTTCTGGAGCCTGCGGCGTGGAAGGGGATCCGCGTGGAATCGGACATTGAGCCGGACGTGCTGCTTTTTGCAAATCAGGAGTATATGCAGCGTCTGCTGTCGATTCTGCTGGATAATGCGGTGAAGTATGCGAATCAAAACGGGTGGATCGCGGTATCTTTGCATAAATCGGAGAAGGCGGTTATTTTACAGGTGAAAAACACCTGCGCGCAGCTTCCGGAAGCGGCGGCGGACAAACTTTTTGACCGTTTTTATCGCGGGGACAGCGCACGTACGCAAAAAAACGGCGGTTATGGGATTGGTTTATCTGCGGCGCGCGCGCTTGTGGAGGCGCAGAAAGGGAAGATCAGCGCAAAATATGAAAACGGGGATACGGTGGTGTTTACGGCGCGTTTTGGGTAGAAAAAGTAAGGCTGTTTGGGAAATAATGCTTATCTGATTTTTTGAAAATCGTATAAAATTTTTATTCTTTCTTTTTTTCTAAGCTTGAATTAAGGTTTGTCTTGTAAAATCTGTTTAACAGTTCAGCCGGCCGGACAGGCGCGGGCTGGACTGTTACAGTCACGAAAAATCACTGTAAATTAAATTATGATATGACAATTAAAAAATGGCTGTGAAAATGATTTAAAAGAGAGGAGGGGAACCTATGGAGCTGCGCCACGAGTGGAAGCAGGAGATCAATGTCTCAGATGTGATCACGCTGCGGCAGCGTTTATGGGCGGTTGCAAAACCGGATCTGCATGCGGTCGACGGGAAATATAAAATCCGCAGCCTTTATTTTGATAATGACGCGGATAAGGCATTGCGCGAAAAATTAAACGGGCTGAATGTGCGGGAAAAATTCCGGCTGCGCTATTATAATGGCGATGTTTCGGAAATTCATCTGGAGAAAAAGAGCAAGCGGGGCGGGCTGGGGAATAAGCAGATGGCGGCGCTTTCAAAAGAGGAGGCGCAGGCGATTGTGGACGGCAGTTATAGCTGGATGGCGCCGGATCCGCGCCCGCTTGTGCGGGAGCTGTATGATAAAATGCAGTCGCAGGGGCTTCGCCCGAAGACGCTGGTTGATTATGTGCGCGAGCCGTTTGTGTTTGCGCCCGGCAATGTGCGTGTGACGCTGGATTATGATATCCGCACCGGTCTGGGTTGTACAGATTTTTTAAATCCTGATTGCATTATGATTCCGGCGGGCGGGCAGTTCGGCGTTTTGGAAGTGAAATGGGACGCGTATCTGCCGGATATCATTCGGGATGCTGTCCAGCTTGCGGGCAGACGGACGGCGGCGTTTTCAAAATACGGCGTCTGCCGTATGTATGGTTAGATGGATTGTTGGATAAAGGAGAATAGAGATGACATTTCAGGATATTTTTAAATCAAGTTTTCTGGAAAATGTGACGAGTGTGAGCCTGTTGGACATGGGGCTTGCGCTGCTTCTTGCTTTCGGGCTGGGGTTGTTTATTTTTTTCGTGTATAAAAGAACATTTTCGGGCGTGATGTATTCGTCCGGCTTTGGCGTGACGCTGATCGCGATGGCGATGATCACAACGGTTGTAATTTTGGCAGTGACGTCGAACGTCGTGCTTTCGCTTGGTATGGTCGGCGCGCTGTCCATCGTGCGTTTCCGCGCGGCGATTAAGGAGCCGCTGGATATTGCGTTTTTGTTCTGGTCGATCACTGTCGGCATTGTGCTGGCGGCGGGAATGATTCCGCTTGCGGTTGTGGGAAGCCTTGTGATCGGCGTGGTTTTGCTTGTTTTTGTAAATAAAAAGTGGCATTTGAACCCTTATATCGTTGTGGTGCATTGCGCTGATTATGAGAGCGAGCGCAGGGCAAAAGAATTTTTGGATAAACAGGTGCGCCGGTGTGTGGTCAAGAGCAAATCTGCACAGAAAGGCGCGATTGAGCTGAATATGGAAGTGCGCCTGAAAAATGAGGATACAGACTTTATCAATATTCTGTCGGATATGGAAGGTGTACGGAGCGCAGTGCTGGTAAGTTATAATGGGGATTATATGGGTTAAAGTTAAAGGGAGGCTTAATATATGTCAACAAACAGGCATATTGACGGGATCTGCTGCATTGTGTTTGCGGCCGTCCTTGTCCTGACGGCGTTTTTTGTCAATGCCGGAAAGTTTGGCGTCCAGGCGGTTTCGGCGGCGATGGCTTATGAAGGGGAGCTGTTTGATACGTCTTATGTGCATACGATTGACATTGTGATGGACGACTGGGACGGTTTTCTGGAGACATGCGAAAATGAGGAATATGAGGTCTGTTCGCTTGTGATTGATGGCAATGCCTGTAAGGATGTGGGCATTCGGGCAAAGGGGAATACCTCGCTCAGCCAGGTGTCTGCATATGGAAATAACAGGTACAGTTTCAAGGTGGAGTTTGACCATTATGATTCGTCTTTTAGCTATTTCGGGCTGGATAAGCTGAGCCTCAATAATATCATTCAGGACAATACGTATATGAAAGATTATCTGACGTATCAGATGATGGGCGCTTTTGGCGTGGACGCGCCGCTGTGCAGCTATGCGTATATTACGGTGAATGGGGAGGACTGGGGGCTGTACCTTGCGGTGGAAGGCGTGGAGGACAGTTTTTTGAGCCGCAATTATGGATATGACTATGGCGAACTGTATAAGCCGGACAGCCAGAGTATGGGCGGCGGGCGCGGAAATGGCGGCGGTTTTGATATGGATAAATTCCAGAAGGAGCAGGAGGAAGATGCGGGCGATGCGTCGGGGAAAAACGACGAAAATGCGGGCGATGCATCGGGAAAAAATGATGGTGACATGGGAGATTCGCCGGAACCACCGGGGGATGGAGATGTGGGAGAACCACCGGAGACGCTGAGCCAGGATGCCGGAGATACGGCAGGCGATTTGGATATACAGTCCGGTGAAAGCGCGGAAAGCGGAATGGATAATAAGGCTGATACAGATGGCAGTTCGGATACAGCAAATCAGGATGATGAGAGCGGGATGCGGACGGGACGCCCGCAGATGGGTGACGGTCAGAATGCGGACGGGAAAATGCGCGGCCCGATGGGCGACGGCCAGAATGCTGATGGAGAAATGCGCGGCCCGATGGGCGGCGGCAAAAATGGCGGCGGTCCCGGCGGAATGGGCAGTGACGATGTTTCGCTGATTTATTCGGATGACGATTTCGACAGCTATTCCAATATTTTTGAAAACGCGAAAACGGATGTTTCGGATCAGGATAAAAGCAGGCTCATCGCGTCGTTAAAGGAGCTGAATGAGGGCGGGGATATCGAAGACGTTGTAGATACAGAGGAAGTGATCCGGTATTTTGTCGTGCATAATTTTGTCTGCAACTTTGACAGCTATACGGGATCTATGATCCATAATTATTATCTGTATGAGGACGACGGGAAGTTTTCGATGATTCCATGGGATTATAATCTTGCTTTCGGCGGTTTCCAGTCGGGCGCGGACGCGGATGCGGTCGTGAATTATCCGATTGATACGCCTGTTTCGGGCGGCGATACGGACAGCAGGCCGATGCTGGCGTGGATTTTTAATGACGATGCTTATACGGAGCAGTATCATACGTATTTTTCCGAATTTATCTCGGAGTATTTTGAAAGCGGGTATTTTTCTGAGATGATAGACGGCGTTTCTGAGATGATCGCGCCGTATGTGGAAAAGGATCCGACAAAGTTCTGCACGTATGAGGAGTTTGAGACAGGCGCACAGACGCTGAAGCAGTTTTGCCTGCTGCGGGCGGAAAGCGTGCGCGGGCAGCTGGACGGGACGATCCCTTCGACGTCTGACGGGCAGGCGGAGGATGCGGATGCGCTGGTTGACGCTTCTTCTGTGACGATCTCCGATATGGGAAATATGAGGAAAATGGGCATGGGCTGAATAGTGCGGAAAGCCCATGCCGTGGCCGGATGCATACCTGACCAAATGTGTGCGCTCTGGCGTTTATACTTCTGTTACGGAAGAGACGCCTTTCAGGTTCTGGATGGCTCTCACAAAAGCTTCTTTGTCCGTGTGATTCGGTATTTTAAACGTCGTCATGACTTGATATTGCTGCCCTTTCGCTTTTGGTTTGTCGACGTCAAATGTGTCAATCTGGCAGGGCGTTTCTTTTAGTTTTCTGGAAACATTGGTGATCGCTTTGCCGTCCTCTAATTCAATATAAAGCGTCAGATATCTGGAATGTTTATAAAATCGCGCTTCAATAAATGGAACAATGTGCAGTCCGGTCAGCCAGAATAATGTTAATATAACAGCACCGTCAAGAAAGCCTATGCCGGCCGCAAGCCCGATGCAGGCGCATGTCCAGATGCTTGCGGCGGAGGTCAGCCCTTTGATCTGGTGTCCGGACAGGAGAATTGAGCCCGCGCCCAAAAATCCCACGCCGCTTACGACCTGCGCCGCGATGCGCGTTATATTGACCTGGCTGCCGTAAATCTGCTCCAGATATTGTTCTAAAAGCATTACCATAGTTGCGCCAAGACATACCGTAAGCGTTGTGCGCGCCCCGCCGCCCCGCCGTTTGGCGCCGCGGTCGAGGCCGATTGCGATGCCGATGATAAATGATACCGTGATTCGGATAAAAATATTTTGTGCGTTCCATTCTGTAAAATAGTCTGAAAACATATGCATACTCCTGTCTCCGGATTTTACCGGATAAATGTCCGTGGGGTTTCTCTTATATCAATTATATATGCAAAAAACAAAAAAGGAAATCTTTTTGTCTCTCTTATAATGTGTTATAATAGATTGCAGATTTTTTGTGACATAAATCCGAATGACGGTATTTCGGCCTGTTGTGGTGGGAGGGAGAGCAAATGGAGCGGAATCAAAAGATCATAAGAATCAGCATACAGGGGATTGTTGTAAATATCATTCTGGTCATATTTAAAATGGCGGTCGGGGCCGTCAGCCATTCGATTGCCATTATCTTGGATGCGGTCAATAATCTGAGTGATGCGCTTTCTTCCGTTATTACGATCGCGGGAACGAAAATCGCGTCGCGGGCGCCGGATAAGCAGCATCCGTTTGGGTATGGCAGGAGCGAATACATCAGCTCGGTCGCGATTTCCCTGATCATTTTATTTGCGGGCGTCAGCGCATTGAAAGAGTCGTTGGAAAAAGCGGTGCATCCGGAAAGCACACAGTACACCGCTGCGACGATTGTGATCATTGCGGCCGCGGTCATCGTGAAATTTGCGTTTGGGCAGTATTTAAAGCGAGCGGGAAACGCAATCAACGCGCAATCGCTTGTGGCGTCAGGGACAGATGCGGTGTTGGATGCGTTTGTCTCACTGGGGACTTTGGCGGCGGCTTTTGCGGGAATGCTCTGGAATGTGAATATTGACGGGATCATTGGAGCCGTCATTTCTGTGTTTATTTTGAAGGCGGGATTTGACGTGCTGAAAGAAACGCTTGGCAGCATTATCGGCGCGCGCGTTGACAGCCAGTTTGCATTAAAGATCAAGCGGCAGATCAATACGCACGGAGAAGTGCGGGGCAGCTATGACCTCGTATTGCACGATTATGGGCCGAATGAAATGATCGGGTCCGTTCACATCGAAGTGGCGGATGAAATGACGGCGAAAGAGATCGATGTGCTGACGCGCGAGATTATGGCGGACATTTACGGGCGGTTCGGCGTCTTGCTGACGATCGGCATCTATGCTTCTAATACAACGGACAGCAGCAATTTGGAAATCAAAAAAGCCATTGAGAATGAGATCCGCAAATATCCGGAGGTCATCCAAATGCATGGGTTTTATGTAGATACGGATAAAAAGGCGGTTTCTTTTGACCTTGTGATGGATTATAATGCCGAAAATCCGGATCGGACGATCGGGGAAATAAAAAATACGCTGGCGCAGCGTTATCCGGAGCATACATTCTTTGTCTATAAAGACAGTGATTACAGCGACTGAGGTGGAGACGGCTTATGTATAAAGAGACAGATCTTGTAAAAATCGCGAAACGGGAAAATAATAACCGCCGGAAATATCTGGTCGTAAACCGGCTGCAGGGAAAACATATCCCCGTAAGCCCGCGCGAAGCGCTCGCCCTGTTTGACGCGCTTGCGGAGCTGGTAGGCGGAGCGTATGCCGGGGAGCGGCTTTTGCTGGTCGGTTTTGCGGAAACGGCGACTGCCATTGGCGCAAGGCTGGCGGTAAAGCTCGGGGCGGCGTATATCCAGACGACGCGCGAACGAATACCGGGCGTCTCCTGGCTGTATTTTACGGAATCGCACAGCCATGCGACTGAGCAGAAGCTTGTGAGAGAGGATATGGAGACCGCGCTGCGAGAGGCAGACCGCGTGGTATTTGTGGAAGACGAGGTCACGACGGGGAATACGATTTTAAAAATAATTGAGATATTAAAGGAAGATTTAAAATGCAGCGTTCCATTTTCCGTCGCTTCTCTTTTAAATGGCATGGATGAAATGTCTTTGCAGGAATATCAAAAACGGCGGATTGCAGTGCATTATCTTGTGAAGACAGACCATAGCCGATATGCGGAGATTGCCGACGGTTATAAGGGAGACGGGCAATATATA
Organism: uncultured Lachnospiraceae bacterium; assembly: GCA_947625875.1. Taxonomy (GTDB): domain Bacteria; phylum Bacillota; class Clostridia; order Lachnospirales; family Lachnospiraceae; genus Eubacterium_J. The sequence goes on from CANQQG010000065.1 coordinate 12,320, forward strand.
AAAACAGGAATAGATAAAAACACCGAAGCGGCTGTAAACGGCGAAATAACAGAATGTCCGGACGGTTATATGAATGCGAGGAGACTGATAGACGGAAGCGCCTATGACGCAGCCTGCCGGAGTTTTTGGGAACAGATAAAGGCGCGGGCGGATTTGAATGGGGCGCGGACAGCGCTGGCGCTGGGAAGTGAGGAATTTATGTATCCGGCATTGTATGCCGCGGCCGAGCTTGAAAAAACCGGATGCCACGTGAGGTTCCACGCGACGACGAGGAGTCCGATTGCCGTCAGCCGGGAGGAGGATTACCCGCTGCATACGAGATATGAATTGGAAAGCTTATATGAAGATGGGAGAAAAATATTTATTTATGATTTGATAAAATATGATAAGGTGATTGTTTTGACGGATGCGCAGGCAGGGAGGCAGGAGGGCATTTCTTCCGTCTTAAATGCGCTGAAGATGGCGGGCAATGAAGATATCATGTTTTTCAGATGGGGCAGGGAGTGATGGATAAAATGCAGAGTTCATATAAGGAAGAGGATGTTGTGCTGCTGCTGAAAGATATTACAGGGCTTGTCAGGCCGCAGCCGACGGAAGAGCGGGAAAAACTGATTCAGGCGGGGCGGCATTACTGCGAGATGCTTCCCATGGAATACGTGCCGTCGCAGCAGTACATGGAGGCGTATCAGCAGGCGCTGATTCATTTTGCAAAGCCGACGGCGGCCGCTATTGGCAGGCTTGCGGAGCTGCTTGTGCAGGAGAAGGGCGACAGCCTTGTACTGATATCCCTGGCGCGCGCGGGTATACCGATAGGGATATTGTTAAAGCATTATATAAAAACGAGATTTAACATTGATGCCCCGCATTATTCGATATCGATTATACGCGGGCGGGGAATTGACGGGCAGGCGATGCGGTATCTGCTCTCCCGTTATGAGCCGCAAACGCTCCAGTTCGTGGACGGCTGGATCGGAAAGGGCGCGATCTGGCGGGAATTAAAAAAGGCGGCAGGGGCATATCCGGGCGTTTCCCCCGAGATAGCGGTTGCCGCAGATCCCGCAAATATCACGCGGCTGTGCGGGACGCATGAGGATCTGCTGATACCGAGCGCATGTTTGAACTGTACCGTCTCGGGGCTGATCAGCCGCACGTTCCTGCGGGAAGATATCATTGGGGAAGGAGATTTCCATGGAGCGGCTTATTATAAGGAATTAGAAGCGGCAGATCTGTCCTATGCGTTTATCCATGCGGTCGAAGCGGAGTTCCCGATGGTAGTGCCGCATGAGACGTATATGGCGGACGGCGTCGGGATGGATGATGTTCAGAAAATAAAATCAGAATTTGATATATCGGATATTAATTTTATAAAGCCGGGGATCGGAGAGGCAACGAGAGTCCTGCTCCGGCGGCTGCCATGGAAGATTCTGATCGACCCGCGGCATAAAGAGGACGCGGCGCTGGCGCATTTGCTCCGGCTTGCGGAGGAGAAACATGTGCCGACGGATTTTTATCCGATGCGGCATTATAAGGCGTGTGGCATTATAAAAAAATTGGCGGATGCGTAAAGGATTATTTTACGCATACCGGTTTAAAATCTGCTGTACAGCGCCGAGATAAGAGGTTCCAAATAAATTCAGATGGTTGAGCAGATGGTAAAGGTTATACAGCATTTTTCTCTCCGGATAGCCGCTGTCGATCGGATTTATTTCGTTGTATGCCCTGTAAAAAGCGGCGGGGTAACCGCCAAATAATTCCGTCATGGCCAGTTCGGCCTCATAGTGTCCGACATATGCCGCCGGGTCGAAAATCCATGCTTTTCCGTCCGGCCCGCAGGCGGCATTCCCGCTCCAGAGATCGCCATGGATCAATGACGGGAATTTTGGTTCAATCAGGTATTTGTCCAGATGTGCGGACAGTTTTTCGCATTGTCTGGACATTTTGGAGTCAAAATATTTCTCCGCCATTTGCATTTGCGGGAGCAGCCTGCAGTTCCGGAAAAAGGCAATCCAGTTTTCTTTTGGCGTGTTGCTCTGCGGCGTTGCGCCGATGTAATTATCCGCCGTAAATCCAAAGGGACAGGAATTGTCGGATGTAATAAAAGCGGATGTGTCCGCACAGTGGAGCGCGGCCAGTTCCCTGCCGAATATTTCATAGTAGCCTTTGATCTTCGGGGCGGCTTCTAAATATTCCATCAAAAGAAAGGATCGTTTTTGTTTTTTATCTGTTCCAATCCCCAAAACTATTGGGACTCCGATTGTCTTTGTTTTGCGCAGCGCTTTTAAGCCCTCGGCTTCTGCCTGAAAGAAAGCAAGGTTTTTTGGCGCATTGCATTTCATAAATACTGCGGAGCCGTCGGAAAGGGACAAGCGGTAAGCTTCGTTAATGTCTCCGCCATAAACCGGACGCTTCGAGACGATCCGGACGTCAGTTCCAAAAAGCGTGGCGATTGCGCTGTCTAAAGAATCTGCAAATAATGTGTCCATAGTGGTTCTCTCCCATTTTGCCGATCAATGCTGTTTCCCGAAAAAAGTAAACCCAATTCGGTTCTCCTTTCAGGTATGACGGCTGGCAGGGGACTCACCGTTTTCTGTGGCTTTATAAGCAGCCAGTTCTGCCTGGAGAGACTCAATAGCGGCCGACAAGTCTTTGAGTTCAGTAGACAGGTTTTTGTTTTCAGCGGACAAGTTTTTATTTTCAGCCAACAGGTTCTTGTTTTCAGCGGACAAGTCTTTATTTTCAATGGATAGATTTTTGTTTTCAGCGGATAAATCTTTGTTTTCCGCAGTAAGCTCTTCAAGTTTCTTTTGGACGGCCTGTTCGTGGATGATGTATTCACGCCTGGCCTGCGCGCGTTTCTGCGCCAGGTTATCCGTATTGAGCATGAACAGGCATTCGGAAGCGTCAGTCATTGCAGCGTCATTTTCAGCGATCATTTTGAGTTCCTCCCATGTGGTGGCTTTGAAGAGGCGCGCCCAGCGGTCTATGCCGTAGGCCCTGTCCTCATCGGTTGCAAGATCTATATGGGATAAGTCTACCACACTGAGGGTAAATTTGTCACT
>CANQQG010000066.1 GCA_947625875.1 uncultured Lachnospiraceae bacterium
ACCGGCAAGATGACTTATAACAAAACAGACGATTACGCAATATACACAGTTCCTGCCGTAATCGATGCGAATAGCACGTTTGAGGGTTACGCGTTTTGGATTAGTGATTCTGGGGAAATGCTATTTTATGATACGCTTTCTGTTACAGGGACAGAGATAAAAATACCTATGGAGGTTGTTAATCAGTTGGAGGAAGTGGACCCGACGTATTATTGTTCTTGTTATGAGTAAAAATGAGGAAATAATCAATGGAGCTTTAGGTATCGCTGATTATTGCTATTAAAGTTTCCTGAAAAAAACGGTATCTATCCCAAAGGATAAATACCGTTTTTTTATCCGGTTTCTAAAGATTTCACAACAGGAAACAGGGGGGTTTCATGCCATTTGGCAGAAAAAGATGTAGGCATTCCGGCAAAACTGGAAGCGCTAAAGGAAGAGGATCTGGATTTGTCGGGGCGGAATACAAATTATAACGGTTATATTTGTTTCTTGTTTGAACTGGTTTAACGCTTGTCTGCATTAAACCAGTTCATTTTGTAAATGTCGGTAAGAAATCGCGGGACGCCTCAAAAGGAAAATTTTTTGGAAAAAGTTATTTTGATAAAAGATGGGGAAGTAATAAAATTGTACAGCAGAAAATGAAAGAAGAGCCGTTCATAGAACCAGTCAACCATTCAATGAATGGGACAAGGGGTTCGAGGACGACTCTCTCTTTCATTATTACACATCATATGGATAGAAGAAACATCCAAGGCGCTGTTAGATGTTTTGATGCAGGCGAATATGGGGAAGGTAGAGCGAAGACTGCAAAAGTCATTAGAATCAATGTATGATGAGGTGAAACAAAAAAGTCCTCGGTTGAGTCCGGGGGTTTTTCTAATTATTTGGTAAAAGACATATTTCTACGAACAAATTTTAACAAACAGGAAAATATGAGAAAAAATCTCAAATATTGTTTACAAAATTGGAAAATGGTATATAATATAAAAGTACAAAGTGGAGGTTGATGATATGCTAAGTCAATTTACTGTTAAAAACTACAAAAGTATCCGTGATGAGATTACATTTGATATGCAGGCAGCAGCTATTTCGGAGCATAACGATAAGATTATTAAAGATGAGAATGGAGAATTGTTTCTGCCCGTAGCGGTTATCTATGGGCCGAACGGTGGCGGAAAGTCTAATGTACTTGAAGCAATTTACACATTGGCGTCTAAAATTCTGCGCCCTCTTTGTGCGACCTGCGATAAAAGCGACTGCACATACAAGGCCAGGAAAATTCCTGTAGAACCATTTGCTTTTACAGAAGAAAATAGAAGTATGCCTACAGAGTTTGAAATTTTCTTTCGGACGCAAATAGCAGAATATCGTTATATTCTTCATATTAAGAAAGACACTGTGATTTATGAAAGCCTTGATAGAGTGAAAATGGAAACGGGAAGACACTCTGCATTGTTTGTGCGTGAAAAAGACAAAATTGATTTGAAAGGTACGTTTGTCAGATTTAAGATTAGTGAAGACTTGTCGGAAACTTTGCCATTATTGTCATATCTTGGGATCACTTATAAAAAGAACGAAATAGTGAATGATGCGCTGAATTGGTTTGAAGAATCCATAGATTTTTTAAATTATGGAAATCCTTATCAGGAAATGAGAACAGCAATAACAAAATCTGATAAAATCAAAGAATTAGCGCTGAAAATGATTCGGGAAATGGACTTGGATATTGACGATTTCCGTGTTGAAGAAAAGGACGAGAATACGGTAGAGGTGTATACAAAACATATTGTGAACGGGGAGGGTACAGAACTTACTTTATCCGAGGAGTCCAGCGGGACAAAAAAGCTATTTGGACTTTTACCGTATATTGTGCATAGCTTGATTTGTGGGACAACATTGGTAATTGACGAGCTGGACGCAAAAATTCATCCATTATTGTTGAAACACATTATTGAACTGTATACGGATATGAATGTAAATAAGGAAAAGGGGCAATTGATTTTTACTTCCCATGACCTGTCAACCATGAATAATGAGGTTTATCGAAGGGATGAAATCTGGTTTGTGGCAAAGGGGAGGGATCAAAACACCAAGTTATACTCATTGGTAGAGTTTAAGGATGACAAAGGTGTGTCAGTTCGAAAGGATGCAAAATACGATAAACAGTATCTTGAAGGAAAATATGGCGCTGATCCATATCTGCAAAGAATTATAGATTGGAGGAAAATCAATGCCTAAAAAAGCTGGTATGGAAAAGTGGAAGAAAGAGCGTCGGCAACAATATTTGGAACTCAAAGAGTATCGCTATTACATCTTTTGTGAAGGGGAACAAACAGAGCCTCAGTATTTTTCAGGATTTAAGCGGCTAATTGAGGACAACCCTATCTACAAAGATATGGTATTGATTGAGATTGAGCCTTGTGCTGCAGAAACCATGCGCGTCATAGGAATGGCGGAAAGGTATGTTTCCTTTCTGAATAATAAGTTTCAGGAACTGGGGCTGGGGAAGTGCCAGAAAAACATGACAAATATCTTTGATGTTTTGATGGAGAAAGGTAATCCAAAGCTGGCAATACGATATGCAAAGAGGATTATCAAAGATGGGGCAGGTAAGACCCCGGCGGAAATTGCACCAGGGACAAAGGTGTATGAGTTGGTAGAGGAGTTGGCAAAGTATTTGCCAGAAAAGCTATAAAAATAAATTCATGTGAGGTACATAAGAATGATTGATTTTATATTGAAAACGGAATTAATAGATTAAAGAACGCTGTTGTGAATTTCTTTAAGGAGTTTAAAGACTATGATTTGAAAAATTTAGAAGAAAGTGTATCCCCTCCCTCGATACAGGAAGCCCTCAAAATGCACTCATTTTAATTTTTTATCAAAGCGCAGCACGCACAAATCTTCATAAAATCTTTATTTTTGAATGTTATGCTGTATTCATAAAAAAGGAAAGAAGGGACATATATGGAGATGATGCTGCAGACAAAAGGGCTCTGTAAGTTTTTTAAAAAACAAAAAGCGGTGAATCAGGTTTCCCTGAATATAGAAAAGGGGAAGGTTTACGGGCTGCTCGGGCCGAACGGGGCCGGAAAATCTACGGCGTTAAAAATGCTTACAGGTATTTTAAAGCCAACTGCGGGCGAGATTTTTTTTGATGGAAAACCATGGAGCCGGGAAAGCCTGTCTGAGACAGGCGCGCTGATCGAAAGGCCGCCAGTTTATGAAAATCTGTCTGCGAGGGAGAATCTGAAAGTCAGGTCGCTGCTTCTTGGCGCAGATGAAAGAAGGATTGATGAGGTATTGCAAATGGTTTCGCTCACCGATACAGGGAAAAAGAAGGCAGGGAGGTTTTCCCTGGGAATGAAACAAAGGCTTGGCGTCGCCATGGCATTGCTGGGAGAACCGAAGCTTCTGATTTTGGACGAACCTGCAAACGGGCTGGATCCAATCGGGGTAGAGGAACTGCGCGGACTGATACGTTCCTTTGCAGAGCGCGGAATGACGGTGATCCTCTCAAGCCATATTCTTTCAGAGGTACAGTTGGTTGCGGATCATGTGGGAATTATATCAAATGGAATTTTGGGGTATGAAGGGCCGTTGGAGCAGGGGCAGGATCTGGAAAAACTCTTTATGGATGTTGTCAGAGAAAACAAAAAAGGCAGGTGAAAATTATGGGAAATATCGTGAGAGCGGAATATCAGAAAACCGGACGGTCGATGCGCCGCAGATTGATCTGGGCGTTTCCGGCGGCCACATTTATGCTGGCATATGCGCTTACGCCAGGAATGGCGAATCTGTATGCAGTGAGTGTCTGGAATTGGTGGTACACCCTGCTGCTTCCCTGCATGACCGCCCTGCTCTGCTGCCTTTCTATGGCGCAGGAGAAAAAAGTGGATTATTATAATCTGACTACATGTTCTGCGGACAAAAGAAAACTGATGCTGGGCAAGGTCATCTGCATTGGCGGTATGATCCTTGCGTCAAATATGATCCTGTTGGCAGGCGCTTCGCTGGGCGGTTTTTTATTTGCGGCCCGGGTTCCCGCAGGCGGAGCGGCGGCCGCGGCGCTGCTGCTTACGGTCACGCAGTTGTGGGAGATACCGGTATTTTTATTTTTGGGCGGACGCTTTGGGACGATGGCAGGTTTGTGTATCTGCCTGTTCCTTACGGTCGGCGGAACGGTGTTTTCACAGACGGGGAAATGGTATCTGCTTGTTTCCGCGATTCCTGTGCGGATCATGTGCCCGCTGCTCCATATATTGCCCAATGGCATTCCGGCGGGAGCCGGGGATCCGATGCTGGATATGGCGGCGGTTGCCCCGGGCGTCTGCCTGTCCGTCCTTTGGTTTGTTTTTGCGCTGGTTTTATTTCTGAATTGGTTTGACAAAAGCGAGGGGAAACCGTTATGCTTATAAGTGCGCTCCATGCGGATTTGCTTAAAATGAAAAGAATGCCTGTGATCGCTGCGCATCTTCTGATTCCGGTCATAACAAGCGTGTCGTTTTTGCTGTACGGTTCTTTTTCGGGCTGGGACAGGTATACACAGATGGCTGCTTTTTTTCAGACCATCGGGGCCGGGTTCCCTGTGCTGGCGGGTATCTTTACTGCGGGCGTAATGGAACAGGAGCGCAGCGCCGGATGCTTTCAGAATTTGCTGGCTTTCCCGCAAAAGCGGGTGGGATTTTTTTCAAAGCTCATACTGCTGCTGATTTTGGGTTTGTTTTCCGTATTGCTGACGGCGGTTTTGTTTGGCATTGGCTTTGGCTGCGTCGGAAAATGTGTGATGGCGGCGCTGATCATGTGGTGCGGCGGCATTCCGATTTATATTTGGCAGATGCTTCTGGCTTTTTGGCTTGGGGCGGGCGTGTCTGTTGGAGCGGGGATTCTGTCCGGGCTTGTCAGCGCATTAATGCTTACGGGGCTCGGGGATCACATATGGAAATATATCTTTGTTTCATGGACCGGCAGAATGCCGTATGCGTATCTGCAGGTTGTTTCAGGATCTGGCGCGGCAGGGGGATCAGAGACTGGAATCTGGATCTATGGAACTTTTACCGTATGCAGCATGGCGGTTTATCTGTTATGGGCGTCCCGCTGGGAAGGGAGCGGGATATCGGAACAGGGAGAGGAATGATATGGCGAACATATTGGCAGTTGATGATGATGCAGCAATCCTTGATATGATAGGGACTATTTTGGGCAGGGACGGGCATCAGGTCACAAAGGCGGGCGGCGCGCCTGCGGTCAGCATGGAAAAGCTGCACCTTTATGACCTGATCCTGCTGGACATTATGATGCCCGAAACGGACGGATTTGAATTGTGCTCGAGGATCAGGGGGCTGGTGGACTGTCCCATTTTATTCCTTACGGCGAAGACAGAGGAAAACAGCCTGGTCAGCGGATTGTCGCTTGGGGCGGATGATTATATCGTTAAGCCGTTTGGCGTCATGGAGCTCCGGGCGAGGATAAACGCGCATCTGCGGCGTGAACATCGGGAACATTCCGTAAGGCTGGCTCTCGGCAATGCCTGCTTTAACCTGTCTTTGAAGCAGCTGCTGATAGACCGTAAGGAAATTCCGCTGACGAAGGCGGAGTATGAAATCTGCGAGTTTCTGGCGAGAAACCGGGGACAGGTTTTTTCCAAAGAGCAGATTCTGGAACAGGTATTTGGTTTTGACAGCGCAAGCAGCGACAGCACGATTATCACGCATATCAAAAATATAAGGACAAAGCTTTCCGGCTATCATTATATGCCGATAAAAACAGTTTGGGGGATCGGATATAAATGGGAAGAATAAGAAACCATACATTGGGCAGAATCTTTATGGGATATGTGCTGGCCATGCTCGGGGCATTCTTTCTTTTGGGCGTGTGTACGGTTCTGGCCTTTAATATTCTTGTAAATACGGGCAGCATTTATCCGGCGAATTATGCGGAACAAAAAATCAGCGAAGCATATGATCGGATTCAGAGCGCGGACGAAGTGACGGGGGATATGATTCCCCCTCTTTGCCGTTATATTATCTTTTCTGCGGACGGTGAAAAGCTTGGCGGGGATCTGTCAGGGCATTCCGCTGAAATTGCATGGGACGTCGCAAATCACAGGCAGGCTTCGGGAAACGGTTTTTATAAAGTGGTCATCCGTCCGAAAGAGTATGTCGTGATCCGGTACAGCCTGACGCCGCAATACCGGTCTGCCTTTTTAAGGGAGCATTTTATCGGACCGCAGGATTTTATGGCGGTCGTGGTTATTCTGGGCGGAACCGCAATTATCATATCGCTGTCCGTATGTTTTGGGAGAAAAATAAGAAGGAAAATGCAGCCGGTCATGAGGGCGGTGGAGAGAATCAAAGAGCAGGATCTGGCGTACGAGACGTCCTGTTCGGGGATAAAAGAGTTTGATGACTGCCTCTCCTCAATCGACGATATGCGGATTGCGCTGAAAGACTCCCTGGAGCGGCAGTGGAAGGCGGAACAGGACAAAAACAGGCAGATATCGGCATTGGCGCATGATATAAAGACTCCGCTTACCGTTGTGAGGGGAAACGCCGAGCTGCTGTATGAAACGGAGCTGACGGAGGAGCAGCAAAAAAATATCGTCTATATCTTAGACAGCGCGGCGCAGATAGAAAATTATGCGCAGAGATTAATCGACGCGGCGAGGTCGGCGGACGGCGGCGCGAACGTTTCAAAAGAAGTGAGGACAGAAGATATTTTCAGCGATATCAAAAAACAGGCGGAAGGATTGGCGGAGGCCTGCAATATAAAGATCATCTGGAAAGAGCGGCAAAACAGCGAGACGGTCAATGCGGCGTATGATCAGGTGGTCAGGGCCGTTATGAATATTATTCAGAATGCGGCGGAGCATACGGAAGAAGGCGGGACGATACATATTGTTATGGAAGAAAAGAAGGGGGAGCTGACGTTTCTTGTGGAGGATGCGGGCAGGGGATTTACAGAGGAAGCATTGCGCCATGGAACGGAGCCGTTTTTTATGGATGATACAGGCAGAAGCGGCGGGGCGCATTACGGCATCGGATTATTTTTCGCAAAAACGGCGGCGGAAACGTGCGGAGGAAGGATATTGCTTGCCAATTCGGAAGAGACGGGCGGGGCAAAGGTAGCGATCTGTTTCCGGAGCTGATCAGGGATTTTACATAATTTGGCTTCTCTTTGAGAAATATAGTAGCCAAAAGAACCGGATTCTGTTACAATAAAGAAACAGACGGCGCCTGACGCTGTCTGGGAAAAGAGGTTTATATATGGGCAGACAGAGATCAACAGGGAAAATCATTGGCATTTTTGCAGGGGCAGCGGCGGCATTTATCCTGATCGCGTTTCTGGTTTGTTATCTGATGACGGCTTCGTATTATGGCAGCCATTTCTTCCCGGGGACGGTTTTAAGCGGCGTTTCCGTCGGGAAGATGACGGTGGACGAGGCGGAGGAAAAAGTGGCGGAGGAAGTGGCGGATTATATTTTATCCATTGAGACAAGGGATGGGGAAAAATACAATATTATCGGGCCGGACATTGATTATGCCTATGTGCCGGGGACAGAGATACAGGACATTTTGGACGCGCAGCCGAAATACCAGTGGCTGTCTATGCGCAAGGGGAAAAAAGAAGAAGATCTTGACGTGACCGCGACGTTTGATGGGCAGAAGCTGGATGCGGCCATCGCCGCGCTGCCATGTTTTCAGGAGGAAAATATCACAAAGCCGGAAAACGCATATCTGAAGGAAACGGAAACCGGATATGAGATGGTGGAAGCGGAGCGGGGGAATGCATTGAAGCTTGCCGCCGTACAGAAGGCGGCGCGTGATGTGGTTGACCGCGGGGAGAATACGCTTACGCTGGACGACTCGATGTATGAGGAGCCTGAGATCACATCGGACGATAAAGATCTGAACGCTTCTATGGACAAGATCAATGCCTATCTGCATACGGTGATCCGCTATGATGTGGGCGAGCAGGGGGAAGTGCTGGACGGCAGCACGATTAAAAACTGGATCGTGGTTGATGATGATTATGAGGTCACGTTTGACGAAAGCAAAGTGACGGATTACGTGCAGTATCTGGCGAGCAAATATAATACGTATGGCGATGTGCGCGATTTTAAGACTTCGCTCGGCGATAAGGTGAAGATCGGCGGCGGCGATTACGGCTGGGTCATCGACAAGGAAAAGGAAAAAGAGCAGCTTCTTTCGGAGATCAATTCCGGAAAAACGATCGAGCGCGAGCCGGTGTTTAACCAGACGGCGGTAGTGAAAAGCGAAACGAATGACATCGGGGATACGTATCTGGAGGTGGATTACACAAACCAGCATATGTACTATTATAAAGATGGGAAACTGATGTTGGACTCTGATGTGGTCACAGGGAATATCAGCCGGGGAAACGGTTCGCCGGACGGCGTCTTTAAGATCGTTTATAAACAGAGCCCCGCGACGCTGGTAGGGGAAACGTATCAGTCCGATGTGGAATATTTCATGGTATTTGCATATAATGTCGGTTTCCATGACGCAAGCTGGCGGAGTGAATTTGGCGGGGAGATCTATAAAACGTCCGGCTCGCATGGCTGCGTGAATATGCCGGGGGAAAAAGCGAAAGAATTGTACAGTATGCTGGAAGCGGGGACGCCGGTTGTGGCTTATTACCGGGATCCGGTGGAACTGACGGCGGAGAATACGAGGATTTCCAATGCGTATTCCTATGTGGATAAGGAAAAACAGGAAGGACGGCAGTGACGCGGGAAATTCCAAAGACAGAGGCCGGGGCGCTGAGTCAGAATGGCTCAGCGCCCCGGCAGCTTTGCTTATGATCGAATTTAAAACAGACCTGTGATCCTGCCGTTTTCATCTACGTCAATGCCGTAGGCGGCAGGCGTTTTGGACAGCCCCGGCATGGTCATGATCGCGCCGGTCAGGACGACGACAAATCCCGCGCCCGCGCTGACATAGACGTCCCGGACGTTAACCGTAAATCCGGTCGGGCGTCCCAGCTTATGCTGGTCGTCGGACAGGGAATACTGCGTCTTTGCTATGCAGACCGGAAGATTCCCAAAACCGAGCTCGGTCAGTTTTGCAAGCGTTTTTTCAGCGGCAGGCGCATAGGAGACGCCGTCTGCGCCGTAAATCTTTGTCGCGACAGTTTCGATTTTTTCCTTTAACGGCATATCGTCCGGATAAAGCGGTTTGAAAGCGGAAGGTTTTTCCTCCAGCGTTTTTAACACTTTATTGGCGAGTGCGACGCCGCCTTCCCCGCCTTTTTCCCAGACTTCGGAGAGCGCAAATTCACAGCCGCGCGATTCACAGAAATCGCGGACAAATTCGTATTCCGCAGGCGTGTCGGTCAGGAAAGAATTTAATGTGACGACGATCGGGACGCCGAACTGCTGTAAGTTTTCAATATGTTTTTCCAGATTGCAGACGCCTTTTTTCAGGGCGTCCAGATTTTCGGCGGAAAGCTCTGCTTTTGGCACGCCGCCGTTATATTTTAAAGCGCGTATGGTCGCCACGAGCACAACGGCGTCCGGTTTCAGGCCCGCCTTGCGGCATTTGATGTCGAAAAACTTTTCCGCGCCGAGATCCGCGCCGAAGCCGGCTTCTGTGATGACGTAATCCGCGATTTTCAACGCGGCCCTGGTCGCGCGCACAGAGTTGCAGCCATGCGCGATATTGGCAAACGGCCCGCCATGTACGATCGCGCCGGTATGTTCCAGCGTCTGGATCAGGTTCGGCTTCATGGCGTCTTTTAACAGGGCGGCCATTGCGCCGACGGCCTGCAGCTGCCCGGCGGTCACCGGTTCGCCATCATAATTGTAGGCGACAATGATCTCGCTCAGACGTTTTTTCAGATCCGCCATATCGGACGCCAGGCATAAAATCGCCATGATCTCCGTCGCAACCGTAATTACAAAATGGTCTTCCCGCACAAAGCCGTCTGATTTTGCGCCAAGCCCGACGACGATATTGCGCAGCGCGCGGTCATTCATATCCATACAGCGTTTCCATACGATCTGCCTTGTGTCGATCTGCAAAGCGTTTCCCTGCTGGATATGGTTGTCAAGGAGCGCGGCAAGCAGGTTATTTGCGGAAGTGATGGCGTGGAAGTCCCCGGTAAAATGCAGGTTTAAGTCTTCCATCGGAACGACCTGCGCATAGCCGCCGCCCGCGGCTCCGCCTTTGATGCCAAAGCATGGCCCGAGGGACGGCTCACGCAGGGCGAGCAGGCAGTTTTTCCCAAGTTTGCCGAATGCCTGCGCGAGGCCGATGCTGGTCGTCGTCTTGCCCTCCCCGGCAGGCGTCGGGTTAATGGCGGTGACAAGAATCAGTTTCCCGTCCGGGTTGTTTTTGGTTTTTTCCATCAATTCGTCGGAGAGCTTCGCTTTGTATTTTCCGTAAAGCTCCAGGTCGTCTTCGGAAATGCCGTATTTTGCGGCTACGTCTTTGATATGCGCCAATTTGGCTTCCTGTGCGATCGCAATATCTGTTTTCATATGCGTTCCTCCTTTTTTGCGGCAGAGTCTGCCGTTCCCTATAGTTACAAAAAGGGCAGCTTTCTATGGATAGAAAAAGCTGCCCAGACGGTCGGCGTGTCCCATATCCGGCAGCATGGTGTTTGTTCACCTGTCCGTCAGCGTCCGGATACGTTTGATAAATCTGATATAATACAATTAACATATTTGGGTGGGAAAAGTCAATAGGGAGTATGGATTTTGAGGAAATATTGTTCTTGACATATTTATTTTTGAGATTTATAATTTTGAACAGTTCAAATTTGAACAATTCTGACCAGGAAGGAGATGGGTGCGTGGGGAAGAAAAGCAATATCGCCATATTCCACCATATCACAAGGGCGTACGAGCATTACTGCAGACCGCTCTGCCGCGAGCTTGATATGCCGCAGATGGCGTTTGACATTTTGATGTTTCTGGCGAATAACCCGGAGTCGTGTACGGCAAAGGATATCAGCCGCGGCAGGGGCTATCGGGAAAATATTCTGTCGGTCAATATCAACAAGCTGGTGAGCGAAGGGTATCTGGAGCGCGCCGCGGTAGCGGGCGACAGGCGGAAAGTCCGGCTCGTCTGTACAGAGAAAGCGCAGCCGATTATTGCGCGCGGGCAAAAGGCGCTGGAGGAATTTCACCGCCTGATGAAAGAGGGCCTGTCCGCAGAGGATATGGAGATCTGCCAGCGGTGCCTGGAGATCGTGGGCAAAAATGCGGAGCGCATCGAAAAAATAGAAAGAACCGGGGAGGGGAGTAAATCGTGAGATATCGTTATGTTGCAATTGAGCGCGAATACGGCAGCGCGGGAACGGAAATCGCCCAAAAGCTGTCGGAATTAAGCGGCGTGCCGGCCTATGGCATTGAGGTTTTGGAGCAGGTGTCGAAAAATCTGAAGATCGACGTCGCAAGGATTGAGCAGTATGAGGAAAAGGCGACCAACAGCTTTTTGTATTCGATCTATCTTATGAGCCGGGTGAACAGCGGGCAGGACGGGCGGCTCTCAAACGAGGGGCAGATCTATCTGGAAGAACAGCGCGTGATTGAAGAACTCGCCTCACAGGGCCCCGCGATATTTGTCGGTCGGTGCGCGGTAAACGCGCTTGCGGACAAAGGGGACGTCCTGCAGGTGTTTATCCGGGCGGATAAGGAGCTGCGGAAGGAGCGCGCCGTCAGACAGTATGGCGTCAGCCCGCGCGAGGCGGAGGCGGTTGTGCATAAATTTGACCGGAAGCGCGGCAGTTATTATGCGGCGAATACAGGCAGGCCCTGGCGGGAGCTGTCGAATTATCATCTGATTTTGGACAGCGGGAAGCTGGGCGTCGAAGCCTGTGCGGATCTTCTCTGGAAGATGATAAAATAATAAATCGGAGGAACAGCGATGAAGCATATATTTCAATTTTTAGCGAAGGCAAAAGCGCAGGTGGCGGTGATCATTGTTTTGCTCATCATACAGGCGTACTGCGACCTCGCGCTGCCGACCTACACCAGCGACCTGCTGAACGTCGGGCTCCAGCAAAACGGAATCGAGGACGCTGTGCCGGAAACGATCCGCGAAGAGAGCCTGAACACGCTGGAGCTTTTTTTGGACGATGCGCAGACAAAAACGCTGGAAGCCGCATATGGAACAGCGGACGCAGATGGCGTGCGCGCGCTTGACGGGCTGACGGAGGACGGGCGGGAGCAATTAAACGACCTGCTGCGCCTGCCGGAGAGCGTGGCGTTTCAGCTGGAAAACAGCGAGGAGGGCCGGGAGAGCCTGCAGCAGATGAAAGACGCCATAGCGGCGGGCGTGATGACAAAAGAGGATCTGAAAAAGCAAATGGGCGATCGGATCTCGGAGATGGATACGTCCGCAGAGCTTATGATGGATCAGGTTGCGGTCGCCTATGTGTCAGCGGAGTATGAGGCGCAGGAAAAGAATTTAAACGAGATCAGAAACGCCTATTTATTCCGGGTGGGCGCAAAAATGCTGCTGATGGCGCTTGGCATGGCGGCGGTTGCGATTATGACGGGCTATATCGCGTCGAAGGTATCGGCGGGAATCGGGCGCGATCTCCGCGAGCAGCTCTATACAAAAGTCATGGGATTTACAAACGCGGAGATTGAAAAATTTTCCACTGCGTCGCTGATCACGCGCTGTACGAACGATATCCAGCAGGTGCAAATGCTGACGGTCATGCTCCTTCGCATGGTGACGTATGCGCCGATACTGGCGGTCGCGGGCGTGATCAAGGTAATCCAGACCGGATCCCAGATGAGCTGGATCATCGTCGTGGCGGTGATCGCCCTGGCGTTTTGTATTGCTGTGCTTTTTGCCATCTCGTACCCGAAATTTCAGATCATGCAAAGCCTCGTGGATCGGCTGAACCTCGTATCCAGAGAGCTTCTGACCGGCGTTATGCCGATCCGCGCATTCGGGCGGCAGGATTATGAGGAAAAACGGTTTGCGCAGGCGAATACCGACCTCTTTAAAACGCAGCTTTTTACAAACCGCACCATGACCTTTATGATGCCGGTGATGATGCTGATCATGAACGGCGTTTCCGTACTGATCGTCTGGGTCGGGGCGAAGGGCGTGGATACGGGAGCCGTACAGGTGGGCGACCTGACGGCGTTTATTACTTATTCCATGGTCATCATCATGTCGTTTTTGATGCTTTCCATGATTTCCATTATGCTGCCGCGCGCGGGCATTGCGGCCGACCGTATCGCGGAGGTGCTGGAAACGCCGGTCTCCTTAACCGATGCCGCGCAGACAAGGGATAACGAACTTGGAAATACGAAAGGTGTATTGACTTTTTCTGATGTTTCCTTTTCCTATCCGGGCGCACAGTCGCCGGTGCTGGAGCATATTTCGTTTACGGCGGAGCCGGGAAAAACCACCGCGATCATCGGCTCGACCGGCTGCGGAAAGTCGACGCTGATTCACTTAATTCCGCGTTTTTACGACGTTACGGAGGGCAGCATTTCCATTGACGGGATAGATATCCGCGAGATCAGCCAGAAGGCGCTCCGCGACAGGATCGGGTATGTGCCGCAAAAAGGCGTGCTGTTTTCCGGTACGGTGGAGAGCAACCTCAAGTACGGCGGGGAGCAGATTACGGACAGCCAGATGGAGCTCGCCGCAGAGATTGCGCAGGCGACGGAATTTATTACATCGAAGGAAGCGGGCTATCAGTCGCCAATTGCGCAGAACGGCTCGAATGTGTCGGGCGGCCAGAGGCAGCGGCTTTCCATTGCAAGAGCCATCGCAAAGCAGCCGCAGATCTTCCTTTTTGACGATTCGTTTTCCGCGCTGGACTATAAGACGGACGCCAATCTGCGGGCGGAGCTTGCAAAGCACACGAAAAATGCGACGGTCGTTATCGTTGCGCAGCGGATTTCCACCATTATGCACGCCGAGCAGATTCTTGTGATGGAGGACGGCTGCATTGTGGGCAAGGGAACGCACAGGGAGCTGCTGGAAAATTGTGAAACCTATCTCGAAATTGCGAGAGGGCAGCTTTCGGAGGAAGAAATCCAAAGCGCGCTGAAAGGAGGGGACTGATATGGCCGCAAGGAGAGGACGCGGGCGGATGCCGGGCGAAAAAGCCAAAGATTTTAAGGGGACGATCCGGCAGCTGCTCCGCTATATGGGAGCATATAAAATCGCGCTGGCGATCGTTGCGGTTTTCGCTGTCGCATCGACGGTTTTTAATGTCGTGGGGCCAAAGATTCTGGGCAACGCGACGACGGAGCTTTTTAACGGGCTGATCGCAAAGCTGTCCGGAACCGGCAGCATTGATTTCGGAAAGATCGGAAAGATTTTGCTCGGCCTGATGGGCATTTATCTGCTCTGCGCAGTTTTTTCCTTTGTGCAGGGGCTTTTGATGACGGAAATGTCACAGAAAATGTGCTTTCGGATGCGCAAGGATATCAGCGAAAAAATCAACCGGATGCCGCTTTCTTATTTTGAAAAAAACGCCGTCGGCGACGTCTTATCGCGCATTACGAACGACGTGGATACGCTCGGGCAGACGTTTAACCAGTCGATTACGCAGCTGATCACGTCGGTCTGCACGCTGGTCGGGATCATTGTTATGATGCTCACGATCTCGCCGCTGATGACGCTTCTTACAATCCTGATTCTGCCGGTTTCCATGGCGTTTGTGATGGGGATTGTGAAAAAATCGCAGAAATATTTTATCGCGCAGCAAAATTATCTCGGAAAAATAGACGGCCAGATTGAGGAGACTTTTTCCGGACATGACGTGGTAAAGGCGTTTAACCGCGAGGAGGCGGAGCTGGCGGAGTTTCGCAGGACCAACGGAGTTTTGTACGAATCGGCGTGGAAAAGCCAGTTTTTGTCCGGACTTATGATGCCGATCATGAATTTTGTCAGCAACCTCGGCTATGTGGCGGTGGCGGTCTCGGGCGCGATGCTCGCGGCGGCGGGGACGATCGAGATCGGCGACATTGTGGCGTTTGTCCAGTACGTCAAGCGGTTTACGCAGCCGATCACGCAGATGGCGCAGGTTTCCAATCTGCTGCAGTCCATGGCTGCGGCGGCCGAGCGCATTTTTACCTTTTTAAACGAGGAGGAGGAAACGCAGGCGGTGGAAAATCCGGTTTCCGCGGATGTGATAAAAGGCGATGTTTCCTTCGAGCATGTGCAGTTTGGCTACACGCCGGATAAGATGATTATCCATGATTTTAACAGCGAGATCAGGGCCGGGCAGATGGTGGCGATCGTGGGGCCGACCGGCGCGGGCAAGACGACGATGATCAAGCTTTTGATGCGTTTTTATGATGTCAACGCGGGCTGTATC
>CANQQG010000067.1 GCA_947625875.1 uncultured Lachnospiraceae bacterium
CAAAAAACCGCCTGCCTGAAAACTGGTATTCCAGCTTCAAAACAGACGGCTACATTTACGCCTTTATTTGCAGCCTTTCGGCTGCTCTTTGCCCTTATTTTGCGGGTTTAAATGCCCGCCCTTTATTATGCAGCCTTATATGGCTGCCCTTTGTCCTTGTTTTGTAGCCTTTTGGCTATACTTTGCTCTTGTTTGCTTAAAATATGGCTGCATTTATGGTCTGTTATAAAAAAATCCACAAAAATAAGGCTACGATAAATACTCTTACCATAGCCTTATCCATAACCATATTAAAATGCGTCAAAATCAATCAGTTCATTGTCCGGCGGCTCTGTGGAATGCCCTGCTCCGGCATCTCCGCCCTGCGCCGTTTCATTTTTCGGAGCAGTGCCGTTCATGGCACTATTTCCTGTCCCGTCTGCCAATGCCTGCCCGTCCACCATGCCGCCCTGTGCCGCTGGATATGCTCCCATAGGAACGGATAAGGGAAAAAACTGCATCTGTGCCATATACATCCCAAAAAGCGCCGGAAGATTGGACATCACTTTCTTTTCCACCGCTTCCACGATACGCTCCGCAAAAGCGTCCTCTTTCTCCCTTGTTTCAAGATACGGATCATCTTTCATCGCTACACATCTGTCGTAATAATCATTGACCGCCTGTATCACAAATTTATTCTGTGACTTGAACATCTGCCGAACCTTTTGGGAGTGCAGAAACTCCCACGCCCTGCACTCGTCCGCCTTTTCCGTGTTAAACCGGATATTATGGTTTTTACTTTTCATTCGGATGCGCCCCCTTATCCGGCTGATGCCATTGCTTTCTGCCTGCGGAGTTTCATATAACAGAAATATTCATAACCTTTAGCGTTTGCCCGTATGTCATGGTTGAAGGTAACATTGTCACGGTCATAATCCCCGACAAGCTCCACAACCTTTGCTCCGCCGCCCATGACATATAGTTTCATGAGATTCGGATTGTAACCGTGCGCTTTCAGTTCCGCAAGTATTTTATCCACATAAGATTTTGCCGCTTCTTCCATGAGTGCCTTGTATTCATCTCCTATATCAGTGCTGCCATATCTGAGATAATTCTCAATGATCTCTGCCGGAAGTTCCTCCGCTTTCCTGTCCAGAATAAGACTGCGGATCGCCATAAAACATTCATTCGCACCCAGCTTTACCGTCCACGACTTGCTCTCGCTCGCCTTTCCGTTGTTTAGTATCATCACATTCATTGTCCCGTTGCCGATATCCGCTATCATGTGCATACCCTTAAAATCCGGCAGGCTCTCCGCTACCGCCGCATAACACTGCGGCATGACCGTACAGTCCACGATGTCAACCGTATATCGTTTATCTGCATATTTATAATCTACATGGCGGTTCTGCATCATATATTCACGGAAGGAATCCCTCTGTGCCTGCACCCATTTTAACGGAAGCCCTACCGCAAGATGTATCTTTGCAGCCGATAATCCTCTCGCTTTCAGCTCCTTTGCAATGGCGGCAAGGGTAAGGATATAATTGTCGTCATCCATACTTTTTTCAGCGACAAAATCTTTATGCCCCTCGCCTATGGTGTAATAGCTGCCCTCATATTCCAGATAGTTTCTTGTAAAGACAGGCGGCTGACTGCTCCTGCTCACGGAAGTCGGGAAACAGCACCTTGCCGTCTTATAATTCCCATAGCCTGCATCCACTCCTAAAATAATTGTCCCGTTCATGTTGTAATCTCTAAGTTTTGCCATATCAAAATCCTCACTTTCATGCTTGTTGTTATTTATCAAACTATCTGCCATATTTTGCTTTCACTTCCTCTTTGGTCGGAAGGCTGCTCTCTACAATAATCTTGTTTTCCCCTGCTACCATAGCTGCAACCTGTTCCGTGCCGTCCGTATGCAGGAGTCCGTCCGCTGATGCTTCCGCCTCCGCTATCTGTTTCTGTTTGTCCGCCTCTCTTGCTCCTTCAATCACACGCCGGATTTCCGGTCTGTGCTTTTTACGGTATTCTTTCAGGTAGGCACGGCTGTATGCACGGCGTTTCCGCTTTTTTTCCTCCGCCGCCATTTCTTCCTCAGAAAGCTCCTGCGCCGGAAGCTCCACCTTCCCGATATAATTTAAGAAAATCTCGATCTCCTGCACACGTTCTCCGTCGATTTCCTCTATTTTATGCACCATGACCTTATCAACAAATTCGTTGACAATGGCGGGCGTGAGTTCCTGAATGTCGGTGTACTTGCGGACAAGGGAAAGAAATTCCTCCGTCCTGTCCGTGTCATCCTCAAACTGTGCAAGTTTTTCACGGATTTCCTGCATGGAGATCTCAAGCTCCTGCTGTTCCTTCTCATAATCGGAAGAAAGCATTTCATACCGTCTGTCCGGCAGCTTCCCCATTGCGTTGTCCTCATACACCTTTTTTATCAGCATGTCAAGGTCTGCAAACCGTTTCTCCTTTTTGGAAAGGTCTGCTTTCAGCTTTTTCACTTCGCCTTTATCCCTGACCTCTGATGCGCTCCGCATATTTTTTATAAATGCCGCCTCGTCCATGCGGACGCTTTTTAAGGCATACCGTATCGTTTCAAGGATAAGCTGCTTTACCGTGTCCTCTTTTATGGAATGGGAAAAGCACACCTGCTTATACTGCTTCCTGCTGCTGTTGTAAGTGCCGCAGTTAAAGCCTGCGGATGTGCGCTCTGTCCCGCCGTTCGGGATACCCCTCCAGTCTCTTGCCGCCCTTGTCGTGCTTCTGCGGTAGTGCATTTTTCCGCCGCAGTCCGCACAGTAGAGCTTTCCGGTCAGCAGGCTTCCTTCCCCGCTGGTATCCACTCTCCGCACCGTCTTTCTCAATTCCTGCACCAGATACCACGTCCTGCGGTCTACGATTGGTTCATGGGTATCCTGAAAAACAAGTATCTCATCACTGTTATTCTTAACAACTTTCTTATCCTTATAGGATTCCTTGTGGCTGCGGAAATTTACGGTATCGCCCATATACTCCGGTCTTTCCAGTATCCGCACCACCGATCCGCCCGTCCAGTTGTAGGGAGTTTCAAAATCACACATGGTCTGGTAATTGCCCCTCTGCCTTGTCGCCTGATAATAAGACGGTTTCTCCACCTTTTCTGCCATAAGCCGTTTTGCGATCTGGTATGGTCCCATGCCCTCCACGGTCAGACGAAAAATCTTTCTCACAACCTCCGCCGCTTCTTCGTCAATGAGCCAGTGGTTTTTATCCTCCGTATCTTTCACAAAGCCGTAGGGCGGGTTGCTCGTAATCGGTTTTCCCTCTTTCCCTTTCGCCCGCAAAACTGCGGTGATCTTCCTGCTGCAGTCACGCAGATACCATTCATTCATGATATTCAAAAAAGGGGCGAATTCACTGCTGGTGTTGTTGTCACTGTCAACACCATTGGAAACAGCAATAAAACGGACACCCTTTTCCCGGAAGAATACCTCCGTGTAGAACCCTACCTGAAGGTAATCCCTCCCGACACGGCTCATGTCCTTTACTATGACTGTGCCGATGTCGCCGTTTTCAATCCGGCTTAACATCTGCTTCCATCCCGGTCTTTCAAAACTGCCGCCGGAAAATCCGTCATCCGTAAAATGCACCGTGTTCGTGTACCCGTTATTTTTTGCATAATCCTCCAGCATCTTTTTCTGGTTGACTATGCTGTTGCTGTCCCCCGCAAGATCATCGTCCCTTGAGAGCCGCTCGTAAAGAGCTGTTATTCTGTTGTCACCAGCCGTCCTGTTGTTCATTCCGAACTCCTTTCCGGCGGCTGGCTCATCTGTGGTAAATTCATCATACCACAGTTTCCGCCCCCTGTCATCATTTCGCCGCAGATTAAACGGGATATTTTTTCGTCAAGTCTGTCAGCATACCCTGAACCCGTAAATACCCTGACCTTGAAAAGCGTCCCGCCAATCCTGCGGTAAAAAAGGCCAGCCGCAATCGGGCTGGTTTCCGTCACATCATTATTCAATTTTACTGTCTCCATCATGCAATCCTTTCTTGTGCGCAATCCCTTCTTGCGCTTCATACGCACATCCTTTATAATGGTTTCTGTGCTTCCGTTCTTAGTAACCGGATTTTTATTTTATCCGTAACCCATAAGCTGTTTCTCCTTTCCTGTAACCAATTTTTAGTTGAAAAGAATTACTCCTTTCACTAATAGGAGAAAAACGGCTACAAAAACGGAAGTGTTTTTGAAAAAACAGCTGCAAAATTTTATTTTTTAGAAAAGGACTGGTTATAAATGCCAAAATACGCCGAACTTCCGGCATTCCGGGAGCAGAATTACATAACGGAAGCGGACGGGGATATGCTGCACCGTGAAGCCCGTGCGCTTGCCCTCCGGCGTATTGAGGAAAGCGCACGGACGGAAGATGATTTTCAAAAAGTCATTGAATGGTGGGATAAACTGGATGAAAACAGGGAGCGGAGAGAAAGAGACCATGAAACAGGACGCTCCACTGTCCCTCTGGAATGGAGTGCCGATGAATTGTACCTATCCGACAGACCGTCTTATGATATGATTTTAAGAAGGCTCATGCTTGCGGGCGATTTCCTTGATTTCATATTTGACAGCCCGGAAACGATACATGAGCTTGTCACGGATGCGGATTTGTCGGGAATATTAGAGGAACTAAAGCCGCACCTTAAAAATATGCTCTATTACCTGTTCCTGCGTGATTATTCCACCTCGGAATATGCGGAAAGCATTGGACAGTCTGACCGGAATATCCGGAGTATCCGTAAAACTGCGCTGAAAAGGATACGGAAACTTTACGGCAACATACTCGCATACAGAAAAGAAAACAGCCTGCCGATGACGCTTGACGAGAAATATTTCCTTGCTAATGGTGTGCGGAAAAAACGTAAATCCAATGGCTAAAAACATTGAATGCAAATATCCTATGGCGAAAAATTGCAGACAGCTTGACCGACAACAAGTAACTGCTTATAATATAGGAAAGGTTACATCAAATGATGTGACAGGATTGATGGATTGGAGCTTTTCTATGAGGAATTTATTTGAACATACCAGCGCACCGTGGATTCGGTACAGCGGCTATGAATATAAGACAGGCAGTGACGGGAACCTCTACATAACAGTTTCAGAGGGAGCAAAACCGGAAATGTACCATCCCATGCAGGAAGCAAGGCAGCTTGTCATGGATGCGGTAAATGTCGGGCTTTCCGCCATGCACAAGGCACCGGAAGAAGAACTGAAAGAAACTGTGCTTGTTTTTGTAAAAAAATATGGTTTTCTCGGCTTTATGACCGCCCTGCCGACAACAGCGGATTTTATAACCTATGAATCCGTGTACCTTCCTAAAAACCACTTTATAAAAGAAGAATCTCTCTCCACTGAGGACTATCTTTTCTATTTCTATCCGTTTGACAAGCCGGATTTCAGAAAAAAAGGCGTGGAATCGGGATGGTCTGTGACTGACCGTGAGGGCATTGCGATCACAATGGCTATGGGGAATGCGCCGCAGGCTGTGGCGATGGAATTGCAGAAGGACTATGCGGAAAGGTACGGCTGGATCGTGAAAGAATTTACAGACCTCGCCTTTACTTTTGTGACGAGTTTCCTTTATTACACGGATTATGATAAGATTGATGAGCAGACACGCAGCCTGTACCGTCAGGGCATTTCCGCTTTCGGCGGCATATCCCCGACTTACCGGATTGCACTGGAAAAGGATGCGCCCGTTATCGTGTGGGATTTCCATTCGCTGCTTATCATGGTACAGATGTGCTTTTCCTTCATGCTCACGGATAAAGACAGTGATATGCGCCTGTGCAAGCATTGTAATAAAGCCTTTGTTGCAAGCAGAAAGGGAAATGAATTTTGCAGCCAGAAGTGCAAGAACCAGTTTAATGTCTACAAATCAAGAGAGAAGAAGAAAGGGAACAAAAGCAATGATTGAAAACAGGAATGTAAATATCATAACAGATGCGGACGGTAAAAAGCTGGTCTTAATCAATGATATCCGTTTCAAGGCAAAAGTGCGGGATGACTGGTCCGTTGTCGAGGAATACCTGAAAGAGTATATCGGGGATTTTTATGAAATTGAGGAAACTTCTGAAAAAATATTTATTTCGGCTGATTTTCCCGATGAATATGCAAGTTCAGAAAGCCGCATTGCCTTAAAAGGCGCAGTGGCAAAAGCTAAGGCAAACGCTGCGCAGGCTATTCCTGAACTTATAAGAATAGCTGCCAATCCCAAACATGAGGCAAACAGAAAAGAAAAGCACAAAACAGATGCAGTATATGGGTGGTATCGTTACAACATTAGATTTGCACTGCCTGTATATGATGACAAAACGGGAAAATTAGCAAGGCATAATATTTATTCGGCAAGTATGCTTGTCCGCCATGCGAATGATGGCAGGAAGTATCTGTATGATATTCTTGCAATAAAAAAAGAAACGAGCAGCCCGCTTGAGTGAAAACACTGTACGGTAAAAACCCATTTCTTATTGTCAATAATAAGCTATTTTTTAATTCCTGTCAATCCCCAATTTTTATTTTCAGAATACCGCCATTGGCATTTTTAATGCAATGGGGGAACTTTGTTCCCCCTTAACCACTCCATAGCATGAGGCGCAGATGATGTCAAGACCGCCGCAGGCGAGGCAGAGCCGGTGTCTTGACATCATCTGCGCCTCATGCTACAAAACTTAAAATCGAAGCAACTCTAAAGGGAATATATTAGATCATGCAGCACTACCTCCTCCGCCCTGCTCCTGATGCTGTTCATCTTTTGAAGCCAGCACAGCCAGTCATCGGATTTAAGCTGCTCCGTTACGCCCTCATTTTTTGCCATCTGCCCCACAAGTCTGTCCATCATCTCATTACATTCTTCATCGACTTCCGCAAGATGCTTCCATAAAGTTTCCGACAAAATCATATACGAATAAATGCCCTCGTGATTCTCCTTCAAAAACCGCTGCCTCATCCTTCCATACTTTCCGATATGGTATTCCGTTGTATCCGAAAGTTTGAGGTCAGGAATCAGATAGTCGCCTTCCCAATGATAAGTGATTTCCATATACAACCGCCTTTCTTTGTGCTAAACTGTTTACAGATACGAATAAAAGGATTATCACCTTCTTCCTTTACCACAACATCTGCAAGTTTCCATTCACCACAAATGAGCCAGCCGCATATGTTGTATTTTAGCAGACGCACATTTCCGCTAAAATACTGCGTTTGCCGGAAATGTTTACATCTACAGTTCACAACATATCACATTGTCCATATATCGGCACTTCATAAACATATCGGAAGATTTCTGCGCTTCGGAAGTAGATAAGCCTGCCACATTTCTCATTTTTGTATATAAGAAAAGGTTTTTAAACGCGTGGCTCTCGTCTACAAACAGTCGGTCTACCCCCAACTGCTCAAAGGTTACTACATCATCTTTCTTGTCAGTATTGAGCAGCTTATCCAGCCTTGTTTCTAAAGATTTACGAGTTTTTTCCATTTGCTTAATGGTAAAATTTTCTCCCCGCTGATATTTCAATTCAGCGATTGCGTCCTCAATCTCGTCAATCTGCTCTCTAAGCTGTCGCTCCTGTCTTTCCGCCGAAAGAGGGATTCGTTCAAACTGGCTATGCCCGATAATCACTGCATCGTAGTCGCCTGTCGCAATTCTTGCACAGAATTTCTTACGATTGGCTGTTTCAAAGTCTTTTTTGGTTGCTACAAGGAGTTTTGCGCTTGGATAGAGGTGTAAAAATTCATTTGCCCACTGAGTCGTCAAATGATTCGGAACTACGAACAATGACTTCTGACTTAATCCAAGACGCTTGCTTTCCATAGCCGACGCAGCCATTTCAAATGTCTTGCCCGCGCCAACTTCGTGCGCCAGTAACGTGTTGCCGCCATAAAGCACATGAGCAATCGCATTTTTCTGATGCTCCCTAAGTTTAATATCGGGGTTCATGCCACCAAAACGAATATGACTGCCATCATACTCACGAGGACGAGCGCTGTTAAACAATTCATTGTAACGGGCCACTAACTGTTCTCTGCGATGAGCGTCTTTCCATATCCAGTTAGCAAAAGCATCTTTAATAGCCTGCTGTTTCTGCTGCGCAAGAGTCGTTTCTTTCTTGTTGAGAACCCTCTTCTGTTTTCCGTCAGCATCTTCGGCTGTATCGTAGATACGAATATCTTTCAGGTTCAGAGTTTCCTCCAAGATACGATATGCGTTGGCTCTGCTTGTGCCATAGGTTACATGGGCAGCTACATCATTCCGGTTCGGCATACTCTTTCCGATAATTCGCCACTCAGCTGTGATATCAGAATACTTAACCTCAATCCCTCGTCTGAGATAATGCAGAGTTTCAAAGGTTTCTTCCATAAATTCCTGAATATAATCAGGTTTTATCCAGGTCGCGCCCAAACGCACACCAATTTCCGATGCGTCCAAATCTTTCGGCTGTATCTGTTCCAAAGCCTTTACATTTACAGCAAAATCAGGATTTTTCTTTTCCGCCATTTGGGCAATACGGAGCTTACTCCGCACATCGCCCGATAAATATTCATCTGCCGTTTGCCAACCCACAACAGGATCATCCGGACTTATCGGATCTTTGAAAATAATTCCACGCAGTTCAGAAGTAATCACTTCGTACTCATCAGGTGTGCCAAGCAAATGCGCCATATATGGCAAATCCACTTTTCCCCGTTCTCCGATGGAAATGGCAAGCGCTTCGGAAGGCGTATCAACACTTGTCACTTTGCGTTCAGGCTTAATCGTTCGTTTCGTAAACATATCAGCCTTTCCTTTCAGATTTCCGTCCTCGTCCACATCTTCTAAAGAACAGAGAAGATAATAAGATGAATCCTCTGAGAAAGCCTGTCCGTTAGCACGAGAATTGATAAGACCGTTCTTGGCCGTAAAAGCGTCGTAGGCTGCATCAAGTTCCTTTTGTTTACCGCGAATCATCACGTCAGAAAAATCTTCCAACTGGTATTCAATCAGTTCATTTACAATTTGACGGAGTTCCACCATGCCGCGAACGCGCCCTTTTGCCTTTTCGTTCAAATCACAATGTCGCATAATGGAATTTTCTCTGAAATATATTTCTCCGTCAACAACTGCGTAAGAGTAATTCTTCACATTAGGATCTGCAGGAATCGTATCCTGTTTTTCGCCAGGTTCATCAGCTTCTTCCAGTTCCACAGCCTGATAACTTCCCTTGATATTGGCAACTGCACCTCGCAAGAGGTCTGGCAGTTCCTTATCCTCATAAGGCTTGACAGTCAAATCTTCTTTGCCGTAAAGGGCGCTTTCTTTTGCAATTTCACCTAAGACCATTTCAGGGTGGTTGATGAAATAACTGTTCATAGCCAAATCATTTTCCGTTTTCCCTAAATGCACCCAATCAGGCACAATATCAACCGGTCTGTCTTTCTTCTGTAAAAATATAATATCCGATACAACCTCTGTACCTGCGTTCTTCTTGAAAGCATCGTTTGGCAAACGGATCGCGCCCAAGAGGTCGGCTCTCTGGGCAATATATCTCCGGGCATCGGAATTTTTAGAATCCATTGTATATCGGCTTGTAACAAAAGCAACGACACCGCCGGGGCGAACCTGGTCAAGCGCTTTCGCAAAAAAATAGTTGTGAATAGAAAATCCCAACTTATCATAAGGCTTATCGCTCACTTTATAGTTGCCAAAAGGCACATTGCCAACGGCGAGGTCATAAAAATCTCTACGGTCTGTCGTTTCAAAGCCTGCCACCTTAATTTCTGCATCAGGGTATAGTTTCTGTGCAATGCGACCTGTGATAGAATCCAGTTCCACACCATACAATTTACTTCTCTGCATTTCAGGAGGAAGCATACCAAAAAAGTTTCCGATGCCCATTGATGGCTCTAAGATATTGCCTGTTTCAAATCCCATTTTCCCGATTGCATCATAAATGGCACGAATAACAACAGGGCTTGTATAATGTGCGTTTAGAGCGCTGGCTCTTGCCGCTGCATATTCTTCCTCTGAAAGCATGGATTTCAATGTTTCATATTCCTGTGTCCAACCTGACTTGTCAGGATCAAAAGCGTCAGCCAATCCACCCCAACCGACATAATTCGCCAAAAGTTCCTGTTCTTCAGGCGTTGCGTTTCTATTTTGCTCTTCCAACTCAAGAAGTGTTTTAATTGCAGCGATATTTCTTGCAAATTTCAGCTTAGACCCACCCTCGCCCAAGCCATCATTGGTTATATGGTAATTGTAGGCAGGAATTAATTTTTTCTCCTCTTTAACGCTTTCACTGGCAATATTCCAATTTGGTTCTTCCCGTTCCTTTCTGACCGTTTCCAAATAAGCATCGGCTTCTTCCTCTGTTTCAAAGGTCTGTATCGTCCCATCAGATTCTGCATAATATCCTTCATTCTGATTGTCCCACACAGCAAAGTCATTACCCGCTTCAAAAGCATCGGTGGTTTCTGTCACAACAAATCTGTCCTCAGTTTCTTCCTCCATCGGTTCTGCCTGTTGAATATCAGGCTCTTTGATTTCTTCCGCAACAGCTTTTGCATTTTCCTTATCGTCTACAAAATATCTGCCCTGAAAAATAAGTGTTTCAATTCTTTCTGCTGCGTGATGCCACGAAAAATACACTTTATCACAATTATATTTATGATAGCGGATTCCTTTTGCGTCATAATCCTGTCCTGAACCCGCAGCAAAGGAGAGTGCGTGAGAACGACCGCCAACGCCATATTCATTTTTCAGAAAATTTGCCTGTTCATCTCTTGTATGGTTATTTTGGAAAAAGTCATAAATTCTTCTTTTCCCGCCTGAAACGCCACTGCCATTACCAAAAGAAGCGTTGATTTCATCATCTGTAATAAAGCTCTCCATAACAGGAACAACTGGCATTTCGCTGTGAAATTCCCTGCGGGGAAGTTCCAGTTCCTTTGCTCTGTCCATCACAGACGATGGGACATGAAAACGGAACCGCATAAGAGAACTATCCATTTTATAGGCTTCATTGAATTTTTCCAATTCATAAAGAATAGCCGAAAGCATTTCCTTATCCTTTAACTGCTCAGACAGTTTCTCCGTAGAATCTGGGAAACCGCCTGTATCAAAGGAACGGGCAGTCGGCATAAATTCCAATTTCCTTGCTTCATCGGACATATCGTGCATCATATACCAAAGACACTCTGCAACCTTTTTTCGTTCACATCCAAAGGCTTCCCGCAGCTCCACATTGCTTGCGAAATTGCCAGCATCAAGCAGTTCGCCAATTCGCTCTGCAGCATCTTCCCAGGAGATAACCTGTGCATTGGAAACATACTGAGAACTTGTTCCTTTTGCCAAATGAATCCCATCTTCTGCATACCAAGAAGAAATATTATATTTTTCCCCTTTGATACCATAGCCGCCTCTGTAGATCTTTTTTAAGGCTTCTGCGATCTCCTCAACAGACTTCTGTTTTTCAAAAAGATTTACCACCAGCATACGGGCATTATCCTCATTGCTGCCAAGCCGCAAAAAATGGTCTATCTCATTTTGAGCAAAAGAAAAAGCGGAGAGCTGCTGCCAGCTCTCCACTCTGTCAATATACCTGATCTGTTCTTGTTCTGTCATAAAAAGATCAAGCGTTAATTGTTGATAAGTTCCTCCATTATCATTTCCTCTGCTCGTGCTTTCAATGTGTTCATATGCTGAACCCACAACATCTGTTGGCTCATCTTGTCGGGAGCTGGCTCTCTTTGAAGAAATTCGTTCATCAACTGCTCCAGCCTGCGGTTCGCCGTCTCCTCTATCTCGTAAAGGTGCGGGAACAGCTTCTCGCTCAGGATCAGGTCGTTGTAAAGCAACGTGTTGTTCTCCTGAAGAAATGTTTTTCTCATTCTCCCATACTTGCCCAACGGTTTCCTCTCTGTCTGTGACAGTTCGATGTTCGGAATCAGATAATCCCCCTCTTGTCTGTAAGTTAATTCGTTCATCATTGTAACGTCTCCTTTCTGCCTGCTTATTTCTTTCATAATTTTTAATGCCTTTTTCAATCTCTCTGAATACTTTAGAAGTGATTTCGCTGACTGCCGTACCAAGCGCATTGGCAGCCTGTCTTGTATTAAAGTCAAATACATTTGTAAAATCATCAGGCTCAAAGTATTCATCGTGATTTTCAACACATCGGGAATAAATCGCATAGGTTATGCTGACTGCCGCCGCATTTCTAAAAGCCATCTCTACGTTAAGATCATCATACCCCTCAAGGAAACTATTTTCAATGATGTCAAAGAACCGGCGCCTATTATCTTCCCAATATTCCATCACAAGCCGCTTGGCAATATCCTCTACCTGACGCTCAAAGGAAACGCCATGCGCTGAAACATCAAAAGCTTTTTCCAAAGCATTTTGCACGAACTCTCTATGCTCATCCCGCATTTTCCACAGATTCACATTACGAGAATTTCTGCGAACGCCCGTATCCGATACATCAAATACATAGCGGCGCCGAGGTTCATCTCTTGAATAATCCAAAAGGGCAATGCCCTTACTGCCACGTTTTACATAGCGATTCATTTTTATATTCCAAATATCGTATTCCGCACAAGCTGTTGCATCAGGTCTTTGAGCATAAATCATTAACTGTTCGTTGTAAAGATACTTGTTCAATCGTGCTGCGGTAATCAGAAAACTTGTCCATTGTTCACGATTTGAAGTGACTTTGCGGGCTGCTTCCTCTGCAACGCCTGCATAATAGGCTGTCTTAGCTGTCATTTACTTCCTCCAATCTGTTTTATTCTTCATCATTGGGAGTAAAAATCAAGGCTATCAAATTCTTCATCTGTAATTTTCTCTAACTTTGCAATTACTCTGTTCGCCAAGCGACTAAGCCGTTTTTCCCCAAATGTGAGTTGTTCTTTCATTGTATGCAATTCCGCTATCAACCCCAGTCGTGAACCGGGATTATATAGCATCATTAAAAACTGTTCTTCTCCTGAGAAGTCCATGATCAAATATCCCTTTCGTCCTTACTTTTCACAGAGATTTTCGGAGAAGGGGTTGTTTCGGCATCTTTTAACTGTTCCAATACGGAAGGTCGGGCAGGTTCAATATCTTTCCTGCCATTATTGATTATACCGTCAATCATTCCATAGTCATCTTCCATACTCATTTCAGCCGATTTCAGATAGTTCTCGGATTTCATAAAATCCCGCAGCTCCTTAAATCCAATAGAATCTACATAATGAAACGATACTGCGCCATTATTTTTTAAGGCTACAATGTCACTGACCGACAAACTGTGGCCAGTAAAATCTGATGGTCGGTCGATATTGAATTTCGTGTATAATCCCTCTAACATCATCGCCCGATTGGTGTAAGAAGGAAGATCAGCCGTATAAACCACTTCGTAATGATCAAACTCAGGCTCTTTTCCTGCGCGATGCAAATAGGAAAGTGACATAAATCGTTCAAACTCCGTATCTTCGATTCTGCGCAGCTGCAAAATAGCATAACTGTCAGTCATGCTTTCCAGAAAAACCGTCAATTTATCTGTTGGCGCGTCATTACCGGCAATATCACTCCATCGTTCAATTTTTTCCTGTGACATACAATTCCTCCTTACCGTTCAGGGACGCTATGCTTGATTGGTTTTGTCTTTTCAGGCATATCCACATTATTGAGCTGCGTAAGAACAGATTCTCTTTTCGCAGCATCTGGTTTTTCCAACGCACTTTTAAGCGACTTCTCAACTTCCTGTCGGCTTGTCTGATACATTTTCTCCATTAAATTCTCATAGTCCGTTGCTTTTAGTTCTCTGTTAGACAAATCAAAAGAATCTAAAATATCAGTTCTAACTTCCAACATAGACAAATCAGGATCGTCAATCTGGCCTCCATCAATTTCTGCAAAATCATCATTAAGCAAGGTATAGTCGTAACCATCATCGCAGATCTGAATCGCAAGGTATCTGTCTCGACCGACTTTCCATGCAGCTTCATCTCCACAAATTTCAGGCTCAGGCTGATAGGTTGCGTTGTTGCGTTCCATAATCTCTGCAAACTGGCAGATATGAAACACATTGTAACCAATTTGTGTATGGTACTCGTCAATAAATGTGCATTTCTTTACAACTGTTTCATCCGAATAGGCAATCTGAATTGTGCCGCCATCGGGAAGTTTGAAAAGGTCTTTATAGTGGCTGTCAATAAATCTAATATCCTTGCCTTGTTGGTTATACTCGTTCATTAGTTCTACCTCCATTATTTTCAAATTCCATAGAGAAAACCGGCTTATTTTCTTCATTCAGGGACATCACAATCACAGCATCAAAATTTCTGCCTGTTCGTCTGGATTTGCAGCCTTTCATCTTGATCCGTCCGTCTTTCAAAAGTTTCTTTGCCGTCTTTGCATCAATATACTTCCCTATACTCTCAAAATATCTGTTATTCTGCCACAGAGCGAATTTACAATCCGAACAAAAATAACCTTTCCTTTTTTCTTTTACCGATCCGCCACAGGCGGGACATTTTCCGACAACTTCCACGTCTTTCGGCAACACAGATCCTGCATCTTTCATCACTTCATAATTATTTACAAGGTCTGCTACTGTATTTTTGATTTCATTCATAAAGGCATCTCCTGCATATTTTTTTTGTTCAATCTGCTTCAATTTTTGCTCCCACTCAGCCGTCATAGAAGGCGACTGTATCTGTTCTGGCACAATAGCGATAAGAGCTGTTCCTTTTTGGGTAGGAATTAAATGCTTTGTTTTCTTATCACCCACGCGCTCCAGGAAACCGATACGCACCAGTTTCTCAATAATTCCCGCACGAGTGGCAGGCGTACCCAAGCCTCTGCGTTCCACATCATCAGGCATTTCCTCAGTGCCAGCCGTTTCCATAGCCGAAAGCAGGGTGTCTTCTGATAAGAGTTGTCAAGTGTTGACGTGGATTATTTCTGATTTTTTTCAAGGCACTCATTGATAATCAGCTTTTGCACTCTGTCCTTAAAGGTTTTATCAGTGTCCTTACTGAAATGCACCTTGACGGTGTAAGTGGTGTTCCCCAACTTTCGCTTGAAACTGTGAGGTTGTTGCTCGTTTTTGGTTTCTGCCATATTCTCTGCTCCTTTTCAAAAAATAGAGCGCATAGACTGGTTTCTATACGCTCTGACGCTGTGTTGCTTTCGTTAAATTTCTTCCTCCCTCCGCTTAGTCCTGCTCTGTTGCCTGTTCCTCTGTCGGCTCTCGTTCTGAAGTTCCCTTTCAAGGTTCTTCCTGTTATAGCTGAT
>CANQQG010000068.1 GCA_947625875.1 uncultured Lachnospiraceae bacterium
GCTTGTGGACAGGCAGATGGACAAGATCATTGAGCTGTCCGGGCTGCAGCAGGGAATGGATCCGTCCCCCAGGATGCGGTAGGAGAATGATCAGAAAAAAGAAACTGGCAAGCGACATCCGCAATGTGCCGTCGAAAGCGGCGGAAAGATTATCCGCGAGAGGTTCTCCCGTTGTTGACATAGTTTCCAGAAAGTTATACGTGGAGTGTGTGTGTTTGCTAACCCGCATAAAATAAGGATTTTCGCTTGTTTTGAGTAACAAAAAAGGCGGCTTTGCCACCGATTTGCCACCGTGATTTTGAAAAATGTACTTTGAACTAAAAACGGGGTTGAACACGTTGAATTTTCAGCGGTTCAGCCCCGTTTTCATGCTTTTATGAGGTTTGACGGCTTGCAGCCTGTTCAAATAGTTCAACAGATCGGGTTGCCATTGCTTCCGTATCGTGAACGTAGGTTTGCAAGGTGGTTTGTATGTTTGAGTGTCCCAAACGGGTTTGAACGTCCTTCACATCAGCGCCGGATTCAATCAACATGGTTGCGTGTGTATGCCTTAACGAATGGTAATCAAAGGCAAGTAGTAATTCTTTGTGAATGATCCTTGCGCAATATTTGAAGGAATCGGTTGAAGTATATTCCCCGTTTTCAGCTATGCAGACCATACGAACACGGGGCAGCGCTGAATTCAGGCATTTTTGAACCGGGATAATCCTGAACATATCGTTACCTTTTTCATCCAGTTCTTTTTTCAAGACGTGAATTGTATAGTATTCGCTATATTTCAGTTCGTTTTTCAGTTGTTCAGATCGTTCAGCCCGTAATGCCTTGTATAGCGTATCGCCAAAATGAACGGTTCTTTGGGAAGCTGGTGTTTTGGTGCTGGTGAAATACCATGAAGATTTTAATTCTTTCTTTCCCCGCTTTTCAACCGCTTTCCGCACATCAGCCCCAAAATTACGCTTTACAATTTGTTTTGAAACGGTGATTGTCCGTTCTTCAAAATCAATATCGTCCCACGTCAACGCAAACGCTTCCGAAATTCGCAGCCCGGTATAAAAACCTATCATCAGCGGAATGTAATACCGTGATCCGGGCGGGAAACGGTCAATAATCCGTTGCCATTCGTCCAAAGTCAAGATAATTCGTTCACGGGGTTTCTTTTCTACTTTGGGATATTTCACATAGCGCATGGGATTAGCGGAAAGGTAGTGCATAGGTTCAACCGCATAATCCAAAGCAGCCCCCATAACCGAAAGAATACCAACAACGTGACTTTTGGAAAGCCCGTTCATTTTCAGATCATTTGCATATTCCTGTAACACAGCGGAAGTTATTGCTTTCAAACGGTATTGTCCGAACTTGGGCTTCAAATGTCCTTCCATAATACGCAGATACCCAACTTGTGTATTATACTTCAAATTCGGCTTGCAATACAGATCGTACCATTGATCCAAATAATCAGATACCGTTATTTCAGTAGGTTCAAAAACCGCCCCGGCGTTGTTATATTCATTGATTGCTTTAGCAAGTGCCGCTTCCGCTTCTTTCTTTGTTTTGAATCCGCCTTTTTCCTTCTTTTGGCGTTTTCCGTCTACTTTTCCTAAATCGAAATAATAAGACCACGTTGAACCACGTTTTCTTGTGCCGCCTGTCATTACACTTCATCCTTTCTTGATTTTTGAACCACGGAATGGTATAATGCAGACAGACCATTTCATGATTCTTTGCAGGTTTCTTGAATTGTTTGCTTTCGGAATCCCTGCCTATTGCAGTAGGCGGGGATTCTTTTTTTGCCGTTTTCCGTTGCAGCGGGAAACGGTTATTTTTGTTTTTGTTGTTCCAAAACTTTCTTGAAAAATCTTCCTTCTATTGCTTCTAATGCCCCCTTTTGCAGTTCTTCAAATTCAGAATCGCTAAAGATTGCTTCATGCCCGTCTTTTATTAACGTGTGTTCATATTCGTCTGGAATTTGAACACGTTCGGATATATCGGCTGTTTCATCTTCCCAATGCCATTTTGAAACATTGTGTTGAATGATATACCCCATTGATTTCAAATAATTGTCCCACGATTCAGAAACAGTGTATTCCTTTCCAGCGTCTGGATTTTGTTGATCCCAATAGTCAAAGCCCATTAGATCAAAGGGAGTAACACCCAAAGCAGAAGCAATTTTTTCAACGGTTTCTATTTTCGGTGGGTTTTTGTTGTTTTCAAATTGACCAATCATTTGTTGTGAAACATTTAGGACTTTGGCAAGTTCGGCTTGTGTCCACCCCTTTTCTTTCCTTAAACGTCTAATGTTATCGCCGACAGACATTTTTTCACCACCTTTCACTTGTGAGTATAACATAAAGCAGGAAAAAATAAAAGTACAAACTTGTAAAAATGGGTTGACAACAAGTATTAACTTGTATTATAATGATAGCACAAGGATTTACTTGTTGTCAAGACATTTTTTGAAAGGATGGAAGTTATGTGTCAAGTATTGGATATTACAAGCAAGCTGATTCGGGAAGATAAAATTCATTGGATGCTTACTATTGGGCATGATGTTTCGCTCGAAAGGATTAGCATTAAAAGAATTGCGGGGGAAGTCAATATCTATATTTCAACTGTGGACTTTGAAAGAATTCCCCGTTTGCGGGAACAGGCTTTGATTGAATTACGAAAACAGATCAGAACAGGCATGATTGAAGATATGTAATTTTCCCGTGAGTTTGCAGCACCCACGGGAAAAATAACCGAAGATCAGGATGAAGTGATTTTTATGGTGGAATTCAAATTGAAAGAAGGTGAAGAAAATTGAAAGTTGACTTTCAAAAATTACAAATTGCGATGGCAAATGCCTGTATGAACAAAGGTGATTTGGCAGTAGCGGCGGGAATTTCAAGAATATCCGTAAGCAAGTATTTTTCCGGGCAACGCCGACCGTCACCTAAAACGATTGGCAGAATCGCAAAAGCGCTGAATGTATCAGTAACAGACATTATCGAAAATACCGCTGCAACGGTCGATAATGGTAGATAGGGATTCCGAAAGCAGAAAGGAAAGATTTTAATTATGTATCGTTCAACAGTAAATGCAGCCGGGGGAACGACCGTCAAACAGGATGAAGTGAAAAATTATCAGAAAGGGGTGAAAAGTATGCAGACAGTTGAAGAAATTGCAAATATCATTTGCTATGGGTTTGTTGAAGGCGGGAACGGGAATTTCAAAGCCCCTTTTCTGAATCAAACCCCTAAAAATTGGGACAAGATTAAAAAAAGCAGATGGATTTGCGGTTTGCTTCCTGAACACGTTGTAATGGTTGACTATGACAACGAAAAGGCGTTTGCTTGTAGACTGAAAATTGCAAAAGCATTAAAGCAGCACTGTATTACCATGAAGTCACCCAATAAAGGCGGGCATTTTTACTGGTTCAATACCAAAAGATACCCGATAAAGAACAACAGCGGGAATAAAACCATGCTGACATTATGCCCGGTTGATTATAAAAGTGGGATCAAGGAAATTCAAACTACAGGTGAAATCAAAAAATCTAAATGTATCACAAGCCTTTCAAAAGAGGATGGCACTTTGCGGGAAGTTCTTTATGCCAATATTGGCGAAGGTAACACGTTAGATGAAATTCCCTTTTATGATTTTCCATTAAAATCTGGCGTAAAACATGATTTTTTGGGCATGGGTGAAGGTGACGGGCGGCAAGATGGACTTTTTACCTATATGAACCCGGTAAAAGCGGCTGGATATTCGTATGAACAATTCAAAGACGTTGCTGAACTAATTGAACAGTTCGTTTTTTCAGTCCCATTAGGCGATGAATTTGAAAACGCAATTCGCCGGGAAGCGTGGGATGCGGTTGATGCCGTTGACAGTTCACGTTTTTATAGCAGTAAAGGGCAGTTCCTTCATAACAAATTCGGTGATTATCTGATTGAGAAATACCACATCAAGAGGATCAACGGACAGGTTCACACATATCAAGGCGGGGTGTATGTGCCGGGGTATGACCTTATTGAAAAAATAATGGTTAAAGAAGTTGATACATTGACACGAACGAAACGCAATGAAGTTCTGGACTATATCAGGATTAAAGCGGAAGATTCAAAGGTTAGCAGTCCGGCATTGATACCGTTCAAAAATGGTTTGCTTGACATTGAACACGATGAACTTCTTTCCCCTTCCCCGGAATTTGTTGTAACAAATATGATTCCGTGGAATTATGACCTTTCCGCAAAGTCTGATTTGGTGGATGTTGTGTTGAACCGCCTTGCTTGTGATGATTTGCAGATTCGGGCGCTGTTGGAAGAAGTCGGTGGTATGTGTTTATATCGTGATAATACCATAGGCAGCGGGAAAGCGGTTATTTTGGTAGGTGAAAAAAGTAATGGTAAAAGCACTTTTATTTCGTTGCTTCAATCCATGCTTGGAA
This sequence comes from uncultured Lachnospiraceae bacterium, assembly GCA_947625875.1. GTDB lineage: Bacteria > Bacillota > Clostridia > Lachnospirales > Lachnospiraceae > Eubacterium_J. The sequence goes on from CANQQG010000068.1 coordinate 4,430, forward strand.
AGGACAATGTTTCAAATCTTGACTTTAAGGAATTGGATGCAAAATTTTCAACGGTAATGCTTTACGGTAAATTGGCGAATTTAGGGGATGATATTTCAGATTCTTACAAGGAAGATGTTGCCACATTCAAAAAGATTGTGACGGGTGAACCCATAAAAGCGGAAGAAAAAGGCAAACCGCCATTCAATTTCAAGCCTTATGTGAAGCTGGTTTTTTCAGCGAACAGCATTCCACGGATGAATGATTCCACCGGGGCAGCATTGCGGCGGCTTCTGATTATTCCGTTGAATGCGCATTTCAGCGAAGGGGAAGCGGGTTATGATCCGCAAATCCGTTATAAGCTGGCAGAAAAAGAAGCGGTTGAATACTTTATCAAGCTATCTGTTCAGGGCTTGTGCCGGGTGCTGGAAAACAAGAAATTTACAATTCCGGAAAAGGTGCAGAATGAAAAAGATGCTTATGAGAAAGAAAACAACCCGATTTTAGCCTTCATTGAAGAAGTTGGCGAAGATAACATTTTGAATGAACCGACAAAGGACGTTTTCAAACGCTATGAAGTATTTTGCGCCGAAAATGGTTTTCGCCCTATGAGTAATCTAACATTTTCAAAACGGATCAATCAAGCGTTGGGAACGGCGGTAAAAAATATCCGGGTCAATGGACAAGTAAAGAAGGTGTTTGTTACGGTTGTTACGGTTTGAAAAATTAGCCCTGTTACGGTAACAAGTATTGATTTTACAGTATTGTTACGGTTGTTACGGTTGTTGACAAGTTCTATATAGAACAAAAAAAATTTATGAAAAAATAAGAATTTTTTTCGTAAATATAAGGTAATTATAAAAGCCCTTTAACCGTAACAACCGTAACGGAAAGGAAGAAAAAATGACAGGTGAAGAATTCTTGAATAAGATTAGGAGTATCAAGCAGATCACCGGGCTTGAATGGGAAATAGTAGGTGAAATTCTGAACGCAGATGTTGTCAAAGTAAAGGTTTTTGCGGATGATGAAGAATTTTCTGTTTTGATGGGTTATCCGAAAACAACGATTGATATTGAATGGATTCAGCAAGTTTCTTTGAATTTGTTATTGAACAAGATAGCAGACCAAACGGGAAAGAAAAATCCATTTGATATTTCGTCAAATCCAGCGGAAGCAATAAACTTTGCGATAAATATTTTGAAAGGTGGTAAAGACCATGACAAACGAACAAATTAACATGATTGACAACAATGAAACAAAAGCGAGGGCAATTTTACAAAGCCTGATTTTTGCCCTTGAAATGGATGCTGATCCGGGGGAACAGGTGAATGTTCTTTTCTGTGCGAAAGCAGCGCTTGATTATTTGGATCAGAACAACAAAATTCTATCCGTGGGGCTGTAAAGCAGCTTGAAAACATAGCTGGTTAGCAAAAGTTAGTATTTTCACATTGATTGCCGGGGGCGGGGGAACTTTTTTAGGGAGCGAATTTTTGAATGAATTTGAACGAAAGGGGGAAGTGTGTGTGCTAAATTCAAAACAGAAAAAATGTATTGAATTGTTAGTTGCCGGGGACAGAACGCAAAAGTGTACTATTCCCCGCCCCGTTTCCTTTATGGGTGGCAAGGCGGTGGCAAATTCCCTATATTTCCCCGGCTGAACACTTGGAAAATGCTGATTTCAAGCTTTTTTCCGGCATGGTATTTCCACAACAAATAGATATGGATATTTTGAAAAGTTCACTTCAAAAACAAGGAAGGTGATTATTTTGAACAAGAATGAAATAGCATTGAACACACTGAAAGGCATTATAGGCGATGAATTATTCAAGGTGGTATGTGATAATTTGGCAGGAATGCAGATTTATATAAAGCCCTATACCCTGTATCAAAATGCCGTAGAACGGAATAGCCACATTAAGGAAGATCGGCTTTCCGGGGCTGATTGGTGCGATTTAGCTGAAAAGTATAATTTGAGTGAATCCCGAATTAAAGATATTTTCTATAATCGGAAAAACGCATGATTTATTCCCTGCGTCCTATTTTTACAAAAAACCGCTAAATGTGGTTATATAAATGGACTTTGGCACAATATCTTGTATAATTATATTAGCCGGGCATGAAAGGAAGGTGATTGCATGGGGAAGATGTCAAGGAAGCAACGGCGTTTCATAGATGAATACCTGATTGATTGTAATGCTACACGGGCAGCAATCCGGGCAGGATATTCACCGAAAACGGCAAACGAACAAGGGGCGAAGTTAATGAGAAAAGCCCAAATCAATGAAGCTATCGAAGAACAGCTTGAAAAAATCCATAATGAGAAAACCGCCGATGCGCAGGAAGTTCTTGAATACCTTACCGCCGTTATGAGGGGGCAGCACACGGAAAAAGTGCTTATGTTGGTTGGAAACGGGATGCAGGAACTTGTTGATATTGAAGTTTCCGCAAAAGAACGGATTAAGGCGGCTGAACTGATCGGCAGGCGGTACGGAATATTCAAGGGTGATTTTGAAATAAATAATGCGCCAACGATCATTTTTGTGGATGGCTTAGAGGATGGCGAAAACGTAACATTTACACACAATCAAATAGAAAATGGAAAGGAAAATGAAAAATGACACAGGAACAGTTAAAAAAGTATTTGAACGGCGTGATTGACGAAATTAGAACGCTTTATGTCAAAACACAGGAACAGGTTCAGGAAGTTCAGAAAAAAGCGCAAAGTGGATATAGCAATTTTTACAATATTCCTATTCGCTTGACTGCTGAACAGGCTGAAAGTCAAGAGCAGATCGGGCGTGACGTTGCCAATAAAATTATGGCTGAATATCGGGAAGCTGTTGAAAAGCTGATTCAGGAAACGGAAGATACCCTTAAAACTGTAAAGAAAGCAGCAATTCAGGATTTCACCGCCGCTGAACCTGTACCTACGGAATTACAGTTGCGCATGATGGAGCAAATCAAGAAGGAATATTCCACCGATAAAGACGGCTTAAATCTTACACAGGTAAAGAAATTTGAAGATGCCATGAATTACCATGTGGACAACGAAACGGTGAAAGCCTATCCCTATTATTTGGCGGCAAAAGATTTGTTCTCGGACGATACGAACAATGCGGAAATTCTGAACAGCGTTTATATGAAGTTGTTCCCAGCGCTTGCGGAAAAGAAAGCTGTCATTGACGGAATCGAAGAATATGAAAAGTTCTTCAAAACGGCGGTTATTTGTCATAAGCTGGACACCATTTCCAATGCTACGGAAGCGGATCAGTTTGAAATGATCCGCATGAAACAGGAATTAGCAGCACTCGGAACAATCGACAAGCTGAATCAGCGGGTTATTACCTACGTTGGGTAATTGCTGGGGGTGTGGGGCTTTCCTACACCCCTTTATCGTTTGACTGTGGAGGTAAAAAAGAATGGCAAGGAAAAAAGCCCCTGTAACGATAGAAAGTTGCCTGAAAGATAATGAAAAACTGTTACAAACAAAAGCGGAAAATATTATTAAAGCAAAGGAATTAGGTATCAGTCAATCGTCAATAGACAAGATGATTTTTGAATTCGCGCTTAGCAAGCAGCGTTATGACAAGCTGAAAAGGAGATTGACCGATGGAAAATGAAGAATTGATTTTACAGATTAAAGCCGGAAAAAATGTCACTAAAAACATGGAACAGCTTTATTTGCAAAATCAAAACTTCATTTATGGAATTGCAAAAAGGTATACCGCAAGCGCTGAAATTGAAGATTTGATGCAGGAAGCATATTTCGGGCTGATAAAAGCGGTAGAAAAATTTGATCCTGAACGGGGCAGCAAATTTTTATCATATTTACCGTATTGCCTTCAAAATTCTTTCCGGCGATATATTGAACGCAATGGATATACAAAAAAATTTCCGGCGCACATGATAGAACGTATTTCAAAGTACAAAAAATACCTTTCCGAACAGCAAGCAGCGGGCGTTGTCCCTTCCGATTATGCTATATGTCGTGATTTGGAACTGTCTGAACAGCAACTTAAAAATTTACGGAAAGCAATTCGTGAAGCTGAATGTATCAGCACAAGTGATTTGTTACCCGGTTCAGATAGCTTGACAGTGGAAGATTCTATTGCTGATCCTTCCGATATGGAAGAACAAGTTATTGACGGCATAGCAAAAGAATGGGCTGATAATTTGATTTGGAAGATTGTTTCCGAATTGGAAGAACGGGAAGCTGCTATTATAATTGGCAAGTACAAAGAATCAGCAACCTTGAAGGAATTGGCAGAGCAATTAAATCTTTCATGTGAGCGAATCAGGCGGCTTGAAATAAAAGGGTTGGCAATTCTACGGAAACAGCAGAAAATGCGGGATATAGCCGATATATACGGTTATGTGAACGCCTATAAACGGACGGGATTACAAGCCTTTAAGAATAACGGCGCTTCTTCTGTGGAACTGGCAGCAATACGCCACATAGAGGGCGAAGAACGAATTCATAAATTAAAGCAATCAGTGGAACAAACCCGAAATGAAATCAAAGATATTTTGAATGTGGATGAACTTTTTGAACAGGTATTGAACCTTGCTTCACAATAGAAAGGGGTAAAACAATGAACAATCACCAAACGCTATATTTGAATACGGTTCAGGAATATAACCGCCAAATTATGCAGCTTTTAGGCATGGGCACACAGGCAGACCGTAAAGAACTTGAACGGTTATCCGGCATTATGAAAAAATTGAAAAGTTCACTTCAAAAATTAAATTCTGAAACAGACAAGTTTAAGCGGTATGTAAATAACCCGTCCAAATACAAAGCAGCGTTGAAGCCGTATATTGAATTTTTGGAAACAACCAAAGCAGAAATTGAGAAAGTGGGGAAAGCAACATGAACCCGAATATTGAAGTAATAACCCCGGTTTTGTGGGCGGTCAATAGTCAATGGGTAAAAGCGGGGTGGATTTCGGAATTATCCCTCGTCGCAGATCGTGGGGAAAGCGTGAATCAATATGCTTCCCTTACCAATGACGGAATTATGATTTTGAAAAAAGAATCAGATTTTTACCCTATATTGAAGCAGATCATTCCCAAAATTATGCAGCATACAGATCAGGAATTGCAGCTTTGCAATCAGGCAATGAATGAAAAACTTGCATTGAACGAGTATGAACGATTGTATTTGAACGTGATGGAATGGGAAATTCAGCGGCGAAATGTGCGCCGGGCATACTTGCGGGATCACCCCAAAACCATAAGAGAACGGATAAGAAATTTTTTAATGAAAGTTGGTGAAAAACGTGGCAACCATAAGAACAGCGATTGAATTATATGATGCTTTTACCGCCCCCATGATGAATATCATAAATGCGGTGAATTCCGGCGTTTCTGCTATGGATCAAATGCAGAAAGCGATGAATGAGCCTGTTTCAAGTGCGATTGTAGATAGTATTTCGGATCAAATGGAGCAGGCTATACAAGCGATTGAAGCAGCACGGACAGCATTGACAGAACCCGTAACCCATGAAAATACAGGCATTACATGGGATAGCCCTACTATGCCCACTTTTACCAACTCAGGGGTTGAAAGATTTCAACAGGAAGTTCAAAGTGCAAACAATATGTTGAACACTTTGAACACCACACAGGAACGCATTGCGGCAACGGCGGCGCAAACCGATTTGTTCCCGGCTGGCGCTGTTGCCGATATGAACAATATGCAAAACCGCCTGACGGCTATTTCACAGCGTATTCAGGCGATAGAAAGCAACCCCCTGAACCTTGGATCAGACGAAGCAAACGCCGAACTGGAACAGTTGCGGGGGCAGTTGGATCAGGCGGTACAGGAACAGGAAGCCTTGAACAGAGCCGTTGAAAACATGGACGTTGAAGCGGCAAATCAGGCATATTTGCGGCTTTCGCAGACGGTGGGCAATACTGAACGATATATCCGGGACAACACGGACGAACAAGGACGGTTCAACCGTGCGATTGAGGACGGAACGGAACAGGCAAACAATTTGATGAACATGATTAAGGGCGCTGTTGCCGCTTATGTTTCGGTTCAAACAGTTCAAAAAGCCCTTGATTTGTCGGATCAGCTTACTTCTACAACCGCCCGATTGAACTTGATGAATGACGGATTGCAAACCACACAGGATTTGCAAAACATGATTTATCTTTCCGCTGAACGGTCAAGGGGTTCGTATCAGCGAACCGCCGATGCCGTTTCCAAACTTGGACTTATGGCGGGCGATGCGTTCAACAGTTCGGAAGAAATCATTGCTTTCACGGAACAGTTGAATAAACAGTTTACCATTGCCGGAACGGAAGCGGCGGGCATTGATGCGGCAATGTTGCAGCTCACACAGGCGATGGGTTCAGGTGTTTTGCGTGGCGAAGAATACAACAGCATTTTGGAGCAAGCGCCGAATATCATTCAGGCAATCGCTGATTATTTGGACGTTCCAAAAGGGCAGTTAAAAGATATGGCAGCGGAAGGGCAAATCACCGCTGAAATCGTGAAAAATGCTATGTTTGCGGCGGCAGATGAAACAAACGCAAAGTTTGAAAGTATGCCGAAAACCTTTTCGCAAATATGGACTTCTTTTCAGAATACCGCATTGATGGCGTTTCAGCCCGTTCTTCAAAGGCTGAACGAAATTGCGAACAGTGAAGCATTTCAGGCGTTTGTTGAAAACGCTGTTGAAGCCCTTTCAATGGTGGCGGGCGTTGCGCTGGAAATCTTTGATTTGATGGTACAGGTGGGAACGGTTATCGCCGATAATTGGTCGTGGATTTCCCCGATTGTTTACGGCGTGGCTGGTGCGCTTGCGGTTTATTACGGCTGGTTGCTTGCCGTGAAAACAGCAGAAGCGATTTCAAAGGGCGTTAAAATTGCGCTTGCAATCGCTGAATACGCACACGCAGCGGCAACGGGTGCGGAAGTATCAGCAACCGCCGCAGCTACGGCAGCGCAATATGGGTTGAATACGGCGATGTACGCTTGCCCGATTGTGTGGATTATCATTCTGATTATCGCCCTGATCGCCCTGTTTTATGCGGCGGTCGCAGCCGTGAACCATTTCGCCGGGACAACCGTTTCCGCAACAGGCATTATTTGCGGGGCGTTCATGGTGGCGCTTGCGTTCATTGGAAACATTTTCGTTGCCCTTTGGAACTTGGTTGTAGATGTATTCGTGCTTATTTACAACTTGGTTGCCGAAGTCGCAAACTTTATCGGAAACGTGTTCACCGATCCGATAGGTGCGGTTTGCCGCCTGTTCTTTGGCTTGGCTGATACGGTGCTGGGCATTTTACAGGCGCTTGCTTCCGCTATTGATGCGATTTTCGGTTCAAATTTGTCGGGTGCAGTTCAGGGCTGGCGTGATTCGCTTGGCGGCTGGGTTGATGAAACATTCGGCAAGGGCGATGAAATCATGGCGAAAATGAACGCCGATGATATGAAGCTGGGGCGGTTTGAATACGGTGCGGCTTGGGATGCCGGATATAATTTCGGCGAAGGGATTGATGAAAGCATTGCGAATTTCGATCCTTCTTCCCTGTTTGATACCAACGTCCCCGGCGCTGACGATTACACAAATCTTGCCGATTACGGTTCAGGAATGGATTTAGGCGGCATTGGAAGCGGGGTTGATGATATAGCGGGCAATACCGGGGCAATCGCTGACAGCATGGATATTACGGAAGAAGATTTGAAATACTTGCGTGATATTGCAGAGCAGGAAGCGGTCAATCGGTTCACAACCGCTGAAATCAATATAGATCAATCGGGTATGCAAAACCACATTTCCAACGGTATGGATTTGGACGGCGTTGTTTCCGGCTTGACGGATGCCGTCAATGAAGCCGTGGACAGTATAACGGAAGGGGTGCATGACTGATAGTTCCCTGAATACCCCCGGAAGAAAGTTACTGACATCTTCCGGGGGTATTTTTATGCTTGACTATTCGTTACCAATAGCATATAATATAGTTCAAGGATATTGAAGGGGGGCTTTGAAGTATGGAAGAACGGAACGCAAATGTTATTTTTGGGAAAGCTGGCGGCAATGCAAGCAAGAATTCATATACCTGTAAATTGTCTATTCCCAAAACATGGGTTGATCGCATGGGGGTTCGTCCTGATAGCCGGGAAGTAACGCTTTGTTTTGATGGTGATACGTTGACAGTACGCCGCCCGGATATGGCAAATATAAAGCGTGCGCCGCTTGCCAATAAGCAGAAAATCCGGCGTTTCGCTTTGGTGTGGCAGCAGATGTATTTGAACCACAAAACAACCCCGTTTTTCTTCTTTGAAGATACTTCATTCGTGGGTGACGGAATGGCAGATTTGGGGTTTGAAATGGATTGCGGAAAATCGTTAGAAGAAGCGTTTCCCGGAACAAGGGCTTTTCAAGATAATGCGGCGTTGGAACGGATCATCAAACAAATTGATTTGCAGACGTTGGGAAACGCTATCTTTTCACAATGGCGATATTGGAATCATTGGAGTATGTCACCGATGGAAGAAGAAAATTTTCAATGGTTTGTATTAGCATTTTCCCGGCTTGCTGAATTGACAAAATAAAGAAAAGGCACTTTTGAAAAGTAAACTTCAAAGGTGCTTTTTTTATCCCTTGCGCAAGGTGGTGATGAAGTTATCAAGCAAACCGAAAAACGCCGTATATAAGCGTTATATAAAGCCCTGTTATAATATCCTTTGCCGCTATGCGGAATAAAATTCATTTTTCAGGAGGTACATTGATTATGAGCAGGAAAAGGAAATTATTTAAGGCGCTTTCGGTGTTTTTGTGCGTGCTTTTATTGTTTGAATTCAATTCAGGCATACACGCAAATGCAGAAGGAAACATAGAACACGTTTTTGATGCAAGCGATTTTACGTTGGCGATGAAGAAAGCAAAGGATGGAGATATTATTATAATTTTCGGCGAAATAAAAATTAACGGTTCGTTCGGCAGCGCTGATAAAACAATTACGGTTCGGCGTGAAAATGAAGATTCCTGCCTGATTGCAGGGTATGGGGTGGAAGTTCAAAATATTATATTTGACGGGGAAAATTATATTTCGGGTTTTCCCATGATAACAACGCAAGGCGGGTTTTCGGCAGAAAATTGTATTTTCCAAAATTGCAAAGGCGAAAAAGGATCGGTGATAGGTGGAGCGGTTCAGGTGGAAACGGCAGATGCCACATTTACCGGGTGCAGCTTTTTTGATAACACATCCGTTTCAGGCGGTCATATCGCCGTTAGAAATGATTGCTCGGCGAATATAACAGATTGCACATTCAAAGGCGGCTATGCGAAAAATTACGGCGGCGCAATTTCTGTGTTTGCCGGGGCAAATTGTTATATTGATTCATGCGTGATAACAGAAAATGAAGCTGTCAATTATGGGGGCGGCATTGGGAATCGTTCTTTCGTTCAGGTGAAAAATACAAAGCTATATAACAACAAAACCCAATATGCGGGCGCTGATATTGGGAACGGGATCGGTGCAACCGCTGATTTACAGGATAGCATTGAACAATTAGTTGAATTGTTCAAAGAAGATAATATTACCCCGAAAGGATGGGTTTGCGATTATGATTTTGAAGAAAACCCGTATATTCCCGACATTGAACCTTCACAGGAAAATGCTTTGTTGAAATTGGATTTTGAAGTTGTGCAATCCGAACCTGAAAATACCCCTGAAACAACTGATCCAGAACAATCAAAAGAGCCTGACACCCCAAAAGAACCAACCGCCACCGATCCCCCAACAGAAAGCGAATCCACCGAAGAAAGCGAACCCACCGAACCACCGAAAGACGATGAACAGCAACCACAAGAAAACCATGATGGGAATAAAGCGCCGGAACAAAGCGGATCGGATGAAACAAAGGACGATACGCCGACAGAATCGGACAAGAAATCGCCCGAACCGGGAACAACGGAAATTCCGCAATCAACCCCGTCCAATTCCGAAAATGGCGGGAGTTCAAATAATTCAAACAAGGGTTCAACGGAAATGAACACAACAACCGATAATTCCCGGCGCACAACAACGAATGATTCAAATAATACGTCCACGGTCAATAATTATTATGGGCAATCGGAAAATGAACCTTCAAAGCAGCCTGACGTTCAGACAATCGTTATTCCCGTTGACAGGGTAGAAAACGGAAAGCCGATTGAACAAACGATTAAGATTGAGAGTTCCCCGGATAAAAGCGTTTCAAGTGATACAGCAGAAACAACCCTGAACATCAATGTGAACATAGGATCGGAAACAGCAGGACAGCAGATCGTTACCCCCGCACAAGCGGGTGTTTCATGGTATCAGGTGGTAGTAATTGCTTTGCTGGTTGGAATATTGGTGTGTTTATTGAAACGGCGGGAATAGCGGCTTATATGAGCGTTTTTCTAAATTGGGGTATTCTTTATCAGGTGCGCCGAAAAAAGGCTTATATGGGCGTATATGCGTTGTAGGAAGCGGGAAAACGTGATATAATCATACAGATATAAAAAGTTACGGGCGGCAATAGCAAGTGGGTGGAAATGCCACCCGCTTGCCACCGTGACACGCCGAATTTTGAAAGGTTCACAGGGGTTTATATTTTGAACTGTTTGAAAACCGCTATTTTTTAAGGATTTCAACGCCTTATATAGCATTGAGAAATTGAACTTTTCGCTTTTTCGACAAAAGTTATATACTGAAATAAATCGCGCGAGATTGAATTAGAAAAAACGGATGCGGAACGTACGGGAGAGCGGATAAAGATGAAGACGGATCGGGAAAAGAAGATCGAATATGTCAGCTCCGTCACGGTGGCGATCATCATTTTACTGACCGGATTTACGGCTTTTCGGGAATCCCTTGA
>CANQQG010000069.1 GCA_947625875.1 uncultured Lachnospiraceae bacterium
ATTTCTGCCGTAAGACCATTTCTGGTCGTATGCCGTCGAGGACGTGATTGTAAAATTATAGCCTTTGTTCCGGTACCACTCCGTATATACACGGTTCATGGTAAACGACATGATCGCGAGGATATTGGCGCGCAGCGTCGCGTCCGGCCACGTCGCATAGATCTCACTCGAAGCTACGTTTTTAATATAATCCCTGTACCGGATATAGTAATCGGTCGCGCTCCTGTCTGTCGGCGGCCCGTCGTGGACGACGACATATTCCGGCACAACGACTCTGCTAAGTACAATTTCCCCGCTCTGGCGCACCGGCTTGATCTCCGCCTCCTCGATCTTCGGCGGGAAATCCCCGAACAGCCTGTTTTCCGGGATCACGATATCATCCGGAGCCGTCATCGCCGAACCGATCGGCAAAAGGCGGATATCCTGCACCGCCGTCACGTCCGGCAGGACCTGCACGCCCGTAACCGTCACCGGCTGGTAGCCCTCCGCCGTAATCCGTATCGTATACTGCGCATACGGCTGGTTTTCCGACGGCTCCATGCTGTACTCCAACGGCGGCGCATTCAGCTCCACCGTCTCCGTCTGCCCCGACTCATTTGTGCTCAATGTCTCAAATTCACTGTCCGGTTCTCCCGTATAGGAGATCTCCACCCGCGCGTCCGGGATCGGCTCACTATTTGTCCGGGACTCCACGCTCATCTGTAATCTGCCATGGTCAGCGGATTCCGCCTGCGTCTGATAAATATTTTTCATAAGCACAAAAATACCCCTCTGCTCTTATCCATAACATATGCAAAAGAGGGGCATTTGTTCTTAAATCCGTTCTGATTTTTCTGAACGCTCAGCGGCAGGACGTGCTGATCGCTTCTATTGCGACCGCGCCGCCGCGCACGATCTCAATACACTGGAACTTTGACTTTAACAGCTCGATCAGTTCATTATTCCTGCGCTCGGTCAGCTTGCACTCAAGCATGGCCGAATCCGTCCCGATGTCCGCCACCTGCACGTTAAACACCTGCGCGATGTGGAACACTTCTTCTATTTGGCGCGCATCTATATTTTTTATCTTTGCAAATAAGATCTCTTTCATATGGATCGGGACATTGGTAAGGTCAATGACTTTTATGACTTCCACCATGCGGTTCAGCTGTTTTTTGATCTGCTCAAACGTAACGTCATCGCTCGTCACGCAGATCGTCATGCGCGATACCGTTGGATCCTCCGTCGTCCCGACCGTAAGGCTCTGCAGGTTATAAGACTTGCCGGAAAAAAGCCCCGAGACCTTTGCCAGCACGCCCACCTGATTTTCCACATACAGGGCGATCCATCTGTTTTTCATCTGCCATCCCTCCCTCTATTTTAAGATCATCTCACTCATCGGATTGCCGCCTTTTACCATCGGAAGCACGATCTCGTCCGTTGCGATCATAAACTCGATCAGCGTCGGCGCATCCTGGTTATGCCTTGCCTGCTTTAACGCATCCGCGATCTGCGCCTCCTCCGTAACGCGAACGCCATGCGCGCCGTAGCTCTCCGCAAATTTCACAAAATCCGGCACATACGGCGGACACGCTTCGTTTGGCCCTTTGCAGCCGTCCGGACAGTCCACGCGCCTGCGCAGACAGGTCGCCTCATAACGCTTGCCATAAAAAAGCTGCTGCATCTGCCGCACCATGCCCAGATAATAATTATTCAAAAGGCAGACAGTAATCGGCGTTTTCTGGACAATTGCCGTCGCCATTTCCTGCAGATTCATCTGGAACCCGCCGTCGCCTGTGATGCACACAACGTCTTTCAGCGGCCGTCCGATCTTGGCGCCGATCGCGGCCGGAAAACCGAATCCCATGCTGCCAAGCCCGCCGGATGTGATAAACTGCTTGCGCCCGCCGGTTTCCAGGTACTGCGCCGCCCACATCTGATGCTGCCCGACATCCGTAACGATGATGCAGTCCTTATAGATTTTATTGATCTGCTCCATGATCATCTGCGGCGTCATGCCCCTGTCCCTGCGCATTTCAAGCGGGTTTTCCGTATCCCAGGCGCGTATCTTATCCAGCCATTTTTCCGTATCCTGTTTTTCCGCCCACTCGCACAGCTTTTCCAGCGCGAGCTTCGCATCCGCAACGATCGGCACGTCTACGACAACATTTCTGGAAATGGATGCCGTATCAATGTCAATGTGGACGATTTTTGCCTTCGGCGCAAATTCATTTAAGTCCCCCGTTATCCGGTCATTAAACCGCGTGCCGATCGAAAACAGCACGTCACAGTCCGCCACCGCCAGATTGCAGGCGTATTTGCCATGCATTCCGGAATTGCCAAGATACAGCGGGTGTCCCGCCGGGAGCGCGCCTTTGCCCATAACGGTCGTTACGACCGGCACATTCGTCCGCTCTGCAAACTTTAACAGCAGATCAGCCGCGCCGCCGATATGAATCCCCCCGCCCGCCAGAATCAGCGGCCTGTTTGCGGATTTTAACAGGCGGTAAGCTTTTTTCAGCTGCCCGATATGGACGCTTTCATTCGGCTTATAGCCGCGGATCTGCACCTGTTCCGGATATTCGCTGTCCCCGCTTGCCGTCTGGATATCTTTTGGGATATCGACCAGCACCGGCCCCGGTTTGCCGGTCCTTGCAATGTAAAACGCCATCTTTAAAATTTTGCCGAGCTCATTCCTGTCCCGTACGGTCACGCCATATTTTGTAACGCTGCGCGTCATGCCGACGATATCCACCTCCTGGAACGCATCGTTTCCGATCAGGCCAAGCGGCACCTGCCCTGTGATGCACACAAGCGGAATGCTGTCGTAATGCGCATCCGCAAGGCCGGTTATAATATTGGTCGCGCCCGGCCCGCTCGTCACAAGGCATACGCCCACTTTCCCCGTCGCCTTTGCATAGCCTTCCGCCGCAAAAATAAGCCCCTGTTCATGTCTTGGCAGGACGACATGGATATCCTCCTGCTTATATAATTCATCGAAAATATCCGTTACCATTCCGCCCGGATATCCAAAAATCGTATCTACGCCTTCTTCGCGCATTGCTTTGACAAACAGCTTTCTACCTGTAATATCCATGTGACCCTCCTGTCATTTTTTTCGCGCAGGCAGCGCCTGCATATTTTCAGCCAATCAGCCCGAGGCTTTTCAGCAGAAAAATCCATCCGGTCAGCGTAAACGCCGCAAGCAGCGTCGTAGCCACGACAATGCTCGCCGTCAGCGTCCCGTCGTTATTCATGTTTTTCGCCATAATATAACAGCTTGGCGTCGCGGGAGCCGCCAGCATAATGACGATCGCGATCATTTTTTCCCCGGCAAACCCAAGCGCTGCGGCAACCGGCAGGAACACCGCCGCTTGGACTACTAATTTTATCAAAGCCGCCCAGAGCGTCGGCTTCATCTTTGCCAGCGCTTTTCTGCCTTCAAAACCGGCGCCCATGGCGACCAGCGCAAGCGGCGTCGCCATCTTTGCCACACTGTCGACCGTCGCCTGTACCGCCGTCGGAAGCGCGATCCGAAAATACGCCGCAAAAAGCCCCAGCGCAATGGCGATGATGATCGGGTTTTTTACAATATTCACAAAGGCCTCCCGAATCTTTGCCGTATCCCTTTCGGCGTCCGGCGTATCCGCCTCAAACGTCAGCACGATCACAGAATAAATATTATAAAGCGGCACTGCGCCGATGATCATCAGCGGGCCCATCGCCGACTGCCCGTAAATATTTTCAATAAATGCCAGCCCCATAACGGCTGCGCTGCTGCGAAACGATGCCTGCACAAACGCCCCGCGCAGGCTTTTGTCTTTTAAAAACAGCTTTGCGCCGCCCCAGACCGCCCAGAAGCAGACGCTCGTCGCCACTGCGCAAAACAGCACATATTCGAGGTCAAAAACAGCCCGGATATCGACAGCGGCAATGTCGCGGAATACCATAAACGGCAGCGTGACTTTAAAATTAAATTGATTCGACGCCGAAACAAAGTTTTCATTTAACATGCCCCGCTGGCGGAAGACCCAGCCTATTACCATCACCAGGAAAACCGGCAGCGTCACGTTCAGGCTATAAATAAAATTTTCCATTTTTCAGTTCTTCTTTTCGTACTTCACATAATTATAGACGAGGTCAAAGCAGGTCTGCTCTTCGCTCTCCTCCGTCTGCTCCCACTCCGGCAGCCGGTCCAGGTCCGGAAAATAGGCGTCCGCCTGATAAGCAAACCCGATCTTCGTAATATAAGCCGTATCGCAGGCTTCCAGCAGCTGGCGGTAAACGCTCCCGCCCCCGACCACAAAAACATCGCCGCTGTCATAGGCTTCCAGCTCCTTTTGCAGCTCTTCGATGGAGTGGACGACCACCGCCCCGCGCACTGTATAAGCGGCGTTATGCGTCAATATGACATTCACCCGGCCCTTTAACAGCCCGCCCGGAATGCTCTCATAAGTCCTGCGCCCCATGACCGCCACCTTTCCGGCCGTCAGTTCGCGGAAACGCTTCTTATCCTCCGGGATATCGGCCAAAAGCCGGTTGTGCAGGCCGATCCCCCAATTTTCATCTACCGCCGCTATCAAATTCATCTGAAACAAACCCCTTTCGCCGCAGCTGCGCTTTCAAATCTTGCCTGAACCCTTATCATACCGAAAAAAGAGGAGAAAGTCAAATCCCAGTTGACAATCCGGCGCCATCTGGGATAATAAACTTGTTTCTAATAATTAAAACCCTGCCCACTTTTTACACACATTTTCCAAATAATATCCTCCTGGTTGCCTTGATTTTATAAAGAAATTTGTATATAATTTCTTTATAAAGGAGGTGCGAATATGCCAATAATCCGTTCAAGCGCAGATTTACGCAACTGTTACAACGAAATTTCCAATTTCTGCCATGACTATTCCGAACCTGTTTTCATTACCAAAAACGGGAAAGGCGATCTCGCCGTAATGAGTATAGAAGCATATGAGCGTCTGATGGGACGTTTCGAGTTATACGGTTTAATCCAGGAAGGTCTTGAAGATGTCGCCGCAGGAAATACCCGTCCGTTCTCAGAAGCCATGTCAGATCTAAGGGGGCGGCGCAAAAAATGAATTATGCCCTGCATATCACTCCTATTATTCCCTTTTACTCTTTTTCACCTTTCCCTTTATCTCCTTTGCCTTCGGATTGTTTTTCCCGATCTTCTTTGTGGCAAGGTACGGCCCGTTCCTGTCCAAGATGCTGAGCCTGTCCCTGTCATCAATCGCCATCTGGTTGATTAAATCTGTATAGAAAACTTTTGCTTCATCCAGAAAAGCCTCCTGCTTAAAATACCATCTTTTACCGTGAAGATCCTGCGCTCATACGCTTCCACTTTTTTGATGATCCTGCAGCCTTTCCGGACTTCCCCGTTTTCGTTCAGTATCTCTTTTGCAGTCCACAGTGTAAGAACCAGTTTAACGTCTACAAATCAAAGGAGAAGAAAAAAGTAAGATTTTATTTGCTGTCATATCTTGCAAAACTCTGTCACTATGGTAGAATATATGTGGGTGTTACCAAAACGGGTAGCGGTTCGCCTTTTGCCAAAATGAGTACATTTTGAGAACTTCCTGTATCGAAGGAGGGGATACATATGGAAAATAAAGTGAAAGGTAAGCACTATTGGTGTTCGGAATGATTTTGGAGCTTGTCGGTATTGTAGTGACGGTCATCAGCATCATCGTCACGATAATCAGTATCCGGCAAACCAGAAAAAATAAAAAACATCAAAAAAGCAACCGCACCAGCCAAAGTTAGGTTGCTTTTTTGAATTATCCTTAACTAAGGCGAACCGTTGCTTTACGGTAACACCTTTTCTATAAGTTATCTTAGCGCTTATGAGCATTTCCGTCAACATTTTTTTCACACGCAAAATCCACCCCAACGCTGCAAGATAAACTGCCAGTTCATCCCATCCTGCATCACGCGCAGAATAGTAACCTTCTTGTTTTGTTCATCTATCACATAAAACAGCAGATATGTATCAGTCGGTTTCAGGCGGATTTCATATCCACGGTAGGCAAATCCTACTTTACCGTTATCGCTTCATCCAGCTTTGAAAAAAGAATATTCATTGCATCATCTACCGTCTGCATATTGCCCTGTCTGTTTACCGCATGAACAGCCTGTATTGTTTCCATAAGCTTCACCCTTTCCAAATTCTTTTATAAAGACAGTCTAACACACTTTTTAGGATTTCCCAATATATTCCGCGCTTATTATGCAGCTTTCGGCCGATTTACTTTCACCACGCACTTCCATACTTTCCCATGCGCTTCCGCTTTTATGCATGTCCTTCCTGCTTTATACGCCTTTATATTTCCATTTCCATCCACACGCGCCACATCCGTATCGGTTGACGACCACCTGATATCATGGATACAGCCGCTCACCTTCAATTTTGCCGTCTTCCCTGCGGCAATATGCAGTGCGGTCTTCGATATCTTCGCATCCTCCACTTTCACCCTGCAGGTTTTGGTCTGTCCGTTTGCTGTGGCGGAAATGACGGCTTTTCCCTTTGCCTTCGCCTTTACGGTTCCGTTTGAAACAGATGCGACCGCGCTTTTGCTGCTTTTCCATTTAACCGCGCCGGATGCATTTTTAAGTTTCAGTTTTTGGGAAGTCCCCTTCACAAGGACGAGCGCCGTATTGCTCAATGCAATTTTCTTAACTGCAGGCTTAGCAGATGCCGAGGCGTTTGCGTTTCCGGAACCGTTATTCTCAGCGCCGCTGTCTGCAGGCGCCCCGCCCGGAAAACATTTTTTACATGGCTCCAACCCAAGCGACTGCGCATGTGATAATGATGTCGGCGAATACGTGCCATTTCCGCATTTGTGCGAATGGTACTTTGAACCTGTCGGCGTGATGTAAACCGTCGTTTCCGCCTGCACCTGCATATTTGCCGGCGGCAGCGCAACCATATTTCCAAACAGCAGAAATACAACCAGCAGCGCGCCTGAAAATTTTTTCTTTCGTGTCTTCATCTTTCTTCTCCTTTGTATTTTGTATTTTCTGTTTATCATTATATGCCGCCATATAATAAATGTCCAGACTGCATTTGCAATTCATCCGCAAAAGAAATGAAATATTCCAACACCTGAAATAAAACAGATGATACAAACAATATATGATTTTGAATGAAACGATAGATAACTTTATTAATCTGAATCTTTATAGACGAATATGGCTTTGAATATCCATATACCATACATTCAAAGCCATATAACTGCCCCAACACTATTTCTACCAATTTTTTATTACTCTTCCATAGTTATCTTTGAAACATCCAACCAAAATAACAATTACATCATAAAGCCATCCTATCCCTAACATACCAAGTGTCAACATCCAAAGAATGCCTGTCCCAACTTTGCCTACATAAAATCGATGTATACCAAGCCAGCCTAAAAATATAGAAAGCAAGAAAGCTATCAACCTACTTTTAGGACTTATCATTCCTGGAATGCCTATTCCATTTATATTATTATCTGCTGTTGCGTTTGCGGAAGCCACATTATTAATAACAATATTAGGCTGATTTGCATTTTGTAATTGTTCAATTTGTTTACCGCACTTTGGACATACCGCACATTCTTTATCAACTATTTCACCACAATATTTACAATATTTTTTACTTTCTTCCATAATTACTACCTTTCACATTATCCAATATATTTTACAAAACAATAGTTGCTGCTGTATTTCTAATTTAACCTCCTTTCACACAGCATCAAAAAACGCACATAGTTATGTATTCCAGACAAAATATATTTTTGTTTTCATACATTGTTTCATAAATTATCACTCTTGTATACTCTATCACACTTTCTTTCATATTTAAACTAATAGTTGTTATTTTTACATCTTTCTGTTTATTAATGTTTTCTGTCCAGTTGGATAAAATATCTCTATCATATCATCACTCAGGAGACAACCATGGACAGAAAAGCATTAGGCAACAAAATCCGCCAGGAGCGCATACAAATGCACATGACGCAGGAACAGCTTGCAGAAGCCGCAGGCGTATCAACGACTTACATCGGTTTTGTGGAACATGGAAGCCGTTCTGTCACACTTGAAAAATTAATTGACCTGGCGAATATTTTCCATGTTTCCATTGATTATCTGTTGTCCGATTCGATAGAGGCATCTTCAGACGCCGATTTTATGCAGTTAAAAGAACTGTGGACACAGGCGGACGCCTCCAGTCAGGCTCTCTTTTTGGATATCGCCAAATCCGTACTGCGCCGGACAAAATAAAACTTTCCGCGCTCCCGCGCCGGGCGGACGCTTTACCCCTTACCCCTTTCCCCGCCGCGCCATGCGCGCAAAAAAACGCGCTTTCTTATGATAATAAGAAAACACGTCTCATTTTTGGTATGCCCGCAGCATACAAATCTATTTTTTTATTGCAACGGTTCCCGCCGCCGGCAATATCAGGCGCTCTGCACAGCCATGTGCAAAATATCCTGCTGCACATATTTTTCTAAATCCGTCCCCGCCATAAAAAAAGCAATCCAAAGAAATACAGCAAAAGCGATCTTCGCTTCCCTGCCAAACCGCCTGATCAATGGCGTCTTTTCCATCCAGCCCAGAAAATCGAGCGACACAAATACAGAAAGCCATGCATACAAAAACAAAGCAAACGCCTCTAACATACATGCGGTTAAACTCTGCCTGCAATCCCACACTGTGGACAGCGTATAAACAGACATTAAAATATAATATGTGGACGCCACTGTTTTTTTCCACAAAACCCCGGTACGAAAACCCGGAAAAATGCTCCTCGAAACCGGTTCCTCCGCTTCTTTCGCATAACGGAGTTCCGCCAGAAGCTCTTCCGCGCTCTGATACCGCTTTGCCGGTTCCAGCTGTATGCACTTGCTGATCATAGACGCCAGTTTCTGATCGGCGCAATGCCGCCGCTGCGGGAAATCTCCCGTCAACATGACATTCATTAATATGCCCACCGCATATATATCTGTTCTCTTATCGCTCTGCATAAACCCAAACTGCTCAGGCGCCGCATAACCGGCTGTGCCCAAAACCGCCGTATCGCTCTCCCTGTCCTGTTTGTAAGTCCTGCCAATGTCAAAATCCAGGATTTTCAGTACGCCGTCCGTAGAGATCAGCAGGTTGTCCGGATTAATGTCCCTGTGGATAATATTGCGGCTATGGATTTCCCGCAGCCCCTCCAACAGCTGGCAGATAAGCGAAACCGTCTCCTCTTCGGAAAACCGGCCCTGTTTTTTCAGACGCTCCGCAACCGTATATCCGCTGATATATTCCAGAATCACAACCGCCCGGCTGTCCCCTTTTGCCACATGCAAAACCGGGACAAGGTTTTTATGGCGCAGTTCCCCCTGCTTTTCATATATTTCCGCATTTTCCAGAGACAGATATTTTTTCACAACAACCTGTCCGGTCACTTCATCCTGCGCCAGATACGTATTTCTTTTTTCCGAATTTCCCAAAACGGCCAGTTCCCGGTATCTGGCGTCCAAATATCCGTATAATGTGCCCCGCATATTATTTTCCTCTTTTTTTTCTGATAAATGTCATCTATAATAAAGATCATGAATCTATAAAACAAAGGACAGGCCGCCATGAAAAAAAGCACACAGGAATTGCTGGAGCTTTTAAACTCCACAAAAGATATCAAAACTTACTTAAACGCGCAGGAAGCCTCTCTCACACCGCTCCCGCTGCATGAACTAATTGAAATTTTTCTGGACCAAAAAAAGATTTCCAGGAAAAAATGCATCGAAGACGCCAACCTCCAGCGCAATTACGGCTACCAGATCCTCTCCGGCATGAAAAAACCTTCCAGAGATAAAACGCTCGCCATCAGCCTTGCCCTGCGCCTGACGCCGGAAGAAACTTCTTTGCTGCTGCGCAGCGCAGGCTATAACGACCTGTATGTAAAAAACCAGAAAGACAGCGTCGTCTACTACGCGCTTATGAAAAACCTCTCCGTCATAGAAACAAACCATCTGCTGTATGATATCGGAGAAAAAATTTTAGAATGACCGCTCCTTCTATATCAGATGCATCCGTTCCCATCTGCCGCTGAAAAACCGCGCCGTAAACAAGACGCCGCGCAGCGTCCAGTCCGCAAACATACCAATCCACACCGCCATCGGCCCGAACCCGAAAAAGCGGATCAGGCACACGCATAAAAGCACCCGGCAAAACCACATCGTCAGGCTTGACACAATCATGGAAAACTTTACGTCGCCCGCCGCGCGCATCCCGTAGCCCGGAATAAAAGAAAGCACCCAGACGATCGGCTTTACGATCGTTATGGCAGTCACCATCTGCAGGCACATACGCGCGCTTTCCGCCTCCATGCCCGCAAAAAATGTAACCGGCCGCGTGATCAGCAGGACAAACAGGCAGGAACACAGAACCACGATCTCCGAAACAGCGGTCAGCTTTACAATATAATACCGCGCTTCCTCCAGCCGCCCCGCGCCAATGCACTGTCCCACGATCGTCATCAGCCCCACGCCAATGCCGAGCGCGCATATGCCGTTTAAATTTTCCAGAATGATCGTCATCGCCTGCGCCGCGATCGCAGCCGTCCCAAGCGTGGACACACTCGACTGGATCGCCAGTTTGCCAAACTGGAACATTCCGTTTTCAATGCCGGAAGGGATCCCGACGGCAAGAACCTTCCCGATCAGCGGAAAATCCGGCCGGATCTGCAGATAATGGTCCAGCACGATCGGCTGCTTCGGCTTCCGCAGCTGATAAAAAACAACGGCCATGCAAAAGATCCGCGACAACAGCGTGGAAAGCGCCGCGCCCGTCACCCCCATATCCATGGCAAAAATAAATACGGCATTCCCGCCGATATTCAAAAGGTTTGAAATGACCGATATGCGCATCGGAAATTTCGTCTCCCCGCCCGCGCGGTAAAAAGCGGAACCCGCGCTGAATAAAGCGATAAACGGAAAGGAAAGCGCCGTCAGCAGAAAATAACGCAGCGAATTCTGCATGACCTCCGCGTCCACCCGTCCAAAAATAAGCCGCAGCAGCGGTGCGCGCAGACCAATGCAAAATACGGTCAATACCGCAGATATCACAAATACCGAAAGCGTCACCTGCCTTGCCGCGCGGTTGCTCTCCTTCCGGTCGCCCCTGCCAATATACTGCGAACAGATAATCGCGCCGCCTGTCGCAAGCGCAGCGAATACCTGTATGACAAGCACGTTGATCGAATCCACCAGCGAGACGGCAGAGATCGCCGCGCTCCCGACCTGGCTTACCATCATGGTGTCCGCCATTCCCATAAAGGAATTCAGCAGCTGCTCCACGACGACGGGGATTAAGATCCTGCGCAGGTCATGATCCGAAAACATCAATTCCTGCCTGTTTATTTTTTCCTTATCATATAACCTTACAGGGCCTGCCGAAAACATATGCTCCCCTCCACTTCCCGGCTCCTCGCCATCCGCCCGGCCGGCTTTACTGCCCGCGGAAATAAAACGCCGCCGCTTTCCTGTTTTCTTTTGGCGCATAACAGATCATTCCATCTTCAACCACAGCCGTTTCCTCCGTATCCGAATACACGTCCGCGATCACAGCCGGACATCCTTCCGGCAGCGGAACCGCGATCCGCTCCGGCAGCGCTCCGTCAAAAACATGGAACAGCGCAAACGCTTCCCCGCTTTCCCCGACCCGCACGACAGCCTGCCAGCCCTCCGGGTGATGCAGATACGTTACGCTGTCGTTATAAATATAACTCTGCCCGTTGCGGATAACCGACGCAAGTTTCTTATAAAACGCCATTCCGCGCGTGATCAGATCCCACTGTCCCTCTGTCAGCTCCGTCACGTCGCCGGAAATGCACATCCTGCCAAGAAATGTATTGCTGATGGAATACGCGATCCGCTTCAATGAATCCGTCTTGCGGATAACCGCCCAGATCTGGCTTTGCTGCGGCAGGAGCGCGCGGTGCAGGTTCGCGGCGATCAGCGGGATCTCCTCACACTCATGCGCATCCGAAAAAGATGACATACTGCTGCGCGCCAAAAAGCCCGGCTCCAGCCGGTGGCCGCCGGAAGCGCAGTTTTCCAGCACAAGCCCCGGAACTTCCCGCCGCGCCTTTTCAAAAAACGCATAGACCGCCAGCATATTCCGCCGCAGGCCCTCGCCCAGCGACTCGCAGCCGTCACAGCCGATGCCGATCTCGTCATTGTAATCCACTTTCATATAAGAAAATCCATATGTTTTCAGCAGCCCGATGACCTTTTTGTCCAGATAGTCCTGCACCCATGCGTCGTTCATATCCCAAAAACGCCGCCTGCTCGTCGTGAGCGTCTGCCCGTCGCGCCGCAGTAAATGTCCGGTATTCCCATACGCTTTTGACTGTTCCCCGACATTTTCAATCTCAAACCAGACGCCCGCCTTCATGCCGGCCTCCCGGATCGCTGCGACCGTCTGCTCCAGCCCATGCGGGAACAGCTCTTTTGAAACGTTATAATCACCCATACTGACGTCCCATGGCACGCCCTCTTCTTTGTACCAGCCGCAGTCGATCACAAAATAAGAAAATCCTTTATCCCGTATCACATCTAAAATCGCGCGGATATTTTTTTCTGACGGACATCCCCAGGTCGTGCAGTATTCATTAAAAATAATCGGCAGCTCCCGCTCGCATTCCGGCCCATGCTCCAGCGCCTCTTTTCCGGCGGCCGTCAGACGGTTTGTAAACACATCCAGGCTCTTCGTATGCGCAGCCGACACGATCGCCTCCGGCGCCGCCAGCTCCTCTCCCGGCTTTAGGTCTTTTTTCCAATGCCCAAATTCGCGGTCTGCAATCCCGCCGCTGAACCCGACATTGTCATCCTCCCGATAGATCTCCATCTGCCATGAGGACGGCGTCGCCAGCTGTGCGCCCCAGAATACATGCCGCTCCCGGTCCTCGATTGCCGCAAATGGAAAATACCCGCTCACCGGCATCGAGCCAATGCTGCCAAACCGCTCACAGCGCACGCCGTAATGCGCCCACGACGGATTCAGCTGTAAATCCTCAAAGCTGCGGCTCTCCAATTTCCCCTCCTCGCTCCAGCGGCTGCGCAGGCGGTGAAGCGCGAGCCTGTCGTATGCATCTCCCGGAGCATAGGGCGTTATGCCCTGCAGAGAAAAACTGCTCAAAAGTTCCAGCGTTATTTTTTTGTCGCTTTCATTTTTATAAGACGTTTTCATCCGTACATACGGCGCGCCCTTTTTCCAGATCAGGCAATGCTGTGCGCTGTATCCGCGCGAATCTTTTAAAATTGTCCGAATGACGATCTGACCGCCGTCCTCTTCCAGCTCCTGCCGCTCCAAAACGAGCTTTTTTGCGCTTTCGCCCATACGGAGCGTATGCCCCGGCGCATATGCCCCCTGGTAAATATCCCCGGTCAGCTTCACCTGCACCAGCGGGTCAAGCGCCGCCTGCTTTTGCAGCGTCCAATCCGCCGGACATTCCGCCGGATACAGGAGCAGTCCCACCTGACGCTCCTCATTCTCCACATAGCGGGCCGCCATATCGCCCAACACATACTCCTGTAAAACCTTCCCCATATCTTTCCTCCTCTCCGCCTAAAAAGACACCCACATAGCGGGCCGCACCGCAATATCCGCCGTATCCGCCGCATACCCATAAGGCATCACTGCCCCGTCTGCGGAAACAAAGGCCGCGCTCGTCTCGGACTGCCCCATCGTGCGCAGCCACCATTCCTTCTGATTCTTGTCATTCCGCAGCAATTCCCCGTATTTCTCCGCTTCCGCCTCATCCAGCAAAAACACGCGGTCGTCCGTAGACGCCGCCGCGCCCCCTGTCCCGTAGACACTGTTCGGAGCCGTCGTGACCGCAGTCTCTTCTACCATCGCCTGTTCCGCCTCTGAAAAACGCGTGTGAAAATAATCCCCGTTCAGCCAGGCGCGTAAAACGGAATTTTCCCAATCCGCCGTTTCTCCTGCCCGCTGATAAACGTTTCCTGTGCGCACAGCATTCCATTTTACGAGCAGCGCCCGCCGCCCGTCTGTATCCGCAAGCGCCCACTTCGTATTCCCAAACGTGACAACATCGCCCGCTTTTGCGGCTGCCAGAATCTTTTTTTCAAGCTCCGCTTTTTTTGCGACCGCGTCCTTGTAATCGCCAACCCGCTGTTTCAGCAGCATGACCGCGCGCTCATAATCGCCCTCTTTTTCGCAGGTCAGCGCGCGCTGATAATTGCATTCCTTTAAACGCTCCTTTGTATCGGCATATTCCCTGCTGTTTTTA
The DNA here is from genome assembly GCA_947625875.1 of uncultured Lachnospiraceae bacterium. Taxonomy (GTDB): domain Bacteria; phylum Bacillota; class Clostridia; order Lachnospirales; family Lachnospiraceae; genus Eubacterium_J. The sequence continues at coordinate 14,279 of CANQQG010000069.1, forward strand.
AACAGATTTGCGGCGCGCTCATAATCGCCCAGGCCCATCAAAAGCTTTCCCTCCCGATAAAACGCCGCAGGCGTGCGCAAATATAAAACAAGCGCCGCCACAGCAGCCAATACTGCCGCCGCAAGCAGCGTCTTCCCGGCCTTTTTCTTCTTCTCTCTTTTTTCCGCATCCGCTTTTAACCGGCCACATGCTTCGATCTGCTGCGGAATATCCTTATATGCGACCTTTAATCGGCCAAACTCCTCGATCGCGGCGTCATAATCTTCCGGCGTTTTCGCCTGCTCCTTCAGCTGCATGCCGTTCTGATACACTTCTTCGCGAAACTCTTTCCGCTTCTCAACAAGCGATTTTTCACATGCCGCGATCCGCTCCGCGCTGTCCTGATAGCCGCCTAAATCCTCAAATAACCGGATCGCTTCTCTGTACATATGCATCCGGTCTTCCGCCTGGAGCATTTTTTCCGCCCCTTCCATCCTGCGGACAGCCTTCTGATAATCCGCCTCAAGTTTTTGTTCCGGCGTCAGCAGAGCTTCTTTCTTTTTCTTTGCCATAAACTCCCTCCTTCTTCTTTAGCTATCTTATATGGAAATACCATGAAATGCAAGGGATTTTCATGATTTATCCGAAAACATCCATCCGGGCGCT
>CANQQG010000070.1 GCA_947625875.1 uncultured Lachnospiraceae bacterium
TTGTATGTATAGGACGTCTTTGACAGCTTTACGGTCACGGCCACTGGCGCTGCAGGGGCTTCGGTCGGCCTTGTCTTTGTTATGACATAAGCCCCTTGCTCTGAGGCAAGAGGCTTAAAAACTTTTTTACGGTCTATTTATTATTCACGTGACCGGCAGCGAACCACTTTGCAATTCCATTCAGGCAGGCGTTTCCCGAATCTTTTTGCGAAGCGGAAGCGCCATCGACGGCGATACGGAGAGCTCGTCGATTCCCATCTTGAGAAAGGTCTCCGTCAATTCCAAATCCGCGCCCAGCTCGCCGCAGATGCCAACCCAGATGCCCGCGCGGTGCGCATTATCCGCCACCATTTGAATCATGCGAAGAACCGCCTCGTGGTGCGGGTTGTAAAAATCGTCCAGACGGTCGTTCTGCCGGTCAATCGCCAGCGTGTATTGCGTGAGGTCGTTTGTCCCGATGCTGAAAAAGTCCACCAGCCCGGCCAGACGGTCGCTGAGCATGACCGCGGCGGGCGTCTCGATCATAATGCCCTGCTCCGGCATCGCGTAAGGCACGCCCGAGCGCGCAAGCTCCTCCGCCACTTCCTCCGCGATTTTTTTAATCTGCTCAACTTCCTCGACCGAGATGATCATCGGATACATCACCGACAGATTTCCGTAAACCGCCGCGCGAAACAGCGCCCGCAGCTGCGTCTTGAAAATATCCGGCTGCTTCAGGCAGATGCGGATCGCGCGATAGCCGAGCGCCGGATTGTCTTCTTTTTCCAGATGAAGATAATCCGCCTGCTTATCCGCCCCGATATCCAGTGTGCGGATAATGACCTTTTTTTGCGCCATCGTTTCCAGGACCTTGCGGTACGCCGTAAACTGCTCCTCCTCCGAGGGCAGCTCGCTGCGCCCGATATAGAGAAACTCGCTGCGAAACAGCCCGATGCCCTCCGCGTCGTTTTCCAGCACATAGCCGACGTCGCCGACGCCGCCGATGTTGGCGTAGAGATGGACTTTTCGCCCGTTTGGCGTGACGGTTTCCAGGCCGCGCATGGTTTGTAACAGTTTTGCTTTTTCCCGCTCGTCGGCCATCTTCTGTTCGGCCGCAGATGCCGTCTCATCGTCCGGCTCGATCACGAGCGTGCCCTTATATCCGTCCACAATCGCGCGCGCGCCGTCTGGCAGCTTCTCAAGCTCCATCGGCACACCGATCAGCGCCGGAATATTCATCATGCGCGCCAGGATCGCCGTGTGGGAATTGGCGGAGCCGTGCACAGTCGCAAACGCCAGAATTTTTTCCTTGTCCATCTGAACCGTCTCGCTCGGGCTCAGGTCGTCCGCCAAAATAATGGACGGCTCTGCGTCCGACAAATCTGTGTCCCGACAGCCCGTAAGATTACGCACGACGCGGCCGGAAATATCGATCACGTCCGCCGAGCGCGCCTTCATATAATCGTCGTCCATGTCGGCAAAAATCCGGGAAAAATTATCGCCCGTCTCGTTGACGGCGTATTCCGCGTTCACCCGCTGCGTCCGGATCATGTTGTAAATGGAGTCGATGTAATCCTCGTCCTCCAACATCATCTGATGCACCTCAAAAATGGCCGCGCTGTCCTCTCCGATCATGCGCTTTGTCTTTTCGTACAGCTTCTGCAGCTGCTCCTTCGCCTGTGTGAGCGCCTGATCGACGCGGTTAATTTCTGTTTCCGGATCTTCAATCTCTTTTTTTTCAACCTTGGGCAATTCGCGCTTTATCACCAGAAGCGGGCCCATCGCGACGCCCTGATATACTGATTTTCCTGTTAATTCCGTCATATGTTCGCCCTCTCCCTGCAGTCTAAAAATTTTTCTCAAAAAAAGCCTGCACCTCTGCGATCGCCTGCTCCTCGTCCTCGCCCTCTGCAGTCACCGTCACCTGCGCGCCCTGCTTGATGCCGAGCGCCATGACCGCCATCAGCCGCGTGACGTTCGCGCTCTTTCCGTCCGCATCAATCGTGATGGCGGACTGATATTTTTTCGCTTCCTTTGCCAGCAATCCCGCAGGTCTTGCGTGAATGCCGAGCTCGTCTTTGATAGTATACTGAAATGATTTCATGTCTTTTTCCCCTTTCCGATTTCAATTCTTTTTTTCATAAAACAGGTCTACTCGTTTTCCAGATCCGCTCCGTTCGTGCGGATCACCTTCTGATACCAGTAGAAGGATTTCTTGCGGCTGCGCTCCAGCGTTCCGGTTCCGTCGTCGTATTTATCGACATAGATAAAGCCGTAACGCTTCGCCATCTCGCCCGTAGAAGCGCTCACCAGATCGATGCAGCCCCATGGCGTATAGCCCATGAGATCGACGCCGTCCGCCGCCGCCTCCCGCATCTGCTCGATGTGCTTTTTGAGGTATTCGATCCGGTAGTCGTCGTTCACGCTGCCGTCTTCTGCCTTCTCATCGCGCGCGCCGAGGCCGTTTTCCACGACCATGACCGGAATCCCATACCGCGCATAGATCTCATTGAGCGTGTAGCGCAAACCCTTCGGATCAATCTGCCAGCCCCAGTCACTCGCCTCAAGATACGGATTTTTCAAGCCGCCCAGGCCGTTTCCCGACGTTTCCTCGGCAGCCGGATTTTTCGCCACGCAATTGCTCATATAATAGCTGAACGTGTAAAAATCCACTGTGCCCTCACGCAAAATCGCCTCGTCGCCCGGCTCCATGCGCACCTCGATGCCGTTTTCCTCAAAATACCGCTGCGCGTAATACGGATAGGCGCCGCGCACCTGAATGTCCGAGCAGAACCAGTTCGTCATCTGCATCTGCCGCTGGGTTTCCACCACGTCGTCCGGATTGCAGGTGTACGGATACATCGTGGCAAACAGGCTCATGTTGCCCATCTTAAACTGCGGATATTTTTCGTGCGCCAGCCTGACCGCCTTCGCGCTCGCCACAAACTGATGGTGCAGCGCCTGAAAGCGTTCCTGCGGGTTGTCCGGCGCGCCCATCAGCGGCCCGCTGTAGCCCTTTACGGTGCCCAGCGAAAGTACGCTTCCCATCGGCAGCGTGCCCATGTTGATCTCGTTGAAGGTCAGCCAATATTTTACCTTATCCTGATAGCGCGCAAAAATGGTCTCGCAGTAGCGCACATAAGCGTCGATGCAGGCTCTGTCCGCCCAGCCGTTATATTTTTCCACTAAGCCGTAAGGCATCTCATAGTGCGAGATCGTCACCAGAGGCTCAATGTTGCGCTTCCTGCAGGCGTCAAATACGCGGTCGTAAAACGCCAGCCCCGCCTCGTTCGGCTCGGTCTCGGTTCCGGTCGGAAAAATGCGCGTCCATGCGATCGACAGGCGGAACGTCTTAAATCCCATCTCCGCAAACAGCGCGATGTCCTCCTCATAGTGATGGTAAAAATCGATTGCCTCGTGGCTGGGATAGAGAACCCCCTCCTCAAATACCGGCGTGATGCGCTTTGGGTTCGTGTAGGAACCGCTGGTGCACATATCGGATACGGACGGGCCTTTGCCGTCCGCATCCCATGCACCCTCAAACTGATTCGCCGCTGTGGCTCCGCCCCACAGAAAATCTTCCCGAAACGTTTTCATCGTGCATTTCCTCCTAATCTGCAAAAATTCTACCGAATCGTGATCACCGAATCGCCGTGGGACACCTTCGCCGCGTCCGTAGAGACGATGTCGCTGTAATCGTCGGTGTTTGTGATGATAATCGGCGTCAGAACGGAATAGCCCGCCGCCTTAATCTTTGGAATGTCAAATTCCAGGAGCAGATCGCCCCGTTTTACCTTTGCGCCCTGCGCCACCTTCGGCGTAAATCCTTTTCCTTCCAGTTTCACCGTATCCATGCCCACATGGATCAAAACCTCTACGCCGTCGTCGCTCAAAAGGCCGATCGCGTGTCCCGTCGGGAAAAAGGTGGAAACCGTACCGTCCACCGGAGCGTAGAGCCTGCCCTCGCTCGGCAGAATCGCAAGCCCCTGTCCCAGCGCACCGGAGGAAAACGCCTCATCCTCCACCTCAGAGAGCGCTTTTACCTCGCCGCTCATAGGAGCCAAAACCGACTTTTTCCCCGCCGCTGCCGCGCCTGCCGGAGCCGCAGCTTTTGTTTCCGTTTTCTTTGCCGGCGCATCCTTATAGAATAGAAACTCGCAGATTGCGCCTGCGATGACGCAGAAAATCGATACCACGACCGCGAGGATCATGCCGTTCATACTGTTTTCCGCCGTATTGATGTACGCCGTATAGCCGAATACGCCAAGTCCCGCCATGGTGTAAGACTTCACTCCCAGCGCGCAGAGTACGGCTCCCGCGACGCCCGAGATGGCGCAGGTGCGGATAAACGGCATTTTTTTCGGAAGCGTGATACCGTAAATTGCCGGTTCCGTCACGCCCGCGATGCCGGAGATGACGGCTGCCGGACAGAGGGATTTCAGCTTCTTATCCTTCGTCTTTAACCAGATGCCGATGACTGCGCCGGTCTGGGCAAAGGTCGTTCCGAACATACCTACCAGAATCGCGTCGTAGCCGATCGTCTGCATATTTACCATTGCAAGCGGGATCAACGCCCAGTGCAGGCCGAACATTACCAGAGCCTGCCACAATGCGCCTACCACAAGTCCCATCAGAATCGGGCTGAAGTTATTAATCGCCGTAAATACCGCGCTCAGGCCATCGGACAAAAGCGACGTCACCGGCCCGATGATCCAGAAGGTCAGACAGATCGTCACGATACAGGTGATCAGCGGTATGGCAAACATCTTAATCGTGTCCGGAATAAACTTCTTATAAAGCCGCTCAAACCATGCAGCAAAAGCCACCGCGCAGATAATCGGAATTACGCTGCTCGTGTAGTCCCCGGCTGCCGGCATAATCACCGGTATATGGAAAATGTTGGAGATATCCATGCCACTGCCGCTCAATACATACGGATAGAGCATCGCGCAGCCGATAATCAATCCTTCCATCTCCGGCAGCTTAAAGCGCTTTGCCGCTGTGTAGCCCAAAATCACAGGCAGAAAATAGAACGCCGCGTCGCCCAGCGAATACAGGATATTGTACGTTCCGCCCGCGCCGTCTAAGACGCCGAGCGCCACAAACAGCGCCAAAAAGCCCTTAATGATACCGCAGGCGCAGAACACGCCCAGGAACGGGGTAAACACACCTGTCACGATACTGACAAAGGCGTTGAACGGATTCATCTTCTCCTTTGGTCCGCCGCCTTCCGCATCGTCTCCCGGCGCCTCCGCAATGCTCTCCAGATGTCCCACAGAAACCACCGCGTCATAGACCTGCGGCACATGGTTTCCGATTACGACCATGTACTGCCCGCCGCTCTGGATTACGGTCACGACGCCGTCCGTCTCCTTTAACACATCCGTATTTGCCTTTGATTCGTCCTTGAGCTTGAATCTCAGTCTCGTAATGCAGTGGGTAAGGCTCGCGATATTCGACTTGCCGCCCACGTTCTGGATAATAATTCTCGCCAGTCCGTCATACTTGCTTGCCATAGCTTTTCCCTCCGTTTTCTTAATTGTTATATCATAAAACACATCGGTGTTTTATTTTCTGGAATCGTGCACCACCCGACTGATATGCAGGGTCAGATACATCAGCTCCTCCTCCGGCGTCTCATAGCCCAGCTTCTTTTTCACAAAATCGCCGATCCGCCGGGCGCAGGCGGCTTCCTCCGGACAGCTCTTTTGAATCGCGCGCCGCATCTGCTCGTCACCCTCCGGATAGCCGGTCCTTTTTACGATGCGCTGCAGGTAAAATTTGAGGTGCGTCACCAACCGCTCGTAGGAGAGAGATTCCTCATCCAGCTCCTGTCCCATCGCATAGCGGATAATGTTTAAAATATCCCGCATCATGCCCGGCAGCGCCATGGCCTGCTCCATATCCGCATCCATCTCCGCATTGATAATATGAAGCGCGATGAAACCCGCCTCATCCTTCGGAAGTTCCACGCCAACCTTCTTTTCCACCAGTTCCAGCGCGTGCGCCCCCGCCTCGTACTCCGGTGCGTAAAATTTGCGGATTTCCTACAAAAACGCATTTTGCAGGCAGATGTTCTGCCGCGTCCGCTCAATGGCGTAATTCAGATGATCTGTCAGCGTAATATAGATGTTTTTGTTCAGCTTCTTCCCCAGATGCAGGCCGGCGTACCGGATAATCTCCTCCGCCAGCTCCATATGTTCGTAAGGGATATCGCTCACCAGCTCCTCGAACCGGTTTGTGCTTTCCTGCGGGAGCGAAAAAATCTTCTCGATCCGAGCTTTCTCAATCTCATCCCCGCTCTTTTTCTGAAAGCCGATCCCTTTTCCCATAACGACGACTTCCCGTCCCCGTTCGTCCAGGGAACTCACAACATTGTTGTTGATCACCTTTACGATTTTCATGCTCAGACTGCCTCCCCCCGTTTTTTGGCAAAAGAAAAAAACTGCAATCATACGAAACAGAATGTGCTCGCCCACACATCTTATATCCTATCGTATGATCCAGTTTTGCCTAATAAAATAAAAGCTATTAAATTAGTAACAATCCGGCATTTCTTTATAATTCAACTCTACAATAGATTTTCGGAGTTGTCAACACAAATTCATTTTTTTGTTAGTTTGAGATGATTTTTTCACAATTTTTTTATGCAATATGCACAAGTCACAACAGTATGCCCCACGCCATGCGAAACGGTTGTTTCCATTTTGGAAACAACCGCTTCTTCCTTCCATTTCTTACGATACAAATATATTTTTCAGTGGATAATCTCCATCAAAAGCGCCAGCATCTTCTCCACATCAATCGGCTTTGCCAGATGCCCGTCCATCCCCATCTCCATCGCCTTCTTCCGGTCCTCCTCAAACGCATTTGCCGTCATCGCGATCACCGGGACAGACGCAAGCGCCGGGTCTTTGATCGCGCGGATGCGCTGCGTCGCCTCATAGCCGTCCATGACCGGCATCTGCACATCCATAAGCACCGCGTCATAATACCCCGCCTCGGAAGCTTCGAGCATCTCGCAGGCGATCTGTCCGTTCTCCGCGCTCTCCACCAGATAGCCCGCGGCGGATAAGATCTCAACGGCGATCTCGCGGTTTAATTCATTGTCCTCCGCAAGCAGAATGCGCCTGCCCGCCATGCCCTTATCAAGCGGCAGCTCCTCCATCGCCACGTCCTTCCCCCTGCCCAGCGCATGGCCAAGCGCGCGGTGCAGGTCGGTCATAAATAACGGCTTGCTCACAAAATCCGTTACGCCCGCCTCCCGCGCCTCGTCCTCAATATCGCTCCAGTCATACGCCGAGAGCAGGATGATCGGCGCTTCATGCCCGACGACGCGCCGGATCTGGCGGACCGTTTCTACGCCGTTCATATCCGGCATCGACCAGTCGATAATATAGATCTGGTACGGATCGCCCACGTCCAGCGCCTCCGCCGTACGGATCACAGCTTCTTTCCCGTACATCGTCCACTCCGCGCGCGTCCCAAGCTGGCGCAGCATTTTTGACACGCTCTGGCAGCTCACAATATCGTCGTCCACGACCAGCCCATGCAGGCCCTTCAGCTCCACCAGCTCTTCCAGTTCCTCCTTCCCGCCGTCCAGGCGGAATTCAAGGCTTACGGTAAATTCCGTCCCCTTTCCTTTCTCACTGAAAACATGGATTTCGCCGCCCATCATATTGACGATATTTTTCGTGATCGACATGCCAAGCCCCGTTCCCTGGATGCCGCTGACCGTCGTATTCCGCTCGCGCGTAAAAGGCTCAAAGATCGTCTCCGCAAACTCCCGGCTCATGCCGATGCCGGTATCCCTGACACAAAATTCATATCCCGCGTATCCCTCTTTTTCGGACGGCTTCTGCGTCACGCGCAGGGAAACCGTTCCGCCCGGATCCGTAAATTTAATCGCATTGGAAAGCAGGTTGAGCAGAACCTGATTCAGGCGCAGCTTATCGCAGCAGATATTTTCATCCGTCACATCCACCGTATCAATAAACAGCTCCAGCCGCCTCGCATGCACGTCCGCCTGGATGATATTGCGCAGCCCATGCAGGATCTCCGGCAGGTTTTCCGGCTTCTCCTCAATCGTAAATTTTCCGGATTCAATGCGGCTCATATCCAACACGTCATTGATCAGGGACAGCAGATGGCTGGAAGACTGCGCGATCTTTGCCAGATAGTCCTCCGTCCGCTCCCGGTTGTCCAGATGCGACGCCGCAAGCGCCGTAAACCCGATGATCGCATTCATCGGCGTGCGGATATCGTGGGACATATTGTTTAAAAATGTCGTCTTCGCGCGGTTCGCCTGGTCTGCGAGCGCAAGCGCGTCGGATAAATCTTTCTTCTGCGCCTCGTACTGTGCGCTGACTTCCGCGATCTTCTTTTTCAATATGCCGCGGTTGCGGATATGCAGCGCCAATAACAGGCACAGAAACAGGAACAGGCTGGCAAACAGCGCCGTCAGGACGCCATAAACCGGATTCGCATAGTAAAACGACAGCAGGCGCTTCCCGGCAGGCAGGTCATTGTTCGCGGTCTCTTTTATGATCGCCGCCGACAGGTCGCTGTTTTTCAGGCTGCCGACCGCTTTATTTAAAATCGAGAGCAAAATATGGCCATCCGCGCTGCACACGCCGATCGCATACGAAAACGACGCATCGCCCATCAGCGTAAATGAGAAACGGTTTTTCACATCCTCGCGCACAATCCGCTCCGCGACATACGTATAAAGGATCGTTGCATCCGCTTCCCCCTTTTCGACCGCGCGCACGCATTCCGCCACAGAATCAAAATAAATGATAGCTTCCTTGTCATAGTTTTCCGAAATATATGTATTTAACACATCGGAATTGCGGACGGCCGCTATACGCCCCGCTTCCCCCTCAAACCCGTTTAACGTAAGGCGCGTAAAGTTCATATACAGATACGGGGCCGTAATCTTATAGCCCGCCTGCTCGGCAAGGTAGTAATCATTGGCAAAATCCAGCACGATGTCCGCTTCCCCGGATTCCCGCTTCCGGTCATATTCGATCCGGTCTTTCGTACAGACAAATTCATACGGGAGCGAAACGCGCCCCGCCATAAGCGCAAACACCGAGGGGAACACGCCCTTCGCCTCACCGTCCTCAAAATAAGAATACGGCTCCCTGTCCGGATTTACCAGCACTTTCAGCTTCGTGCCCTCCTCCGCAAGGCGTCTCAGATAATCCCGCTCATCGCCATCCAGCATCAGCTCCCCGCCGGAATCCACCGCATAATATTTCGCATGGAGCGCATTCCGCCAGCCCGCCTCCTGGATGTCCAGCGCGTCGATCGCCTGATTGATCTGTTCCATCAGGTCTTTTCTGTCTTTGCGCACGACAATGTAAAAGTCGGCCGCGTCAAACGACTCCAGCATCCACTCATTTTTCGTAACGCGCAGGCTGCCGGACACAATGCCGTCCACAGCTTCCTCCTGGAGCGCGCCGGAAAGCTCTTTTTCCGTCCGGTAATACACCGGCTCATAGGAAAACCCATGCTTCGCGGCAAACGCCTCAAAGTTCTTATTTTTGGAATTTCCGTCCAGCATGCCGATCTTCAGCCCATTGTAAGTCGCATAATCACCGGCGACCACATCGGTATTTCCCGCCTTTACCGTAAATATTGTGGCGTTCGTGCCAATGGGCTTCTCTGAAAAGAGGAACTTTTTCATGCGGTCTTTCGTTTTCGACACCGACGTTACGACGTCCACCTCGCCCCGCTCGAGCATTTCCAGCGCCTCGGCGTACGATTTGTCATATCCCACATAGTCATATTCCCAGTCCATGTGCGCGCCTATTTTCTGCAGAAATTCATACCCGTACCCGCTCATGCGCCCGTCATCATCCATGTCCTGGTATCCGCTGAACGCGAAATATCCCACGCGCACGACCTGTCCTGCATCCTTTGCCGCATAGGCCGGCAACGGCGCCGACGACAGCAGCAGCGCGAGCGTCATCAAAAAACACCTGATTCCTGTCTTATTCATCTGTATCCCTCATCTAAATGTTGTTTATCCGGCATTCCTCAGATCCAGACTCCGGATTTTATTTCTCATCGGAAGCACCGCCGACGGCGACACAGAAAGCTCATCCACGCCCATCCGCAAAAATGTTTCCGTCAGTTCCAGGTCTGCGCCCAGCTCCCCGCATATGCCCGCCCGGATGCCATGCGCATGGGCATTTGAAACCGTCATGGCGATCAGCTGCAGCACAGCGGGATGATGCACATCATAAAACGGCTCCAGCTCCTGGTTCCTGCGGTCAACCGCAAGCGTATACTGCGTCAGGTCGTTTGTCCCGATACTGAAAAAATCGACCTCTTTTGCCAGTTCACCGCTGATCAGGGCGGCCGCCGGCGTCTCGATCATAATCCCCGTCTCCATATGCTCTGCAAACGGCGCGCCCTCCGCCCGCAGCTCCTCTTTTACTTCCTGCGCGATCTGTTTCGCGGCGCGCACCTCATCCACTGAGATGATCATCGGAAACATCACAGACAGATTGCCATACAGGCCCGCGCGGTAGATCGCGCGCAGCTGCGTTTTCAGTATTTCCGGACGCTGCAGGCAGATCCGGATCGCGCGGCAGCCAAGCGCGGGGTTTTCCTCTTTCCCCAGACGAAAATAATTTACCTGTTTGTCCGCGCCGATATCCAGCGTGCGGATAATGGCCTTTTTCCCTCCCATCAGTTCCGCCACATGCCGATAGACTCCAAACAGCGTTTCCTCATCCGGAAAATAATCCGATTCCAGATACAGGTACTCGCTCCGGAACAGCCCGATCCCGCGCGCGCCAAAAGAAAGCGCCGCCTCCGCGTCATTGATATTTCCGATATTCGCATACAGGCGCACATTCGTTCCGTCCAGCGTGATATCCTCTTTTTCTTTCAGCCCTTCCAGGTACTGCCTGAATTTTTTCTCCTCCTGCTTTTCTCTCTGCAGGCGCGCAAGCGTTTCTTCATCCGGATCCACATACAGGCTCCCGTCCCGTCCGTCAAGGATTCCCATGCATCCGTCCCACTCCGGCTTTATTTCTACGCCGGCCAGCGCAGGTATGCCCATTGTCCCCGCCAATATCGCCGTATGGGAATTTGCCGAGCCAAACCGCGTCACAAACCCCAGCAGGCTGTTTTGGTCAAGCTGTACCGTTTCTCCCGGCGCAAGATCCATGGCAAGCAGGATCACCGGCTCCGAAAGCGGCTGCATCCCCGTCTCATCCCCCTTCAGGATGGTGAGCAGGCGGGAGCTGATGTCACGCATATCCGCCGCGCGCATCTGCATATAAGGATTGTCCGACATCGCCTCAAACATCCGCGCCATATCTTCCCCTGTCCGCCATACGGCATATTCCGCATCCGCCCGCCGCAGACGGATGACGTCCTCCACCGCGGCCACAAATCCCACGTCCTCCAACAGCATGGCATGCACTTCAAAAATCTCGGCATTCTTCGCGCCCGCCACCTTTTTTGTCTTTTCCGCCAGCTCCCGCAGCTGCGCCGCGGCTTTCTCTGCGGCGTCCTGATAACGCCTGACCTCGGCGTCCGTATCAGAGACTGTTTTTGGTTCGATTCTCTGCTTTTTTTTCTCAAAATATTTCAGCCTGCCGACCGCTATCCCACCCGAAACGGTCTTTCCTTTTCGATACTCCATCCGCTCTCACCGCCCCTTTCTGTTCTTTCCGTCAGATTTTACTTTACGCCAACAGATAAATCCGCTATGATTATATTATCAGATTTTAAGGAGGAAACCATATGAAACAACTGAAAAAAACTGCCGCCATGCTCCTTGCGCTGGCGCTCTGCCTCACATCCATGTGCGCCCCGGCCTGCGCGCCAGAGACGGCCGCATATGCCGCCGCAAAGACGCCGCTCCAGCGCTACGGCCGCCTGAAAGTCTCCGGCGCGCATCTTGTAAACAGCAAGGGCAAAGCCGTACAGCTAAAAGGCGTCAGCACACATGGACTGTCATGGTACCCGCAGTACGTCAACAAAAAAGCGTTCCAGACGCTGCGCGACAAATGGGGCGCCGAGGTCATCCGCCTTGCCATGTATACGGCGGAATACAACGGCTACTGCACCGGTTCCGCACAGAACAAAAAAGACCTCGAGTCGCTCATTGACAAAGCGGTCGCTTACTGCAGCCAGCTTGGGCTGTACGTCATCATCGACTGGCACATCTTAAGCGACGGCAACCCGAACACTTACAAAAAAGAAGCGAATGCTTTTTTCAGAAAAATGGCGAAAAAATACGCTTCCCACAAAAATGTGATCTATGAGATCTGCAATGAGCCAAACGGCGGCACACAATGGGCGCAGATCCGCTCGTATGCAAAAACCATGATCAACACCATACGAAAACAGGATAAAAACGCCGTCATCATCGTCGGCACGCCGACCTGGAGCCAGGACGTGGACATTGCGGCGCAAAATCCGTTCAAAAGCAAAAACATTATGTATGCGTTCCACTATTATGCGTCCACCCATACGGACGCATACCGCCAGAAACTGCAGGCCGCCATCAACGCGGGGCTCCCGGTCTTCGTATCCGAATACGGCCTGAGCGAAGCATCCGGAAACGGCGCCGTCAGCAAAACCGAAGCGGATAAATGGATGAAGCTCCTCGACAAAAACAAAATCAGCTGTATCGCATGGAACTTATCCAACAAAGCGGAAACGTCTTCCCTTATCAACAGCGGCTGCGCCAAAACCTATGGCTGGAAGCGCTCTGATTTATCAGAAGCCGGAAAATGGGTTTACGATATGATGAGAAAATAAAATCACGTGATCTGCACCCACATATTTTTTTCATCCAGCCCCATCCGGAACAGCTGCTGCATCCCGCTGTCATATTCATCGCCGGCTTTATACGCCCGCAGCATATGCAGCAGATACGTCTCCGGTCCGTTTTGCGGCGCATAATCCTGTAAAAGCGGCTCTATAAATGCATACAGTTCCAAAGGCCGCAGATCCTGTGCGGGCTGTTTCCCTGCCAGACGGCACAGCAGCCCGCACGCATAATAAAATTCATAATTCCCAAGCAGTGCCGAAGCCTCAAGGCTGCATTTTATAATAACGCTCTGCCTGACAACGATATTCTCCATAGATTCCCCTCATTCTATCCACCGCCATACAAAAATGGTTCATCTGCTTCGTCATGATAACACCGCTAAGCCCACGCTATCGAAAAAAGTGTCATGCGAAAGCCCTCCACAGAGAGCCGCATCCCTGCACAGATGAACCAAACCTATTATAACGCTTCTTAAAGATATTTTCCATACTATAAATGTGCAAATTTCAAAAATTACACGATCATCTGTGATTCCCGCCGCAGATCGAAAATTTCCTCCTTGAATTTTACACTTATGTATTATATGATTGTAAAAATACGGATAAAAATATGATCCCATCGCAAGGAGGCCAACATGAAGCATTTATTGAATCCACTGGATTTTACAGTAGAAGAATTAGATTCTCTGTTAAAACTTGCAGGCGACATAAAAGACAACCCGCAAAAATACGCGCATGCCTGTGACGGAAAGAAACTTGCCACCTGTTTTTATGAGCCAAGCACAAGGACGAGGCTCAGTTTTGAGGCGGCCATGCTGAACTTAGGCGGGAGCGTTCTCGGCTTTTCCAGCGCGGACAGCAGCTCCGCCGCAAAAGGGGAGAGCGTCGCCGATACGATCCGCGTCATTTCCTGCTATGCGGATATCTGCGCGATCCGCCACCCGAAAGAAGGCGCGGCGCTCGTTGCAAGCAGCCATTCCACAATCCCTGTGATCAATGCCGGGGACGGCGGCCACCAGCACCCGACGCAGACGCTGACGGACCTTCTGACCATATATTCCCTGAAAAAACGCCTGGGCAATTTAAAAGTCGGATTCTGCGGCGATTTAAAATTTGGCCGCACCGTCCATTCCCTGATCAACGCCCTGATCCGCTACCCCGGCATGGAATTTGTCCTGATATCACCGGAAGAGCTGCGCATCCCCGGCTATATCCGCGAAGATGTGTTAGACGCGCACAACATCCCATACAAAGAAGTGGAACGCCTCGAAGACGCCCTGCCGTCGCTCGATATCCTCTACATGACGCGCGTGCAGCGGGAACGGTTCTTCAACGAAGAAGACTATATCCGCATGAAGGATTATTATATCCTGGATAAAGAAAAAATGCAGGCTGCGCCAAAGGATATGCTTGTGCTGCACCCGCTTCCGCGCGTCAACGAGATTTCCGTCGAAGTGGACAGCGACCCGCGCGCCGTTTATTTTGAACAGGCGCAGTACGGCGTTTATGTACGCATGGCGCTCATCTTAACGCTGCTCGGCATTCATGTAGATTAGGAGGGATTTTTATGGAAAATAACAGCGGAACGCTTAATATCAGCGCAATTCATGAGGGCTTTGTCCTCGACCATATCAAGGCGGGCATGAGCCTCCAGATTTACCATGACTTAAAGCTGGACGAGCTGGATTGCTGCGTGGCAATCATCAAAAACGCCCGGAGCAACAAAATGGGAAAAAAAGACATCATAAAAGTCGAGTGTTCACCGAATGCGCTTGATCTGGACATCCTCGGATTTATCGACCACAACATAACGGTAAATATCATCAAAGGCGATAAGATCGTAGACAAGTGCGAGCTTGCGCCGCCAAAAGAGATCAAAAACATCATCCGCTGCAAAAACCCGCGGTGCATCACATCCATCGAGCAGGAGCTTGACCAGATTTTCGTGCTGACCGACCCGGAAAAAGAGATTTATCGCTGCAAATACTGCGAGACGCGCTTTAAAGGCCACCGCAAGATTATGTAAGCCATTTTTTGCGCATTAAAAGGCTGCCGCAA
>CANQQG010000071.1 GCA_947625875.1 uncultured Lachnospiraceae bacterium
AATCAAAATTCTGTCAACGAAAAGAAATGTCAAATGCTATCTGACAAAATTTTATGCGCCGTTTGCTGTAAAAATAAAGAAAAATCGCCATTAAAAAATAAAAAAATTTACAAATTTCTTGAAAAATATATGTATTTAATAGGGAAAGAAATAGCCGCCACTACTGCAATAGTGACGGCTGATACGGAAAAGTATCAGTATCTGATTATTGAGGGTAGCCGCTTCTCTGGCTTCCCTTTTTGTATATTTAATCTACCACATACTGTTGAAAATAGCAAGATAAATTTAAAATTATCACCTCATTGGTCTGTTTTTTTGCTCTTGTATAATAAGCGGATTGTTTGTATAATAAGAAAGAATACACCGAAATAGCAAATAAAGGATGCGGGCGGGGACAGGGCATGAAAAAAACAAAGGAACATAAAATAGACCGTATCATACCGGGCAGCATAGCGGAGGAGCTGCAGATCGAACCGGGGGATATGCTTGTGTCGGTCAACGGCATGGAAATCGAAGATGTGTTTGATTACCGTTACCAGATCAATGAAGAAGAACTGACCGTTGTGATACGCAAACCGGACGGCGAGGAATGGGAGCTTCTGATCGAAAAGGAATACGAGGACGATCTGGGCGTTGTGTTTGAAAATGGGCTGATGGATGAATACCGCTCCTGTTCAAATAAATGCATTTTCTGTTTTATCGACCAGATGCCGCCGGGGATGCGGGACACCCTGTATTTTAAGGACGACGATTCGCGGCTTTCTTTTCTGCAGGGCAATTATGTGACGCTGACCAATATGAAGGACAAGGATATTGACCGCATTATCACGTATAAACTTGCGCCGATCAATATTTCCGTACAGACGATGAACCCAAAGCTGCGCTGTAAAATGCTGAACAACCGTTTCGCGGGCGACGCGCTGAAAAAAATGCGGCGGTTATATGAGGCCGGCATTGAGATGAACGCGCAGATCGTGCTGTGCAAAGGGATCAATGACGGCGAGGAGTTAGAGCGCAGCCTGCGGGAACTTTCGGCGTATCTGCCGCATATGGAAAGCGTGTCCGTCGTTCCGGTCGGGCTGTCAAAATACCGCGAGGGGCTGTATCCGCTGGAGCCTTTTACAAAAGGGGACGCGCGGGAAGTGTTGAGGACGGTTCACAGGTGGCAGGGGATCTGTATGGAAAAATGGGGCACGCATTTTGTCCATGCGGGAGACGAATGGTATCTGCTTGCGGATATGGAGCTGCCGCAGGCGGAAAACTATGATGGTTATGTCCAGCTGGAAAACGGCGTCGGGATGCTGCGGCTTTTGCTGGATGAATTTCGGGACGCGCTTGCTTCTGAGGTGGAAATGACGGTGGAGGCGGACGTCCCTGCGGAGATCTCGGTCGCGACGGGCCTGCTTGCCGCGCCGTTTATACAGGAACTGGCGCAGGAGTTTATGCGGCGGCATCCAAAGCGGGAGATTGCCGTTTACCCGATACGCAACGATTTTTTCGGGGAGCGGATCACCGTTTCCGGGCTTTTGACAGGCCATGACCTGTACGCGCAGCTGAAGGGACGTGCGCTGGGGGAAAAACTGCTGCTGCCCTGCAGCCTTTTGCGCAGCGGCGAAGAAGTTTTTCTGGACGATATGACGGTTGCGGAGCTCGAAAATGCTTTACAAGCGGACATAGTTATTGTAAACTCTAACGGTCAGGATTTGTATGAGGCATTCCTTGGGAGGAATGCGCAGCTTTTTTAATAAAGGAGAAAAAACATGGGTAAACCAATCGTAGCAATTGTGGGCAGGCCGAATGTCGGGAAGTCTACATTGTTCAATGCACTTGCCGGGGCGCGGATCTCCATCGTGCAGGATACGCCGGGCGTTACAAGGGACCGCATTTATGCAGACGTCTCATGGCTGGATAAAAATTTTACGATCATAGATACCGGCGGGATCGAGCCGGACAGCAAAGATGTGATCTTATCCCATATGCGGGAACAGGCGCAGATCGCGATTGATACGGCGGACGTGATCCTTATGATGACGGACGTGCGGCAAGGGCTTGTGGACGCGGATTCCAAAGTGGCGGATATGCTGCGGCGGTCGAAAAAGCCGACGCTTCTGATCGTAAATAAAGTGGACAGCTTTGAAAAACAGATGTTGGACGTTTACGAGTTTTATAATCTGGGTCTTGGCGAACCGATCCCGATTTCGGCGGCCTCGCGCCTTGGCATGGGAGATATGCTGGACGAACTGCGAAAACTTTTTCCGCAGGAAACGGAAGCGGCGCAGGAGGATGAACGGCCGAAAATCGCGATCGTCGGGAAACCGAACGTCGGCAAATCTTCGCTGGTCAATAAGCTTTGCGGCGAGGAGCGCGCGATCGTATCGGACATTGCGGGGACGACGCGCGATGCGGTCGATACCGTTGTAAAATGTAACGGGCAGGAATATGTATTTATTGATACCGCGGGCATCCGGCGCAAAAGCAAAGTAAAAGAAGAGATCGAACGATACAGTGTCATCCGCGCAGTCGGGGCGGTGGAACGCGCGGATGTCGTTATCATTTTGATCGACGGGACGGAGGGCGTGACGGAACAGGACGCAAAGATCGCGGGCATCGCGCATGACCGCGGGAAGGGCGTCATCATTGCCGTCAATAAATGGGACGCGGTGGAAAAGGATGATAAAACGGTTTACCGGCAGAGCGAGCGGATCCGTCAGGTGCTGAGCTTTATGCCGTATGCGGAGATCATGTTCATTTCGGCAAAAACGGGGCAGCGTCTCCATAAAATGTATGAAATGATCGATATGGTCATCCAGAATAATGCGCTGCGCATTGCAACGGGCGTGTTGAATGAGATCGTCGCGGAGGCGCTTGCGCTGCAGCAGCCGCCGTCGGACCGGGGGAAACGGCTGAAGGTCTATTATGTGACGCAGGTGGCGGTGAAGCCGCCGACGTTTGTTGTTTTTGTAAATGACAAGGCATTGATGCATTTTTCTTATACGAGATATCTGGAAAACCGGATCCGCGAAGCGTTTGGGTTCCGCGGGACTTCGCTCCGTTTTATCATTCGGGAGAGAAGCAGGGAGAAAAAATGATCAGGAAGAAAGGAAGATAAAGTATGGCAGGCGCGCGTATCATAGCAGTGGCGATCGGATACCTGTTCGGATTGTTTACGGCAGGCTATTTCTATTCCCGCCATGTCAATGTGGACATTACAAAAGTCGGGAGCGGAAATATCGGGACGACGAATACGTTCCGCAGCCTGGGGCCGAAGGCAGGCGTCCTCGTGTTTTTGGGCGACGGGTTTAAAGGCGTTTTTGCCGTCCTGCTCGTATGGCTGCTCTTTCATGGCCGCTATCCGCAGGGGGTAAAAATACTGGAAATTTATGCGGGGCTTGGCGCGGTGCTGGGGCATAATTTTCCGGTTCATCTGAAATTTAAAGGCGGCAAAGGGATCGCGGCGACGGCGGGCGTCGTGCTTGCGTTCTGCCCATGGGCGGTTCCGGTCTGTATTCTTTTATTTGCGGGGGCGATTTTCCTGACGCATTATGTATCGGTCGGGTCGATGCTTGTGTGCATCAGTTTTTTTGCGCAGGTCGTTATCTTCGGGCAAAATGGGACGCTCGGCGCGCCGGCGGAGGCGCTGCCTGAAATATATATCGTTACGGGCGTCATCTGTGCGCTCGGCATTCTCAGACACCATGAAAACATCAGGCGGCTGCTGAACGGGACGGAAAACAAGGCTCTGGTACATAAGGATAAAAAATAAAAAGCGGAAACCGCGGAAAGGAAAGAAAATGGCGAATATCGGGATGATCGGCGCAGGAAGCTGGGGGACGGCCCTGTCCGTAGTGTTGGAAAAAAACGGCCATGCAGTGACGGTCTGGTCTGTCATGGAAGACGAAATACAGATGCTGAGGGAAAAACGGGAACATATAGACAAACTGCCCGGCGTGCGTCTGGGGGAATCGATTCAGTTTACGACGGATTTAAGGCGCGCGGCGGAAGGCATGGATGCGCTCGTGCTTGCCGTTCCGTCGATGTATGTGCGAAAAACAGCGCACGATCTGGCCGGGTATGTAACGCAGGGGCAGCTTATCATCAGCGTCGCAAAGGGCATTGAAGAAGAAACGCTCATGACGCTTTCCGAGATCATCGGACAGGAGATCCCGCAGGCGGCGGTCGCTGTCCTGTGCGGGCCGTCCCATGCGGAAGAGGTCGGCAGGGGCATTCCGTCCGCGCTGGTCGCAGGCGCAAAAGAAAAAAAGACCGCGGAGCGCGTGCAGAATTATTTTATGAATGAGGCGTTCCGCGTGTACACGAGCCCGGACGTAAAAGGCATGGAACTCGGCGCGTCCCTGAAAAATGTGATCGCGCTTGCGGCGGGCATGGCGGACGGCCTCGGCTACGGGGACAACACCAAAGCCGCACTCATTACAAGGGGCATTAATGAAATAAACCGCCTTGCGACGGCGATGGGCGCAAAGCAGGAGACGTTAAACGGGCTGACGGGCATTGGCGACCTGATCGTGACGTGCGCGAGCAGGCACAGCCGCAACCGCAAGGCGGGCATGCTGATGGGGCAGGGGCTGTCCATGCAGGAAGCGATGGATGAAGTGCGTATGGTTGTAGAGGGCGTGTATTCCGCAAAGGCGGCGATGGGGCTGGCTGAGAAATACGGCGTGGATCTGCCGATCATCAGGCAGGTAAACGCGGTCCTGTTTGAAGGGAAGCCTGCGAAAGACGCGGTTTATGAGCTGATGACGAGGGATAAGAAAGCCGAACATGACGAACTGATCTGGGAAGCGTGAGGACACAGGAGTTTATGGAAGAAATAAAAACGATACGGATCTTATATCATTCCAAAGAGATAAAAAAACTGGAATATATTGACGGAAAGAGCGACTGGATTGACTTGCGCAGCGCGGAGTCGGTGACGATTAAAAAAGGCGAGTTCCGCCTGATTGATCTCGGCGTCTCGATGCAGCTCCCAAAAGGATATGAGGCGGTGATCGTGCCGCGCAGTTCGACTTTTAAGAATTTTGGGCTGATCCAGACGACCCATATGGGAGTCATTGACGAGAGCTACTGCGGCAGCGGCGATGTCTGGAAGATGCCGGTAATTGCGGTGCGCGACACGCAGGTGCAGGTAAACGACCGGATCTGCCAGTTCCGTATCCAGAGGCATCAGCCGCGCATTGTGTTTGAAGAGACGGAAACGCTTGGCGGGGAAGACCGCGGCGGATTCGGGAGCACCGGAAAAAACTGATGGTTGCGCAAATGGGAAAAAAGCTATAAGATAAGACTATAAGATTTATCAGAAAAGCCAAATGGCGGAAAATGTCCATTTGAAAAAGAGGAAGGGGATATCAACAATGGAAGAACGTATGGTGAAATTTTATTCAAAAGAGAGCAATAAGCTGGCGCTGCATGCGATACCGGGGCATTTTGCAACGAGCAACTCCCATATTAATTTTTATATTGACGTGACGAGCATCCGCTCCCGTATTACGGAAGCGGAAGAAGCGGCGAAGATCCTGGCGCATAAATTCGGGCATCCGGGTTATGTGGATACGGTTCTGTGCATGGACGGGACGGAAGTGATCGGCGCGTTCCTTGCAAAGGAATTTGAGCGCGAGCATGTTTCTTCGACTAACCAGCACAAGACGGTTTATGTCGTCTCGCCGGAGCAGAGCCGCGATAACCAGATGATCTTCCGTGACAATACGAAGCATATGATCGCGGGGAAACATATTATCCTGCTGCTTGCGACGACGACGACAGGCGAGACGATCCGCAAAAGCCTGGAGGGCCTGCAGTATTATAACGGGATTGTAGAGGGCATCGGCTCTATCTTCAGTACGGTGTCAAGTGTGAACGGCGTGAAAGTGCAGGCGCTGTTTGACGGGAATGACGTGCCGGGTTATCAGGCGTTCCCGAAAGCGGACTGCCCGTTCTGCGCACAGGGTCATAAAATCGAAGCGGTTGTAAACGGGTTTGGATATTCTAAGTTATAGGGCGGGTTTGATTTTGAAAACATCGGCACAGACGGGACGCGGGTTTCGGATGTGCCGGTGTTTTGTTTATCCATTCCGGCATCGGAAAGTATCCCTGCAGGAACGGATGCGGCATTGTGGAGAGAGCGCGTATGTTGAAGATAGCAATCTGTGATGATGAGTTATTGTTTTGCCAAAATATGGAAAAGATCATTCTGGCATATTGCCTGGAGCATGATATAGAGGCGGAAATCAGGCTGTTCCTGTCGGGGGAAGCTTTTATCTCGCTTGGCGCGGGCATGGGAGAATTCCATATTATTTATCTGGATATCAAAATGAAAGGGCTGGATGGAATCGAAACGGCGGAAAAAATCAGACGCTGGTGCAATCATGCGTATATTGTGTTTGTTACGGCATTTGTCGACTATATGCCGGATGGCTACCGGGTGGAAGCAATTCGTTATATCCTGAAAAACCAGAAAAATATGGAAGCTGATATAAGGGAAAGCCTTACGGCGATTTTGAAAAAAATGGATGTAAGGTCACATGTTTATACTTTTGATTTTAAAGAAGGAAGCCGGAAACTGCCGGAAGAACAGATCGTCCTGGTGGAAAGCGACCTGCACGTTTTGAAATTTACGGTAAATACGCCTGACGGGATAAAGACATATTGCCTGCAGGCGAAATTAAATGAGGTTGAAAAAATATTTAAGGGCAGCAGTTTCGTGCGCATTCATCAGAGTTACCTTGTGAATATGAAGTATGTTGAAAAAATATATGGGCATCGGGCGTTTTTATGGGACGGGAAGACGCTGCCGGTTTCGAGGGCGAAGTATCAGAATGCAAAGGAACGGTTTTTGCTGTATGAAGGGGAAATCTGAGGGGAAATCCGATGGGAAATATTGTACGGAGTATTTTTATTGTTTTTCTGGAAGTCGCATGCTGCAGGATATTTTGCGATATTTTTCTGGGGAGCAGGGATTTGGGGAAGTATAAAAAGCATATCCTGTGCCTGTCATTTGGAGTCCTGTGCATGGCAGAGGCTTATTTTTTCAATGCGCATTTTCTGGTAAAGGAAGTTCTGGTCTTTTTATCTGTCGCTTTTTTTATGAAGCTCTATTCCTCCCGGTCTTTTTTGCGATGCCTGTTTTTGGCGGCCATTTATCTGGGCCTGCTTTTGGCGGCCGATTTTGGGACGCTGATATATGCGCATATATTTTTTCCAGATGTTGATTTTACGCAGCCTGTCCCGGAATTTTTAATTGCCGCTATGGATAAGGCTGGTTTTTTTATCGTTACGATTTTATTGCAGTACCTGTTCTGCGATAAAAATATGCTGCTCCTGCATGGGGCGGACTGGCTCAAGTTTTCCCTGCTCCCGTTTTTTTCCGGGGTTATGGTTACGGTAATCTTATCAGACAGTGCGGAGCTCTCGGACGTCAGGCAGGGAGAGCTATGGATGGCGCTTTCCGGCGGTCTGGTGGGAATCGATATCCTGGCGTTTGTTTTGTTTCGGGATACGCTGCAAAGGGAAGCGAAGCTGCAGGAAAACCGTTTTTTTGAGATGGAAATGAAAAATAAGGCTTTGCTGTATGAGACATTATCGGAAAGCGTGCAGAAGCAGAGAGAGGCTGCGCATGAATACCGCAACCGGATGGATATTATCCGGATGTTATGTGAAAATGGAAAGACAGATGAGCTGCGCCGGTATCTGGCGGAAATCAACGGGGATACATGGTACGCACCGGACCGTATTGATACGCACCATGCGATCGTCAATGCAGTCGTGAACCAGAAGTATTATGAGGCTGTGGAAAAAAATATCCTCTTTATTTTCAGCCTTGGGCATATGGGCGGGCTTTGCATGAAAAATGAGGATATTGCGCTCCTGCTGTCAAATCTGTTAAATAATGCGCTGGAAGCGGCGGACAAATGTAAAGAGAAC
This sequence comes from uncultured Lachnospiraceae bacterium, assembly GCA_947625875.1. Taxonomy (GTDB): domain Bacteria; phylum Bacillota; class Clostridia; order Lachnospirales; family Lachnospiraceae; genus Eubacterium_J. The sequence goes on from CANQQG010000071.1 coordinate 7,936, forward strand.
AGATACATAAAGTTCAGGATGACACTGAAAAGCGGTCAATTGTACATTGGCATAAAAAATGCCTGTGATGGGCGGCTGTTGTATAAAACCGGAAAAAATGGAGAACAGGAATTTGTGACGACGAAAGAAAACGCGGATGCGGATCATGGTTATGGATTAAAGCATGCGATCAAGGCAATCAGGGATAATCATGGGGATTATGTGATCCATACAGAAGGGCGGGAGTTTTATATAGCCATTACCATCCCGCAGGATCCGCAGTCTGTGCGTTAAAAGGCGCTAATTCTGTCAAAAACGTGCAAATTATGCTAATGGTATTGGAATTTTATAAAAAAAGACGATACGATAACTGGGGGATGTGTCATGATAGAAAACACTGCGGAAAAACTGGCAGATGCATTTGTTTCGCATGGCCTGATTCCGGAAGGGCAAAAAGGCGCATATGTTTATACGCTTATCTGCAATAAGAGCAGAGATTTTGTGAAATATGATTACCCTTATTGGGATGGGAAAGAGCCTGTATGGGGGTGATGACAAATGATAAAAATAGAACAGTCTACACAGCGCCCGCAGTTGAAGTGTCCAACGACAGGACGTGCAGCGGAAAACATGAGGGAGATGAAGCGGCAGGGGACATGGCTGGAGAGTCCTGATATATACGGTAAGGATCCTGAATACATAGACTTCATGAAGGAAACAACCCCTAACCTGGCTTCCAATGAATGGTTTTATGGTACTTTGATGAGCAGAAAAAGCGATATCTTAAAGGATTGCTTTAACCGCAAGGGCGGATATGGATTTGATGATTGTGTAGCAGCGTCTGCAGCTGCCTATGCTTCCCTGTATCGGGAAATCGTAGAAGGCTATGAAAACGGGACAAGGGTAAGGTATGCATTTGAAAGGGATGAAAATGGAAACGGGCCGTACAGGCGCACGCTGTCTATGGAGGAAGAACTGGAAAAACTCGACAAAGCATTTGAAAGGCTGATCGGGATGGATGAACTGGCTGTTAACTGCAGCAGAATCTATGCGGAAAATCAGAGGAGATATCATCATGCAGAGCCGGATCGTTCATTTCATGTTTATAATGAAAACCAGGAATACGATTATGTCCGGAATACCTATCAGAAAATCCGTTCCTGTTATCGGGAGCAATTCAAACAATATGGGAAAGATATGGATATAAGGGCATTGGTTTTTTCTGTTTTGGAAAATGGAAATCATGGGCTGTGGGAACACTGCAGGCAGCTGTATGGAACGGTGAAGCCCTTTTCGTGCCGGGCATAGCCGGAGAGGAGATAAAGCGGACTTCCTGCCGCGTTAATTTTTGCATTAGGATAAATCTGCCACGTGCATAAAAATAAAAAAAGAAGGGAGTATACATATGTCAGACAATATAAAAATGGATTCTTTATTTTCAGGCAGCGCAGCCATCTCAGCAAAGAACCCGCTCAGCCACACGAAAGCGTCCGGCGTAAAAACGCCGGACACAGAAGGGAATAGCGGACAGAGCGTTGGCTGGGGACAGGGCGCGGGCAATGCCACAGCTGCCATATTGAACATATCAAAGGAAGCGCGGTTAAAATTAAAACAGCGGACGGAGCATGACAGGCCTGAAAAGAAAGCGGGCGTGACAAGCGCGCGCGAGCAGTTTGAAAACGAGGCGCTCGAGCGGAGGACGTATCTTTGTGAAGTTACCTATAATCCGGGCGTGGGGTGCCATTATCCCGAGGAAGAATGGATGCGTCTGGATGAACCGGAAACATATGCTAAATATTCTTCGCTTGAATTAAAACATCTGCACGCTGAACGGGGTTCGGAAGACCATATCAAATATGGTCTGGCGGCTTCGAAAATCGAATGGGATTGGTTTAACCGCAAATGTCGTGATAAAGACGGCTGGCTCAAGAACCCGGTGACTGGGAAGCGTGCGGTCATATCCGTTTTAGAGGATTACTATTCCGACGACGTACACGACACGAGCTTTGACGTCTATGACGACAGCTTTTCGGACGAAGACGCCAGCCTCTGGAGATTTGGCACAAAGTTTAATGTGATGCTGCCTGCGGAATTGCTGAATGAGATGGAACTGCTGAATCATTTTAATGACCTGACGGAGGAAGAGCAGGGAAATCTCAGTGAGAAAATGGAAAAGATCGACGCCGCTGTTAATAATATGAAGGAGGCGGAGAAAAATTATGAGGGGGATCTGCGATGGCTTCGTTTTGGGGTGAAGTTCGATAAAGACTGCAATGCGACGTATTACGCGAATTACACCGGATGTGAGGACAAAAACGGGATTATGGCGGACAGCCCGGAGGAACTGCTGGATAAGCTGATGGCAGACCGGGGTTTCTAAGCGGCGCGTGGAACTTCTGTTTCAGGAATGATGCTCAAATTTGTGATTATCCGCTGCGGCAGAGCAGATTGCCGCAGCGGCTGTCGGCAATCGGGGAAAGAAAGGATGGGGATTATGGATACAGCAGGATTGGAGCAGGTATGTTGTACAGACGGGGTGCGGGTGCATGCAGGCATGGATATGCATGTGGGCCAGACAGAGAAAAAGGACGTAAAAGCCATGTGGGACAGCTTTGAGCGGAGCGAAGGGAGCGATGAGTGGTACGCTCTGATGGCGAACTGTTATGACAAAATGGGGAGATATGCGGAAACAGCCGGGGCATCCATGGAGATGCCGTCAGTGGTGTTTGGGGACAGGTTCGGATGGGATATGCAGCACGACATTGCCAGCCATATGGACGATTATTATAAAGGGAATCTGGATGAAGGAGGGCTGCGGGATTATTTTATGGAATGCTGCGAGAACATGCGCCGCCATCAGGTAAAGCAGTTCCATACGAACGGGAATACGGAAGCGGACAACAGGCGGATCGTGAGTGCGGTGTATGAGATTTTTGCAAAGGAAAATGTACGGGCTGCCAACCATGCAAATTATAACGAGGGCGCGGCAATCAATGAAGGGTATGGATCAGGGAGCGACTGGGCCTATTACAATGCGGACTATTATTATAAATGGGAAGAGACAAGGGGCATGCTGCAGGATTTTACGGCGTCTATGGAGGAGGCATGGGGCCTGTCCCGGATTGACACAGATGAAGTGGAGAAAAACAGCGTCTATACACTGGATGGCGGGATGGATTTTAACAGCGTCTGGAACTTCCATTTCAGAAACCAGGCAGGGAGCGGAAACATAGAGGACGCGTCTTTTGCGCCGCCGGAGAGGTTCAATTTCTTTTTTAAAGAAGCGCCAAAAGACGCGCCGCAGTGGACGGGCATCCTTTCGCTAACGCTGGACGGGAATGATTTTAAGATGTATGTGCCGTTTGACTACAATTCTTACCGGACGGAGATTTTTGATCTGGATGAGCTTTTTGAAAAGCGGTTCCCGAATGATAAGGTACATAAAAAGTATACCGATTTCCTTAAAAATATCACAGTGTTCAGCAGAGTGTATGCGTCGAATACTGGGATCTGGAATGTGGCTGGCAATTACAGGCCGCGCAGATAGGAAAAGCATTACGGGGCGGGCAAACCAAACGCATTTTGAGTTCCTCCCATGTGGTGGCTTTGAAGAGGCGCGCCAGCGGTCAATGCCGTAGGCTCTGTCCTCGTCGGTTGCAAGATCTATATGGGATAAGTCTACCACACTGAGGGTAAATTTGTCACTATATAAATGCAGATTTTTGACGTTGAGGAGCTTATGCGTCGCATAAAATTCAGGGCATTCGGGGAACGGCGCAAAGTCGAGGAAGCCGATATGTATGGCGGGCCTGCAGTTTGTCGCTTTTGTATCGGAGTTGTCAGAACGAAAAGAGTGTGGTAGAATCCAGTCATGAAGCATGAAAACGCGGTTGATGGGTTGCAGACGGGAGGCGTGGATATGGCAAGGACAGTCGCTATCGGCGTACAGGATTTTGAAACGCTGATATCAAATGATTACTTTTATATAGATAAAACGGGCTTTCTGAAGGAATGGTGGGAGAGCGGTGACAGCGTGACGCTGATCACGCGCCCGCGCCGTTTTGGGAAAACGATTACGATGAGCATGGTTGAAAAATTTTTTTCTGTGGACTATGCGGGACGGGGCGACTTGTTTGAACGGCTTTTGATCTGGGAAGAGGAAAAATACCGCAGCCTGCAGGGGACTTATCCGGTTATTTATCTGAGTTTTGCTGATGTAAAAGAGAAAAGCTGCGGGGCGGCGAAGGAGAAAATCAGTTATCTCATTGAAAATCTGTACCGGCAGTATTCTTTTCTGAAAAAAAGCAGCGTCATGGAGGAGGCCGACCGGAGTTTTTTTGACAGGGTGTCTTTTGCTATGAATGAGACGGTTGCAGCCATGGCGGTCAAGCAATTGTCCGGTTATCTTTTCCGGCATTATGGCAAAAAAGTGATCATACTTCTGGACGAGTATGATACGCCGATGCAGGAAGCGTATGTGGAAGGCTACTGGGAAGAGTTTGCGGCATTCATGCGGAGCCTGCTTAATTCCACTTTTAAGACCAATCCATGGCTGGAACGCGGCATTATGACGGGGACCACGCGGGTGAGCAGGGAGTCTGTTTTTTCGGATCTGAATAATTTAAAAGCAGTGACCACAACCTCGGATAAATATGCGGATATTTTTGGATTTACCGAGCTGGAAGTGTTTCGCGCAATGGATGAATTTGGGCTGACCGATAAGGAGAAGGTCAAATACTGGTATGACGGTTTTACTTTTGGAAATGTCAGCGATATTTATAATCCCTGGTCTGTTATCAATTATCTTGATTCTCAGAAAATCCTGACATATTGGGCAGACACCAGTTCTAATGGCCTGATCAGCAAGCTGGTCCGCGAGTCGGATGCGGGCATTAAGAAGCATTTTGAAATGTTGTTGGAAGGCGGTTCGGTTACAACGAATATTGATGAGCAGCTTGTGTACAGCCAACTTGACGGCAGCGCGGAAACTCTCTGGAGCCTGCTGCTTGTATCCGGATATCTGCGCGTTAAAAATTATATCGGCTATGAGGACAGCGGGATGGATGACAGCCAGACGTATGAGCTGGTTCTTACAAACCATGAAGTAACCGTTATGTTTGAAAAAATGATCCGGGGATGGTTCCGGGCGGCATCCGGTTATGGGGAGTTTGTGGACGCGCTGCTGCTCGGCGATACAGACGCGATGAATGAATATATGAACCGGGTGTCAGAGACGGTTTTCAGCAGTTTTGACACGTGTGCGGGGCGCACCGAGCCGGAGCGTTTTTACCATGGGTTTGTTCTTGGGCTGATTGTAGAGTTAAAGGACAGGTATGTGATTACATCAAATCGTGAGAGTGGCTTTGGCAGGTATGATGTGATGCTGAAGCCAAAAGAAGTGGGCGGCAATGCGATCATCATAGAGTTTAAGGTCTTTAACAGGCGCAGGGACAGGACGCTTGACGACACCGTAAAAGAGGCGCTGAAGCAGATTGAGGAAAAGCATTACGCGGCGGCGCTGATCGCGGAAGGCGTCCCGGCGGAAAGAATATGCAGATACGGGTTTGCGTTTAAGGGAAAGGTTGTGCTGATCGGCGGGGAATGAATTTAAAAGCCGTTTTTTATATGGACGAGGCAGACCGATCAAAGATCGGTTGCGCGGACTGCCCGTTCTGTGCGCAGGGGGGCGCGGTTAAGGACGGTCTGGCTTAACAGATCAGCCTTCAATGAAACAAATGAGCGCTGCACCGGCTAAAAAATAGCCGGTGTTTTTAAGGTCTTTTTTTGATGTCTATGGGCGTGTGTCGCCCTCTGCGGCTTTATAAGCTGCCAGTTCAGCCCGGAGAGACTCGTTCTCCGCGGACAGGTTTCTGTTTTCCGCGGACAAGTCTTTGATTTCCTCAGACAGGTCTTTATTTTCCGTAGACAAGTCTTTGATTTCCTCAGACAAATCTTTATTTTCGGCAGTAAGTTCTTCGATTTTCTTTTGGACGGCCTGTTCGTGGATGATGTATTCACGTCTGGCCTGCGCGCGTTTCTGCGCCAGGCTATCCGCATTGAGTGTGAACAGGCATTCGGAAGCGTCGGTCATAGCAGAATCATTTTCAGCGATCATTTTGAGTTCCTCCCATGTGGTGGCTTTGAAGAGACGCGCCCAGCGGTCGATGCCGTAGGCTCTGTCCTCATCGGTTGCAAGATCTATATGGGATAAGTCTACCACACTGAGGGTAAATTTGTCACTATATAAATGCAGGCTTTTGAC
>CANQQG010000072.1 GCA_947625875.1 uncultured Lachnospiraceae bacterium
CTTGCATTTGCGGAAGTGATAAGCTATAACAAAGCCAACCTTGAACGTGTGGAGCAGAACGAGGGCAGACAGCAGGCTGTCAGCAGGATTAAGCGGAGGGAGGAAGAAATTTAATGAAAATGTGATAGGAAAGTGAGCGTGATTGTGGTATTATGTTAGTGGAACAAATCAAAGTTTGGAGGGAATGAAATGAAACGGATTATGTGTTGGCTTGCCGTTGTTGCAACAATAATTCAAGCGTGTGCTTGTATCGCTATGGGATTTGAAATTTTTGTTGCAACACACTTAAATCCAGACGCTATTATTATTGAAGCTTATCTCATGGGTGTATGTTTGATTGTTGAAATTGTTTGTATCCTTTATCGAGTTCACTCAAGTAAGCTATAATTTTGCATTTATATCGAAATTTTTAATTTCCCATTTGTCGAACTAACAGTATTTACAATCACAACTAAATAGCAACACAGCGCAAGGGCGGTTATGAACGTGAAGTTTGTAGCCATCTTTTTTGTTTGGAAAGGAGCAGAGAATGAGGAAAGCGGACAGCACTAAGCGGGCGCAGGAAAAATAGCTGAATATGCGTATTGTGGGAGTGTCTGAAAATGCTGAATTTTCTGGCATTTTTAGATATTTTGCATTATGTCCTTGACAAATCGTTCTGAATGTGTTCGTATCGGCCCTTTTGTCAAAAAATAGCGATGCCGCAACGATAAAGGTGTTTCGGGCAATTCTTGATGGCCGAATTGTGCCGTTGTATCATGATGAAATTTTGGCTGAGTATGATGAAGCGCTGCATAGAGAGAGGTTTCATTTTCAAGAAAAATTGATACAGACGGTACTTGCGGCGGTTAAAGAGTTTGGAGTTGAGGTTTTTCCGCAGTCTACGGGAGAAATTCTGGTTGATATGGAAGATTTGGTTTTTTATGAGGTAGCTATGGAAAAACGGGATGAAGATGCGTATCTGGTGACAGGAAATCAGAAACATTACCCGATCAGGGATTTTATCGTGACGCCGGCAGAGATGATGAGGATTATTGAACAGGGGAAAGTGTAAGGCGTTGGAGAGCATAATGATGTTCTGTCTCATCGGCTTATACAAGCTTTTATAACACATACATCAGTTCCCCAGCTTGTAGAAAAAGCGATTTACCGCTTTGTCATGACAGCTGACAGGCTGCACTCTTACATCTCACGCAGCCCGCCTGTCCTGTTCACATTAAAAGCAAAGATGTCTTATTTTCTATTTTCGTATCTCCACCCGGATTATTCAAGAATCTTCCCGTCTGTCGAAATCGTCACAACGCTCCAGGGGAGAAACTTCCCACTGGCCTGAAGCGCCTGCTTTACCGCATTTTCGATACCGCCGCAGCAAGGCACTTCCATACGGACAACGGTTACGCTCCGGATATCGTTTTCGGCGATAATCTGCGTCAGTTTCCCGGTGTAATCCACCATATCCAGCTTTGGGCAGCCAATCAGGGTAATTTTGTTTTTGATAAAATCATGATGGAAGTTCCCGTAGGCGTAAGCGGTACAGTCAGCGGCGACAAGCAAATTTGCGCCGTTAAAGTACGCGGCGTTTACGGGAGCCAGTTTAATTTGCACCGGCCATTGAGAAAGATGGCTGCGCACCGGCGCATTTTCCGCCTGTGTTTCTTCGCGGGAAATTGTTTTGGAAGCGGTCCCTGGACAGCCGCAGGGCAGTTTTTCCCCGCCATTACTGTGCTTTGCCGCCTGTGCCGCCGCTTCATTATAAGCAGGCGCCTTCCGTTCCTCAAAGGTGATCGCGCCCGTCGGACAGGCGGGCAGGCAGTCGCCCAGTCCGTCACAGTAGTCCTCCCGGAGCAGTTTTGCCTTGCCGTCAACGATGCCGATCGCCCCCTCGTGGCAGGCGTCTGCGCAGACGCCGCAGCCGTTGCATTTCTCTTCGTCGATTTTGATGATTTTTCTGATCATTACGTCTTCCTCCTGTTTTGAAATGTGTCACCGTTCCTTGACGATCTAAAATCATTATAGTACGATAAGAAAAACAGATATGTTGTTTTTGCAACGGAAAAGAGGATTTTATGAAAAAATATGTGCAGGTTCTCAAAAGGACAAAGCTGTTTTCCGGCGTCGGGGACGAGGATATTCTCTCTATGCTCAGCTGCCTGAACGCGGACGTTCGGCCGTATGGCAAGGGTGAATATGCGTTTCGGCAGGGGGAGTATATCCGGAACCTTATGATTCTTGCGGAGGGCCGTCTCCACATTCAGAAAGAGGATTATTGGGGCAATCTTAATATTCTGAATGAAATCCGCCCCGGAGAGATGTTTGGGGAAGCTTATATTGTGCCGGACGGCGGGCCCCTGATGAACGACGTCGTTGCTGTGATGGACAGCGCAGTCCTCTTTTTTGATATGGAACGGATACTGACGGTATGCCCCTCTGCCTGCCCTTTTCACACCCGGCTTGTAAAAAATATGTTTTATATGATCTCGGATAAGAATAAACGTCTTGTTCAAAAACTCAGCTATATGTCGCAGCGCTCCACAAGAGAAAAACTGCTGTCCTACCTCTCCGACGAAGCGAGAAGGCAAAACAGCAGTTCTTTCTCCATTCCATTTAACCGTCAGCAGCTGGCGGATTTTCTTTCGGTGGACCGAAGCGCGATGTCCAATGAACTCGGTAAGCTGCGGGACGAAGGAATGCTGGATTTTCATAAAAGTGAATTTACCTTGCAGGAACCGTAATTTGCAAAAATCAAACGTACGGAACAGGGCAATGAGCCGGGCTGACAGGCGCGTCGGTCAGTCTGACTCAGGTTTTCCGCCTGCACCGGCCGCCGGATATCCATTCCCCTGCGCATCTGTCGTCAGGTCATTGAAATGCCTCTTCTGCGGGACGTCTTTTTCAAGGTTGATGACGCCGCCTTCCCATGCGCCCTTTGGCGTTGTGCGGATTGGTTTGTCTTTTCTCGCTGCCTTCATTGCCGGATTCCTTTCTTTTTACAAATAATCACGCAGGTCATGCCGGAGCGTCTCTTCAATCGAGATCAGGCGGTTGCAGATGTCCCTGGAAGTATTGTCCGCCGCCTGGTACTGGTTCATATATTTATACAGCGATTTAATCCCCATATTGCAGCCGTCCGTAATTAAATCCGCGACAGCGCGGTCGCTCTCTTCCATGCCGATCTTCATATTTGTTTTCAGCCAGGACATGCCTTTCGCCATAGGATTCGGATCTTTCTCCTCGCCCTGGTGGCTGATAAGCTGTGAGTGGATCTCATTTCCGAGCTTCTCGTGATGTTCCCTGCTTTCAGATAAAAGCTGTTTCAGGTTTGCGTCCTGCGTGTGGTCGAGTACGTCGTCGATGGAAGTTACGGCCATCTTCGTGCCGGAATCGCATTCCCTGAGTAAATGTACGGTATCAGTGATGATCATAAAAAATACCTCCGTTTTTCTTTTTAGTATGCCTTTTCCTTTTTATATTATGCATGGGAAACAGGCATTCATAGGAACGCGGTGCGCCTCATATAGTATTAACGGGGTGATAAAATTGAAGCAGAATTTAAAAACGCTCGCAAAGTACATCGCGATACCGCTTTTGGCGGGCAGCCTTTCGGCATTGCTGACGCGCGGGGGCATGGGGCAGTTTGCGGCGCTCAGGAAGCCGCCGCTCTCTCCGCCCGGCTGGCTGTTTCCGGTTGTGTGGACGGCGCTGTATATCCTTATGGGCATTGCATCCTATCTGGTTTCTGTGTCAGACGCAGAGGAAAAAAGCATTTCCCGGGCGCTCGCCGTTTACCTGTATCAGCTTGCCGTAAATTTTTTGTGGCCGGTCTTCTTTTTTGATTTTGGCTGGCGTTTGTTTTCCTTTTTCTGGCTGCTGCTGCTCTGGGCGATGATCGTTTTGCTGATACGGATGTTTTATGCGATATCAAAACCGGCGGCGTTTCTTTTATTGCCGTATCTGCTGTGGGTGACTTTTGCGGGCTATTTAAACTTCGGGATCTGGGTTTTAAATTTATGATCTTCCAAAAGATATAATTTTTATTCGCAAATGGACAAAAATAGTGTACAATCAGAGAAAGAGAGGAGGAGACGCTGAAATGGAAAAAGAAAGGCTGGACAGCCAGTTTCAGTTTATACGCGAAATTGACAAAGAAAAAATGATCCGGCGTCAGACTTATCTGTCAGACGGCGCGCATAAGGAAAATGATGCGGAACACGCATGGCATCTGGCGGTCATGGCCGTATTGCTGCATGAATATGCAAATGAGGAGATCGACGTGTTAAAAACCGTCACGATGCTTTTGCTGCATGATATCGTGGAGATTGATGCGGGCGACACCTATGCTTATGATGAAGAGGGGAAAAAGACGCAGCGGCAGCGCGAAGAAAAAGCGGCGCAGCGCCTGTACGGGCTGCTGCCGCAGGATCAGAGAAAATGGCTGTTGGAGCTGTGGGAAGAGTTTGAGGAGGCGCAGACGCCGGAAGCGAAATTTGCGCATACGATGGATAACTTGCAGCCGATGATGTTAAATGACGCTTCAGACGGCAAAGCGTGGGTTGAACATGGCGTGCGCCTTGCGCAGCTTTTAGAGCGCAATGCCCATACCGCGGAAGGCTCTGCGCGGCTGTGGGATTATGCACAGGAAAACTGGGTGGCGGAGCATGTAAAAAAAGGGCATCTGAAAACATGAGCGGCGGAAATTTTTGTTGCAGCCGCAGGTAAAACAAACTATAATAGCCAATAGGGAAGGGTTTCCCTGTACAAAAAGAAGGATGGAAACGATATGGAATTGATGAAGGGAAGGCCGGGGGACGTCTCCGGCCGTCTGGAGCGGGAGCTGCGCGTGTATGACCTGTTGGACAGGCTTGGCATTTCCTATTTCAGGACAGACCATGAGGAAGCGGATACGATGGAGGCGTGCAACGAGATTGATAAGATCCTGGATGTTCTGATCTGCAAAAACCTGTTTTTGTGCAACCGGCAGAAAACGGATTTTTATCTTTTGATGATGCCGGGGGACAAAGTATTTAAGACAAAAGAATTGTCCGCGCAGATACACAGCGCAAGGCTTTCCTTTGCCCCGGCGGAACAGATGCTTGAATATCTGGACATTCAGCCGGGCGCGGTCAGCATTATGGGGCTGATGAACGACCACGATAACCATGTGCAGCTTTTGGTGGACGAAGATGTGCTGCGCGGCGAGTACCTGGGCTGCCATCCATGCGTCAGCACGAGCAGCCTGAAAATGAAAAGCAGCGATGTGTTTGAAAAATTTCTGCCGGCTGTGCATCATGAAATGAAAATCGTACATTTGGAGGGAGCGCTGGCGTCATGACCGATCAGAATACATTTATGGAAACGGTGCGCGCGGTGGCGGAGATCATGAAAGCGGCGGAAAAACCGCTTTCGCGGGAAGAGATCAGCGGATATTTCAGGGATATGGAACTCTCCGAAAAACAGCAGGAGATGGTTTACCAGTATCTGCTGCAGCCGAAAGAAGAAAAGCCGCAGGAAAAACAGCCGGAGGTTTCCCGCAGGAAGGCCAAAACGCCGCTTGTCCCCCTGCCGGATTCTGTATTTTTTAAGATGTATTTAAAAGAACTGCGCCGCATACCGGTCTGTACGTCGGAGGAAGAAACGGAGCTGTATGAGCGGCTGTCGGCGGGAGAGGAAGCGGCGGTAAAACTGCTCTCTGACCAGTGGCAGCCAAGAGTGCTTGATCTGGCAAGGCGGCAGGAGGTGGCGTCGGACGAGCTTGCGGATGTGATCCAGGAAGGGAATATGGGGGTTCTTCTGGCGTTGTCCGGGATGCTTGGCTCCGGCAGGAAAGCGGGCTGGCAGGACGTTGTGGATGAGGCGGCGCGGGAAGCGATGGCGTCTTATATCGTACAGTCCGCAAGGGCGTCCGATGCAGGCAAGGCGGCGCTGGCAAAGGCGGCGCTTGTATACGAGGCACGCAAAGTCCTGGCGGAAGACCTGCAGCGGATGCCGACAGACGCAGAGCTTTGCCGGTATACAAAATTACAGGAGGAGGAACTGGCGGATATATTGGGGTTTATGAAAGACGGATCATAAAATATGGCGCTGTCCGCAATGGGGATGAAAAAGCGGACAGGCAGGAATATGGAGGGATAAGATGCAGAAATTAACAGCAGCAGAGCTTGCGGTAATCGGAGAGATCTGGAGGGCGGAAGAGGAGGGCGTCGATTTTAAGGATATTACGATGACCTATCTCACGCAAAAATGCAATGAAAATCAGGGGAAATCCTGGAAGGCGCAGACTGTATCAACATTTCTGGCGCATCTGGTAAAGAAAGAATATCTGGAAATGAGCCGCGTCGGCAGGCATTTTTATTATAAAACGCTGGTCGGGAAAAAAGAAGTCGTAAACCGTATAATCAAAGATATGGCGGATACGCTCTATGGCGGCAGCCTGACGGCGCTGCTGGAGGAAATCCGGCTGCCATAAAAACGGCGCGAAAAAGAAGCGCGCGGCCGGAGGGGCTGTGCGCTTCCTTTTTGCCTATTCCATGGAAGCGATCAGGTCTTTATAATCGTCCGGCGTAAACCGGTGGTAGATGATATGGCAGCCCTCGTCTGTCAGGCAATAGCGGAAATCATCCGGCTTGCCGTCTTCAAAATAGATCAGATAGTCAAATTCCCCATCTGTTATTTTCTCTGCATGCACATGTTCCGAATGGCCACGAAAGACGGCTAACAGGTCGTCAATTGTACAGCCATGCTTTTCAATGGCGCGGATAAATTCGGAGAGGAAAGCGGTATCGCCCATATGCGCATGCACATAATCGCTCCCTTCCTTTGGGATGGTAAAGCAAAAGCGGTCGCCCTGATTTGAGATTTCGATTTCCCCAAGTTCCGCTCTTACGGCTGCGCAGAATGGCTTTAAGGCGCTGCGCATCTGCGGGGCGGTATGATCGGCGGACAGAAAGCGGTTCAGGGAGAGCAGCGGGTAGTAAAGGCGGAAGGCCTCGCTGCGGTAGCCGAGCTTTAATTGTTCCTCTTTCATCATGTCAATGATATGGTTCTTTAATTTCGTATAATCCATAGTCAGCTCCTTTCGATTGCGGTTCCGATTTTTTCGCCCATCCGCACAGGCGTTTCGTATCCTGCATTGGTCGCGTCAAACAGCCGCTGCGGCAGTTTGACGGTATTTTTTTTCAGCAGCACGATAACGGTCGAGCCGCCGTATAAAAATTTCCCTTTTTCCTGCCCTTTTCTGACTGCGCCCGCTTCATGGTAATTTGAAATTTTCCCGACAAGCATGGCTCCGACTTCCATCTGGATGACGGTTCCAAAATTCTTTGTCTGAAGAATCGTATATTCTCTGCAATTTTCAGTAAAAACGGGCGTTGTTTTCAATGCGGCCGGGCGTACGGTGTGCAGCTTTCCTGCAATAAAATGGTTCCCGCCTTTTACGCCGTCGTCCACATAGCAATAGCGGTGGTAATGGTTCACGCAGAGGCGGAACGCCAGACAGACGCCGTTTGCATATTCTTTATAAATTGGGTCTCCGGCAAGGAGCGACCAGATCGAATACCGGCTCTGCTTTACCGGGATAACCGTATGCTCCCGGATCTTATAAGCGCTTAAAAGCCCGTCGCAGGGCGCGATCAGGGCGTCCGCCCGCAGGTCGGCCGGGCGGACGCCCGGTTTTATCTTCCGGCAGAAAAAATCATTGAAACAGGCGTAATGCGCCGGTTCATAATCGCGCAGGGATATGTGGAAATGGCGGATAAACGGCGGGATCAAAAGTCTGGAAAACGGGGCGTCTAAGATACGGCCCGCCATGCGGGAAAGCGGCCTGGCGCTGAGAAATTTCAGCGTCAGGCGTCCCGGTATTGTCTGATACAAAACCGTAAGCAAGCGTCCATCCGGTTCCGGTTTTTGCGGCCTTTTCATAAAGCGGCCTCCTTTCCTGTAAAACGGCTCATCGCCGGTATAATGTGATCCCAAGCGCGATAAACTCCGCAAAACCGATGGCGATCATGACGAAAATCCCGCGGAGGCCGGGCTTTTTCACCGGTAATTTGGATATAAACAATAGCGTCGTTAAAAACATGACGCCGAAATATACCAGCGTAATATCCTCCGGGATCACATATTGGAACAGGAGGATGCTTGGAAAAATCAGCGCGGCCGATGTGACGGGCAGCCCGGTGTAAGCGGTAAGCGCCGTCTGCTCCGTTTTTTGCCGTTCCTCTTCCATTACATTAAAATAAGCGAGCCGAATCAGCGCGGCAAGCGTATAAAAAACCATGATGGCATATAAAAAAATTACGGTCGGGAACGTCAGCCGGTTTCCGCTGTACAGTTTTGGAACTTCGGAAATGGTCGGGCAGACCCGGATCATCGCATTGCCGATACAGGCCGGCAGGACGCCAAATGCCACAAGGTCTGACAAAGAGTCGATCTGCACGCCGTATTTTTTCTCAAATGCGGTGCGGTTTTTCTTCGTGCGCGCGACCCTGCCGTCGAAGGCGTCGCAGAGGCCGCAGAACAGCAGGAAGAATACGCCGATATACGGGTGTCCCGATTGCTGCAGGGAAACGAAAATGCCAATGGTTGCAGATATCAAAGATAAATATGTCAGTAAAACGGTATAGTCAAATACTCCGATCATGTTAAATTCCTTCTCTTTAATGTAAAAATCATTCCCACCAGTACGGTCAGGGCGCTTACCAGCAGGCAGACGTAAAAGGAGATCCCCCGGCTGAGCAGTTCAAAGCTGGCCGCGTCCGCTTCGCGCAAATAAAAACGGAAGCCGTCGAGCAGCAGATAATCCGCCACGCCCATGCCGCCCGGAATGGGAAAACTGTATGTGCCGATCGTCACAAAGCTTTGCGTGAACCAGACGTCAGCCGCCTGCTTTGCGGTTCCGCCGATTGCCAGATACGCAAAGAGCGTCACTGTGATCTGTGAAACGCGCTGCAGCAGGTTGCACAGAAACGCTTTTGCGAACAATGCCCGGCGCCCCGCCATCAGCGCTGCGCATTGCCGGTATTCCTCCATGGCCAGCCGCAGCTTTTCCTGCTTCTTTTTCCTGTGCCGGACAAAGCGCAGCTTTCCGCCGAGGTTTACGAAAAAAGAACCTGTTTTTTCTAATATATGCGGTCTTGCGATCAGCATGTAAAAGAAAAGCGCAAGGGCGCATAGAAAAAGAAACCCAAGTAAAATGCATATTCGGCCCGGCAGATGAAAACGGAAAAATACAGCCGGTTTTACCGCAAACGACAAAAACCCGACGGTTAGGAGCGCCAGAGTATACAGGATCAGATTTGCCACCAGCGATATTGTGACGACCGCGCCCGGAATCCCGTCCTTTATCATAAAAAATGCGCTGGCAGGCTGTCCGCCTGTCGCAGACGGCGTGATCGCCGAAAAATAAATATCGGCCGCCGAATATAAAAATCCGTTTCCAAAGCCCTTCTTATAACCTAACGCCTGCAGGATAACCTGCAGCGCCATTCCTTCAAAGATGATAAATCCCAGCATACAGACAACTGCGGCGGCCATCCACTGTGCGGATGAGCTGCGCAGCATCTGAAAAAACGCCGCAAAAGAAAAGTTGTTGTTTGATATAACAGCCCAAACGGTAAAAAAGGCAAGCAGGAGAAATAAGATCCCCCATAATGTCCCTTTCTTCATGCATCTTCTCCCATTTTGCTTAAAAACCGCAACGGCAGCCTGTCCGCAAGAAAGACGCCGATCTCAACCGCGAGGACGCCGCCGGCAATGTCCAGCACGACATGCTGCCTGACGAGTACGGTGGAGGCAAATACGAGCAGCGTCATGACCAGGGTTGCAAAAGGGTACCAGCGGGGCGTTTTCGTAAGGCGCAAAGCCCCTCGGAAACAGACCCAGCTTTCCAGGCAGTGGATGGACGGAAAGAGGTTATCCGGCGCATCCAGCGCGTAGATCCATGCGGTAAGCCGCTGCCAGACAGTCCCGTCCCACAAAGGAGCGGCGTCCGGGCGCAGGCCGCCCATTGCAGTCGGAAACAAAACAAAGCAGAAAAGGGCGATCGATTTTGCGATCAGCTCGCCGAGGAAGATCCGCCCGGCCGTCTCTGTGTCATCCCGTCCGATCAGGAGAAACCCGATGATCCACTGGGCATACGCCAGGATATAAAACAGGATAAAAAACGGGACAAGCGGAAGCTTTTTGTCAATCGGAAGGGCCATGCTGTAATGTTTCCGTCCGGCCGTAAAGACGCGCGTCCCAAAATAGGTAACAGAATTCATCAGGACAATGACGGCAACAAACGCCCACGAACGGGCAGGCATAATTTTAAGCAAATATTTTTTCAATGTAATATATCTCCATCCAATGTATTTTTCACAGGAGAGCGGGCTTGTATTTTCATTGAAGATTATATAATTTGGGCGTGTATCCGTCAATGTTTGGAACCTTAAATTTTGTTTAATTTATTATGAACAGACAGTAAAGCCAAAAGGTAAGAGAAAACAGCGGTACGTGCGCCGGGAGGAAAAGATAAGAGAAAACGGCGGCGGATTATTGCGCGGGCGCGGAAAATGGTGTACGATAGGTAAGAAAAAGGAGCGGTGAGGCATGGAAAAGACAGAACAGTTATGCGGGATCATAGACCGCCTGCGGGCGCGGGAGGCGGTTTCGGACGAGGATTACCGCAGACTTCTCTTAGCTTCCGACCCGGAGGCTGCGGAATATTTATATCAGGCGGCAAGAGCTGTGCGCGAATCGTATTATGGGAAAAAAGTCTATATGCGCGGCCTGATCGAATTTACAAATTATTGCAGGAATAACTGCTATTATTGCGGCATACGCAGGGACAACCTGCATGCAGAGCGTTACCGGCTGGAGGAATCGGAGATCTGCGCCTGCGCGGAGGAAGGGTATGCGCTTGGTTTCCGCACCTTTGTCCTGCAGGGCGGGGAGGACGGCTATTATACAAAGGAAACGATCGGGCAGATCGTAGCCGCATTGAAGGAACGGCATCCGGACTGCGCGGTCACGCTTTCTTTCGGAGAATGGGATTATGCCGCGTATCAGCATTGGCGCGCATGCGGGGCCGACCGGTATCTGCTGCGCCATGAGACGGCGGATGAAGCGCATTACCGCAGGCTGCACCCGCAGGAAATGAGCCTGGCGCACAGGAAAAACTGCCTGCGTCAGCTGCGGGAGCTTGGCTATCAGGTCGGCGCGGGGTTTATGGTCGGTTCGCCGGGGCAGACAGCGGACCATTTAATAAAAGATCTGCATTATCTGCAGCAATTACAGCCGCATATGGTGGGGATCGGCCCGTTTATCCCGCAGAAGGACACGCCGTTTGCAAAAGAGCCGGGCGGGACGTTGGAGCTGACGTTGAAACTGCTCGCCATCCTGCGTCTGCTGCTGCCAAAGGCGCTGCTTCCGGCGACGACGGCGCTTGGGACGATCCATCCGAAGGGGCGTGAGCTGGGGATTCTGGCGGGCGCGAATGTCGTTATGCCAAATCTTTCCCCGGTGGGCGTGCGCAAAAAGTACCTGCTGTATGATCATAAGATCTGTACGGGGGAGGAATCCGCGCAGTGCGTCGCCTGTCTGAGGCAGAGAATCGCATCCATCGGCTATGAGCTAAGAGAAGATCGCGGTGACAGTCTGGTTGAGACACACCGGGAGCTGACAGGGAGGTAAGAGAAAATGGCGGTAACGGAAGCGACAGAAGCGACAAATGCGACAAATGCGATAGAAGGATACTGTGCGCCGCAGGTGGAACTGAGTATCCGCAAGAAGTTCCACAAGAGCATATTCAGCAAATTTGCAAAAGCGATCAATGCCTACGAGATGCTCTCGCCGGGCGATCGGGTGGCGGTCTGTATCTCGGGCGGGAAAGATTCCATGCTGATGGCAAAATGCTTCCAGGAGCTGCAGAGGCATCGGAAATTTGCATTTGAGCTGGCGTTTCTTGTGATGGATCCCGGCTATAATGAAAAAAACCGCGACATGATCGCATATAACGCAAAGATCATGGACATTCCGCTGACCGTTTTCCAGTCGCAGATCTTTGACGCGGTAGACCATATCGAAAAATCGCCCTGCTATTTGTGCGCGCGGATGCGGCGGGGGTATTTATACAGTAAGGCAAGTGAACTTGGCTGTAATAAGATCGCGCTCGGACATCATTATGATGACGTCATTGAGACGATCCTGATGGGAATGCTCTATGGCGGCCAGATCCAGACAATGATGCCAAAGCTGCACAGCACAAATTTTGAAGGGATGGAGCTGATCCGCCCGCTGTATCTGGTGCGGGAGGCCGATATCGAGCATTGGCGGGATTATAATGGGCTGCAGTTTCTGCGCTGCGCCTGCCATTTTACGGAAGCGTGCGCCGTGGGAGACGATAAGGAGACGACCTCCCGGCGCAGGGATGTAAAACGGCTGATCGCATATTTAAAAGAGGATAACCCTTATATTGAGGGAAATATTTTTAAGAGCGTGGAAAATGTAAATCTCAGTACGGTCATCGCCTATAAAAAAGACGGCGTGCGGCATCATTTTCTGGAAAACTATGACAAAAAAACGGCGCCGGAATCAGGCGAACCCTGATCCCGGCGCCGTCCTGCGCGCTCCGTCCGTTATTTTATACAAGCGCAAGAACTTCATTTTTGGAAATAAGGCCGACTGACGTATTCGCAAGCTCCCCGTCTTTAAAGACGAGCAGTGACGGGATGCTCATAATGCGGAAACGGGAAGCAAGGTCGGGCTCCTCATCTACGTTCACTTTGCAGAATTTTATGTCAGCGGTTTCTTCCGCAAGCTGGTCGATCATCGGGGAGAGCTTCTTGCAGGGTCCGCACCATGCCGCCCAGAAATCGACAATGACCGGCCGGTCTGCCTTTAAGACCTCTGTTTCAAAAGTTTCGGATGTAACTGCTGTAACTGCCATAAGAAAAACCCCTTTCGTAAAAAGCTTATAATAGTATATTCTTTCTTTGAAAATATATCCGTTTTACTGCTGTTGTTTCAGTTTGAAGAATTTTGTGCTCTCATCGAGCGAGGACGCCAGATCCTTTAGCTTGACAGAGGAATCCGCCACAAGGTTTATCGTTTCGTTCAGCGCCTGCATGGAAGCCGCTGTTTCCTCGGCGGAAGCCGCGTTTTCTTCCGAGATGGCGGACAGGTTCTGGATAATGTCCATAATGTCAGTGCGCGCATAATTGCAGTCCTGCGCGCGCCCGTTGATCGACGCGGTGCCCTCGTTTGCGGTCACAATGCCGTCGTTGACGTTTCCGACCTGGTTTTTCGTCGCGTTCAGCTTATCCTGCTGCTCTTTTAACCGTTCCTTTACGTCTTCGACCATCTTCATGGAGTTTTTGGAGTCCATCGCAAGGTTATTGATGATCTCTGAAATATGCTGCGCGGAGCTGTTGGACTCATCGGACAGCTTCTGGATCTCCGAGGCGACGACTGCAAACCCTTTCCCGGCCTCGCCCGCGCGCGCCGCTTCGATGGAGGCGTTTAAAGACAGCAGGTTCGTCTGGGACGCCACGCCCATAATCAGCTCTACGGCTTCGGAGATGCGGTTTACGGATTCATCGGTTGCCGCGACATTTTTTGCCACGTTATAAATGGCCTCGGCGGTCTGGTTGTTGGAGACGTCGAGCGCCTGCATGATGCCCATGACCTCTGTGCTTGCGTTCTGCATATTGGCAGAGGCGTCGTTGAGGTTTTCGATATTTTCCACGATATTTCCGATCAGGTCGCCCATCTCCGAAATCTTTAAAGTCGCGCTCTCAATATCTTCCGCTAAAGATACCGCGCCTTTGGAGAGGCCGTTGATCGTGCTGGTGATATTGTCCGCGTTGCCGCTCGTGCTGACAGCCATATTTTCAAGCGCTTCGCCGGAATGAAGCACTTCGTTGGTATAGGTCTGGATATTGCTTACGAT
>CANQQG010000073.1 GCA_947625875.1 uncultured Lachnospiraceae bacterium
CTGGGAATTGCCAATATGTGGCTGGCGATTTTCGCAGATGTAGGCGTTATGGTGTTAGCAGTCTTAAACGCCATACGCGCATTGTTTGTACGGAAATTGTAGATAAGAATTTTATTTTTTGGGGTAGGGGGCTTTCCGGTCGGTCAGGTCTAATAGATAATCTGTGCTGACATTGTAATATTCTGCCAAAGTGGTAATGACCCAGACCGGTACTTCCCGTTCCCCGGATTCATAGCGGCGGTATACATTGCGCTGGCAGTGTAGCAAATCTGCAATATCCTGCTGGCGCAGATCATGGTCTTCTCTTAAATTCTGTAAACGCTGGTATTTCATAGACAAAATTCCTTTTATTAAATGATACGGTTAAAGTTAGTATCTCCCAACTCTTGACAATGATACCAAATGGTGACATAATGGTGATTGAAATGCTACCATATGGTTGCATGGAATTGACAGCTCTGGATATACTGGACTGCCAAAACACAGACAAGAGAGGAGAGAAAAAAATGAGATGCTATTATCATGTTGACAGGGAGGGAGTAGGAACCTGCAACCGGTGTGGAAAAGTGTTGTGTCAGGAGTGTATGAATGTGTATTCTCCGCCATTATGTACGGAATGTGCAAAGGAGATGAATAATCAGAACAGAATTAATCTGATTAAGGATATTATTTTAAGCGTTGCCATGATGATTGTTGGAGGATATTTGTATTTTGGCGGGGGTTTTGCCTATGACGGCTTTGATTTGATTTCTTTTTTAATTATTGTATTTGTATTCGGCGGCGTTCCCTATGGTTGGAGCGCGCTTAATAAGATTACGCCTGACATCTTTCTGATTATGCCGATAATTGGATGGATCATTTATTTTGCAATTAAGATTTGTCTTTCCTTTTGCATTGGCTGGCTGTTTTTCCTGATTAAAATTGTTCAGATTATTATCGGGATAAGAAAAAATAAGGGAATGAGCGACTATATTAGCAGCCAGAATCAGCAATAAATGAAATAGGAGCACTTAATGAGTGCGCAGCAGGAATTTAGTTGTATAAGCATAAGGGAACTCACCTGCTGATTTTGATACAAACAGAAAAAGCCTTCTCCGGCGCAGAAGTGCCGAAAAAGGCTACAGATATTTTGGGGTGTAATAAAAAATGGAAAATTAAAAGGTGCAGGAATAATTAAAAGGTGTCAATAAGGGCAAAAAAGAACTCCTCACTTCCACATCGGAGGTGAGGAGTTCTTTGCTATTCTTTTCCCATTTTTCTCCATAACGGCACAAACAGGAGAATGCCAACCAGCATAGCGCCGCAGTCCGCGATAGGAGTTGCCCACGCGATGGCGTCAGCACCGGCAAGATGATCCAGAAGGAACATAAACGGCACATCCAGCCCGCCTTTTCTCAGCATGGACAACACCAACGGCTTTCCTTTCTGTCCCACAGACTGAAAGATGGAAATAATGACCGTTGTAATTGCCGTGAAGGGCCCTGTGATGCAGATGATTCGCTGGAACATACTGCCGTACCGCACCGTTTCTGCGTCATTGATGAATGCCCGTACCAAGGGATTGGCGCAGGTGAACAGCAGGATCGCCCCGACTGTCGTAACGGCAAGGCTCAGGATCAGCGTCACCTTAATGGCGGAGCGCATACGCCCGGTGTTTTTTGCGGAGTAATTATATCCGATCAGAGGGATAACGCCCTGCGAGAGACCGTTGGCGATCGCAAAGGACAGCATATCGATCTTCTTGGCGATGCCGATTCCTGCTACCGCCGCATTGGAATAATGAACCAGCAGTTTATTGAGGGTGATGTTCGAGAAGATTCCCATGATGTTCATGATAGAACTGGGGAGTCCCACCAACAGCGTTTCTTTGGGTATGCCGTCCGAGACGGAATAATATCCTGGATTAAGGGTAAGGTGGAACTTACCGCGCTTAATAAGAATGAGCGCGATAAAATAGAGCGTTGCAATCAGATTTGATAACATTGTCGCGACAGCCGCACCCGTGATTTCAAGATGAAAACCGAAAATAAACACGGGATCTAAAATGATGTTCAAAACGCCGCCGAGTGCAACGCCGAAGCTCGCCTGCCCGGAATATCCCTCCGCCCGGACGAGATGTGCAAGAGCGGCATTTAGTACGGTAGGTATTGCGCCCACGGTCAGCGTCCAGAAAAGATAGCTCGCACAGAAATCATATGTAAATTCGTCGGCGCCGACAGCAGGCAAAATTGCCCCACGCAACGCAAAAATCGCAAGCCCGTATAGAAGCGCTACTGCGGCAGATGTCCAGATACAGAATGCGGATGTTTTCTGCGCCTTGTCCGTGTTGCCAAGTCCCAAACTTCGCGATATAAGACTTGCGCCGCCTATTCCGAATAGATTTGCAAGCCCGGTGGTCACTAAAAATAGCGGCAGACAAAGAGAAGCCGCCGCAACCTGATTCGGGTCGCCTACCTGTCCGACGAAAAACGTATCCGCCATATTGTAAATGACGGTAATCATCTGACTGATTACCGTCGGAATCACCAATGCCAGAACCGCCCGCGTTACCGGCGTTTTTTCAAAAAGTTCTGTCTTGTCTGTTTTCATGTTCACGCCTCTTTCTCAGAATTTTCCAAAAGCAAAATAAATCCTCGAACCGCCATTCTGTAACTTTCCTCAACATCGACCGAATATTGCCGGAAGCAGCCCGCTTCCTCCTGCGAGATAAAGCCGTGCATGATGCTGCGAAAGACCCTCTGCAGGTGCATCTTCTGTCCCTCAGTCAGCCTGTATCCGCTAAGAACCGTCATGATCGGCTCCACTATGTCAAAGCCAGCCTTGTGAATCGCGTCATTTTTCACCATAGGCAGAGACAGAATGACTTTATAGATTTCCGGACGCTCTTTGCCAAAACGGTAATAGGCGTCAGCCAGTGATTCGATGGCCTCTGACCGTTCCTTTCCGGCAATGGCGGCCAGTTGTGCCTTCTTAAGTTCCGAAATCGCGTAGTAGCCGATCTCAGTGTGGAGTTCGTCCGAACTTCTGATATGGTTATACAGCGACGCCGCTTTTATATGGAGCCTGCTTGCCAGTTCCCGAAGGGAAAAGCTGTGCAGTCCCTCCGATTCAATCATCTTTATGGCGGCGTCAATAATGTCCGCGCGAGTCAAACCTTGTCGAGCCATCGTCCCCTCCTCGATAAACTAACAGCGTTAGCATCATTGTACGCTAACACCGTTAGTTTGTCAAGAGGTGAGCTTCAAGTTTTCAATAGACGGAGATACAGGCATTATGAACTGCGGCTCACCCATGCCGAGCGAATTTCCAATGGAAAATCCTCGTTCTGAAAACGTGGAATCTACGTAGCCGGAAACAGAAAGCGGCAAAAAAATAACCGGGCGTCACCCGGCGCACATTTTACACCGCAAAGGCGCACCTTTCAATTATTCCCCGGCTTTGTATCAAACTCTGCAAGATTATATCATGTACAAAACATATCAATCGCTCCCTATACTTATCTTCAAAAATTTTCCGGATTCCGATCATGAAGAATCATATTTTCATGTGTTTTCAATACAAAAATCCCTGGTTTACCTTTCGCGCCATTTTTATTGATTCTGAGAAACGCCCGCGGTCTGTCCCTGAAGCCGTTTCATGATTTCCCGGTAATCCGCCTTCAGCTCCGCAAGTTTTCGCGCATCACAATTGTATGCCGGAAAATTCTTCTCATGCGAAAAGATATAAAACGGCAGCAGGATCAGCAGCCCCCTGTCAAAAATATCTGCATCCATTCTTTTGGCTGTTCTTCCTTATTCATGGCAAATTTTTACACATTATAACCTATCAGGTTTATATATTTAATGCATTTTTATTGCATTTTTTGAAAACTTTAGAGGTTATTCTTACTCTAACATGGACAATATATAATATATTCAAAAGGAGATTCATCATATGAGAACCATATACGACTACAAGATCGAAGATTACAAACCGGCCATGGGAAAACGGCTGCGCACTTACCGCGAGAAATCAAATCTCACGCAGGAAAACATGGCTGAAATATTAGATATTTCCATCAAACATTACAGCGAGGCGGAACGCGGGCTTGCGGGACTTTCTATTGAAAAACTGCTTTTTTTATCCCGCTTTTTTCATGTCAGCCTCGACCAGCTTTTAAAAGGCGGCAAAGATGAGGACTTCCTGCCATCCGCCATCATAGAAGTCTACGAGACCTGCCCGGACGAAAAAAAGAAGCATCTGGTGGAAATGATAAAACAGTTGAATATATTAATGCAGACCGAAACGGAAAGCCAAATGTAATGTTTGCCAACTATTCTTCTGTTCAAGGTATTGTAATAACTTAAAAGGTTGCCATATATGCGGCATTCGCCGCACCTGTATGGCAACCTGAAAATACTATATTGATTATTATTTCCCGCCGACCAGCACACGTTTCCCTTTAAATGCAAAACCATGATAAAAGCGTTCCGGCTCAGTTGCGCCGCATGAACAGTTAACCTTATTTGTCACTTTCTTCTGCACTGGCAATCAGACGGTCAAAATCACTTTGATACAGGCAATCCTGAATAATTCGATACTGTTCAAATTCGCTCTCTGCAAACGCTTTTGCGATTGCGGCAGTTACCTTTCCCTTATCTTGTAAAATCTCCGCATCGTTGAATTGCAAAAAAGCATCCAGCTTGGATGCCCAGTCCGCCATTGTCATAGGGATATGCCGTCTGGCCTGCCTTGTGGCGTAGTCCAGATACATAGTGACGATCTCGTTCAGTTCCTGCATTTCGTCAAGAGATAAATAATTCTTGACGATAGATACATCCGCTTTTACAATTTTGCCATCAGTAGCGTTTCGCCACGAGGTCAGCCCCATATGATCTTTTGAAGTGGTCAAAATAGTCCTCATCAAAAATCTGCCCGTTGATTAATCTGCTCTTATCGAAGACATATCCCTGTTTTGCAAACGTATCCAATACCTTTGTTGCCCATTGCCGGAACTGCGTTGCCCTACCGGAGTTAATACGATAACCCACGGCAATAATGGCAGACAGAGAATAAAATTTGTATTGGTAGGTTTTCCCGTTGTCTGCAACTTGTGCAAAATTTGCACAAGTTGAATCTTCGGATAATTCACCGCTTTCATAGATGTTTTTCAAATGCTTTGTCACTACGCTTCTATCCACATCAAAAAGCTGTCCTATCGCTTTCTGTGTCAGCCATACGTCGTGATCCTGCACCCGGACTTCAATGCCTTTTTCGTGTGCATCTTTTGTAAACACAAGAAAGTCAACGGTACTGTTACGGATTTGCAGCTTATTATTGTTCGATGTATTTTTCTTCCTTTCAGTCATCGCATCCAACCATCCAATCATTCATCATCGGAATTATGTTTCATTGACAATCCTTATCATCCCCAATCCTCAATCCCGTATTTCTCCATCAACGTTTTCGCATAGTCAATTCCGGCATCAGTAAGATAAACGGACTTGCTGCGGGATGGATGGCTTCCCTGACGGATATAATCCGCGTCATCTAACCCATTGATAACATCAAAATCATAGCCCTTCCATGCGTAGAAATCCTTGCCGTCGCTGAATCGGTCTTTTTCGGAAAAACGGGACAAATACATCAGCAATATCGTCAGTTCTTTCATCGCTTCCTTTGCGTTCGTTTTTTCCATGGCATTCTTTCCTCTCTATGTATTATAATCGGAACTCTAAAAATTATATTACCATTATACTAACCGTCTTTGCCGTCGTCAAGGATGACTTTTCACTTCTCTGATCTTCTTTGAGCCGTATGTCCGGATTGTATGGAGAAACAAAATTTCCCTGTGTTCCTCAGACATTTGAGAAAAACAATATCTTTATATTTCTTCTCAAGCGCCAAACACATATCAATCCCTCCATCCTTTTCTTCATGTTCCAATCCAAGATTTACTGCCCTGTTCAGGAAGAATGCTGTATCCCTGTCAATCTTCCTGTGGTTTGTTTCCTTGATTACTTCATCGGCATCTTCCTTCTGATGTTTGATAACCTTCATCGCAAGTCCCAGATCCGTATGGAACAATTCCCCGCCAGTCAGTTTAATCTTCAATGTCCCGTTATCCGACACCAGCACCTATTGTAACATATCATTCCGTTTCGTACAATCTGAAACACAAAATTCTTCGTGTTTTTCCGGCTGTCATTGTATTTTCCGGGTTCTGATTAAGAAAAGCCCTGCTTCCGCAGAGCTTCTCCGATGTTTTTACAGTTCCATTTTCGATAGGTTTGTTTATTATTTTCAACACCAATCCATCACTGTTTCACAATCTTTGCCTTTTTGCTCAGTCCGCATGATGGCAGCAGCTTTTTATATCTGCTGTATGCCTTCGCCGGAACCTTTACAGTTACTTTTGCATATACGCCTTTAAACGCATCCACGCCCACTGTCTTTGCTGTCAGTTTCGTTGTCCCGATTGTGATTGTCTTTAATTTCGCGCATTTATAAAATGCCTGTTTTCCGATCGACGTCGTTTTTGCCGGAAGCGCAACCTTTGTCAGAGATGTGCAACCGCTGAACGCTTTTGCGCCGATCGTCCTGGCATTACTCATGGCAACAGTTTTCAGCTTCGTGCAGCCATAAAATGCATTTTTCCCAATAGTTGTTATATTCGCCCCAATCGTCACCTTTTTTAACGACTTATTGTTTTTAAATGCATTCGCCGCGACAGACGTCACTTTATATGTCACGCCATCCAATGTCACCGTCTTTGGTATCTGTACGGAAGACGCCTTTTTATCCGCCGGGGTTTCATAGGCGATCGTGCCGCCTTTTCCGCTCTCGGAAGCTTCCTTTGTGATCTCATAAACAGCCTTTGTGGCCTTATCCCTGATCTGGTCGCCTTTTTCATACGCTGCGTCTGTGTCTGGCGTCTGCGTCTGATTGCTCGTGTCAGAAGTGTCCTGTGGCGTATCGGCACTGTCTGACTTATCCGCACCGTCCCTGCCTGTGTCATTATCCTTCTCCACGCTGCTGTCGCTGCCTGTATTCCCTGTGTCGCCTGCACTTCCTGTTCCGCCTGTATTGCCGCCTGCGCTTCCGGCACTCCCCGCGTTATCCGCACTGCCTGCTCCAGCCGTATTGCCTCCTGTACTGCCCGCGCTGCCTGTGTTCCCACCTGTACTGCCGGCGCTGCCCGTATTGCCGCCTGCGCTGCCCGTGTTCCCACCTGTGCTTCCCGCGCTGCCTGTATTGCTGCCGGCGCTGCCCGCACTTCCTGTTCCTGCCATATTACTGCCTGTGCTGCCCGCGCTGCCCGTGTTGCCGCCCGTACTGCCTGATGGCTGCTGCGTCGGATTTTCTTTTATATCCACCGTCACCTTTACTGTCGCTGTCTTATTTCCCGCCCGGGCTGTAATGTTTGCCGTCCCGCTGCTTACGGCCGTAACAATCCCGTCCTTCACTGTCGCCACTGCTTCATTGTCACTTTCCCATGTGACTGCCTGTTCCGGCGCGACTGTCGCAGTTACGGTCTGAGACTGCCCGCGTTCATTGAACACAAGCTCCGCAGGGCTTACGGATATGTCATCTTCAATTTCAGGAATGATCTCCGTATATCTGTCGCCACAATTACTGCAGACATATTCGCGCATGCCTTCCATTTCTTTTGTCGCATCCTGAACAGTTGTCACAACATAATTATGTCCCAGCTTTTCTATATTTTTTCCAGACGCAATCTTGACGCCGCACGCTTTGCAAAACACATCACCTGTATATCCTTCTTCTGTACAAGTAGCTTCTTTTTGCCCTTTCAATTCTGTTTCAACATGTTTCGTTCCATCAAGATTCCCATATTCCGCACCGCATATCTGACACACAGCTTTTTTTACACAATCCGCCGCTCCGCCAGAATGCCCCTGCGGCGCAAGTTCCGTAGATTCCAGCGCGACACTCCTTTCTCCCTGCGCATCCAAAAAACACCCCATACATCTCTCACATTGATAATAAGCAATATTTCCTTTTTCCGTACAGGTCGGATCCTTATAGGACTCGAATCTCATATTGTGACCCAGCTTTTCAACTGGATCCGCATAATAAAAATCCCCGCAATATGCGCATTTATACTGTGTATATCCTGTTTTTGTGCAAGTTGGTGAAATGACTTTTTCTATTTGATACACATGATAATCTTCATTTATATACTGTTCCAGACAATAAAAATACTCCGCCCATCTGTTTATCATATCTGTGTGATTATACCATGCATCTTTTCCGTTAATCCATGTAGTCATATCAAGCAAACCTGACCAATAGCTGTTTTCTTTCGCCGCCAACAGACTATAATCCATTAATGTTTGAAAAATGTAATCATCCGGACTGTCGACGGACTCCCGATTGTTTAAATAAGCCAAAAAATAGGAGTATCTGCCTACCGCTTCGCTTTTGATCGGAAGGAAAAACGCCTGCACTCCCGCCGTTAAACGCGCAACATAAGTATCTACTGAACCTTTAAAGGATTTTACATCCTCACCAATATCCAGTATCAGCTGTGCATCCTGAAACGTTTCTTCTTTTAATTCAATGCCCAGTCTTTTTGCCGAAACATTGGCGCACAAAACCTTTATCCCATCTTTCAAATAACCCAGTATTGTTTCAGCAGTCTCATTAATAATTTCTTCATCCAGATTATTCATTCCATCCAGTTCTTTTGACAAATACTCAATCAATTCATCCGATAAATATTTTACGGCAGCGTCACTCTCTTTCACATACTGATTCATCGCAGCGCGCACAAATGTCGAAAAGTCCCATATATAAGCCTGTAATTCCTCTACCGAATAATCTGCCGCATTAAGATTCCCCGTCAGCATACAGTAAGTTTCATCACCCATGAAATCTACATCTTCATAATCCGAATCATTATACACAAATGCCAAAAACATTCTTGCATCCTCTTCGGATAATTTAGGCATATTTTGTATATACTGCTTCAATTCCAAATCAGAAAAATCCTGTTCTTCCGGATAATCATAAACTGTTTCCCATTCGCATATGTATCCAATATCCTTTAACTGATATCCACTCCAATTTCTTCCATTTTTATTTTCATCATTCCAATACCCTAACGCTCCATTAATAGACAATGGTGTATACATCATAGCACAATCCTGCATTGAGAAGACATTATTTGGTTCTCCAGAAGCCCAATTTGTATAATCACTCTCTTCCTGAGTTACCCATGTGATTTTCTTATCACTCATCTCCGCCCCAATCCAAATATCCTGTTTTGTCAATCGCTTCTCTCCCTGCAATTGCTGCACATACGTATTTATGCGCTTCTGTTCTTTTTCTGACGTTATCGTAACAAGATGACCGCCCAATGCCTCGCACTGCTCCTGTGCCTGATTCCAGGATACCCCACCTTCAAAATACTGATAAACATGCGCCCCATAATACAACACGCCATCATCAACCAGATCCCACTTTCCGGAAACATCATTCTCACTTTCCACATTGCGCAAAGCTTTTCTCCCGGTTGTTTCCGCCACTCCTGCAGACGCACTTATGCCTTGCATCGACGTCAATACTGCAGCTGTGAGCAAAATTGCCAGCCCCCGTCTCTTTCCGTTTGTCTTTTTCATAAAAAATCCTCCCTGTCTAAACATGCCACAGGAAACAATTTTTTACCATTGTTCCCTGTGGCTGCTTTCATTTTCTTATATCATCATTTTGCATGATCAATAATTCAATACCTTCACTTTACAGCTTGCTTTTTTTCCTTCTTTTGTCGTCACTGTAATCCTTGCAACTCCCTTTCTTTTTCCTGTCACCAGGCCATTTTTATCTACAGATGCAATCCGCTTATTGCTGGATTTCCATTTCAGAGTCGTACTTATACTGGTCGGGTTCAGCGTATAATATAACTGGTGCGTGTAGCCTTTGTAAACTGTGATTGACTTTTCAGTGAGTTTGATTGATTTCAGACCGATTTTTTTCAGGCTGAAATTATAGTTTCCAGTTGATTTATTTCTATTTCCACTATAATACCCATTTATCTGTATATAATACGTCCCGGCTGTCAGTGTAATATCATGCGAGTCCTTTCGATAACCTACATTTACATTCCATTCATTACAATCTGTATGCCATAAGCGTTCTCCGTTTTGACGGTATATATCCACGCAATAATATTTCATATAAGAAGTGACAGCGAGCCGGTATGTCCCACTTTGAGAAATCTGAATACAATAAGTGTCCAGATCATCATTCAACGCAATCTGTCCCTTATAAGTCGTACTCAGGTTTATCCTATTAGCCGTTTCAAGAGAATTATCACTTTCCTGATTCATTGCGTTTGAGGATTCAAAACCTGTAGACAACTCATAATATCCCGTCGATTTATTACGAGATCCGCTATAATACCCATTTACCTGTATATAATAACTGCCCTGTTCTAAATCAATCTGATATGTATCCTGCCTGTAACCAACATTTTTATTCCTTTCATTACAGTCTGCATACCATAATTGTTTCCCATCAGCATCAAAGAGAATTATACAATAATATTTCATATATGAAGTTATATCAAATTCCACACACCCGGATGCAGCCATAGTAAAACAATAAATATCACAATCGTCATTTATGGAAATCTGCCCTTTAGCGCTCTGCCCCAGTGAAATCGTATTTGCTTCCGCAAACGAATTATCACTTTCCCGATTTGTTGTGTCCGTACTCTCAAAATCAATGGAAAAATCATATGTCCCTGTATATGAGTTACGATACGAATAATTACTTGACGTTATTTTAATATAATAATTCCCCTGCTCCAAATATAAATAATAATAATCTTTTACATAACCCAGCGATTTGGTCCAATTGTTATCTGTTGAACTATAAAGCGTCTCCCCGTCCTGATCATATAGAAACATGCCATATTTTTCAAAGTATGCCGTAATATCAATGTCTACCGAACCCGCTGACGGCAGATAAAAACTGTAACACTGCACCGTTCCGTTTTCGGATACATCGCCCGTTTCATCAATCACGCCCATAACCGTCTGCCCCATGCTGATTGGCTGCGCCATCAGAAATTCCACATCATCAGAATCAGCCTGTACCGTAACAGCCGCAGGCAAAAACAAAGCGAACGACATTGCCAGAATCAGGACTGCCACTATCAAATGCTGCTTTTGTTCCCATATTTTTTTCATAAATTTACTCCGCCTTTCGTTTATTCTTTACGCCCGAAACTCATTACCAATAGGATTTTATTACCTTCACTTTACAGCTTGCTTTTTTCCCCTCTTTTGTCGTCACTGTAATCCTGGCCACCCCTTTTCTTTTTGCCGTCACCAGGCCATTATTATCTACAGACGCAATCCGCTTATTGCTGGATTTCCATTTCAGAGTCGTGCTTATACTGGTCGGGTTCAGCGTATAATACAGTTGATGCGTATTTCCCTTGTAAACAGTAATCGACTTTTCGGTAAGCTTAATTGATTTCAGACTAAGCTTTTTCAGATTGAAATTATAATTTCCAGTCGATCCAGAGTTACTATCATAGTAAACACCCCCAGTCACTTGTATGTAATATGTCCCAGCTGTCAGTGTAATATCATGCAAATCCTTTCTGCTGCCAACATTTTCGTCCCATTCATTGAGATCTGTATACCATAAACGTTCCCCATTCTGATCAAATATTTTCACAGAATAATATTTCATATAAGAAGTAAAGGTCAGCCGGTATGTTCCGCTTTTAGTAAGCCGGATATAATACGCATCAAGATTATCATTCAACGCAATCTGTCCCTTATAAGTCTTATTCAAGCTCATTATATTAGCCGTTTCAAAGGAATTATCACTTTTTTGAGTTGTTGCATTCGCATCTTCATACCCCGTAGACAATTTATAATATCCAGTCGAGCCAGAGTTACTATCATAGTAAACACCTCCAGTCACCTGTATATAATAACTACCCTGATCCAGGTCAATATAATAATCATCATGACGGCACCCGGCATTTTCATTCCATTCATTAAGATCCGTATACCATATTCTATTTCCATCCTCATCGTAAAGCAGCACACAATAATATTGCATATATGCCGTAATATCAAATTTCACACACCCGGATTTATTCAGTGTAAAACAATAAGTATCAATATCATCATTTATAGAAATCTGCCCTACAACATTCTGTCCCAACGAAATCGCATTAGCATTCACAAATGAGTCATCACTTTCCCGGTTTGTCGTATTCATACTCTTAAAAGCAATGGAAAAATTGTATGTCCCTGTATACGAATTTTCATCCGAATAATAACTCGATGTAATTTTGATATAGTAATTCCCCTGTTCCAGATACAAACAATAATCATCTGTCCTGTAACCTGCCGATTCTGTCCACTTATTCTCTCTTGATCCGTAGATATAATCCCCGTCACTATCATATATGAACATACTATATTTGTTCAAATATGCCGTAATATTAATATCTGCCAAACCCGCTGACGGCAGATAAAAGCTGTAGCACTGCAATTCCCCATTTTCCGATGTATCTCCCGTCTGGTCAATCACGCCCATAACCGTCTGCCCCATGCTGATTGGCTGCGCTGCCAGAAATTCCCCTTCTTCCGCATCCGCCTGTACCGTAACAGCCGCAGGCAAAATCAAAGTGAGCGACAACGCCAAAATCAAAGCTATCGCCGTCAGATGTTTTTTTCGCTCCCATATTTTTTTCATAAATTTACTCCACCTTTCATTCCTTTTTGTTCTTTTTCTCCTTGTAACAATCTGTGCACATTCTTTATTTTACATTGCATCCCCTTTCCACCATAAAATTCTTGTATATTATAACTTATTTAGTTTATATATGCAACACTTTATTAGTTATTTTTTACAACTTCTCTGATTGTTCAGATATTTTTTCAGTATATTTCACGAATTTTTGTACCAATTTTTTTGACGCTTATGTATTATAATCTATAATATTTATTTGTTCAGCTTCTTATTAGTTATTTGTATCAATATTTTTGCGTTAATGTCAATTTTCACCACTTATAAATCTATTTTGTTATCTTAACATTTTATGTTTATATATTTCGTGCCTTTTTACTCAAAGGTTATTCTTGCTCTAACACGGATAATATATCATTCAAAAGGAGATTCATCATATAAGAACCATATAAGACTACGATATCGAAAATTACAAACCATCCATGCGGAAACCGCTATCACAGAAGTCTGCGAGACCTGTCCGGATGAAAAAAAGAATCATCTGACAGAAATGACAAAACGGAGATTTCCAGCAATCGTTTCAGATCGTCCGGAATGCCCCGTCATATATGTTCCTCAAAAATACGATTTCGGGAGTGCAAAATAAAGTGTGTAAGTTACCAATAACAAAAACTTACGCACTTTATTTTTATTCTAAAGTGCGATACACTAAAAAAAGAAATGGAAAGGATTATGCGGAAAGCATCGGCAGACAGACCGGAACGTCCGGGGCATACGGGCAACAACCCTGAAAAAGATGCGCAGACTCTATGGCGTTGTGCTGGCAGACAGGAAGGAAAACGGACTTCCGATGACACTGGATGAGAAGTATTTTCTGGAGAACGGGGTGCGGAAGAAAGAGAAAAGCGGAAAGCCGAAAGCGGGTAACACATGATCTGAAACGCAAACGGCTTGACTGCCATGCAGTAACCGATTATAATAAAGGAAATATTACATTCAGAGATGTAATGGGTAGCCAACAGACAGATAAATGAATGAATAGATGGATTGCATAGGCAGATTGGAGATTTTATGAAGAACTTTTTTGAACATACCAGCGCACCGTGGATA
>CANQQG010000074.1 GCA_947625875.1 uncultured Lachnospiraceae bacterium
ACTATGCTCATAGGGATATGCATCCATTTGGATGCAAGGCATAAAGCTGCCCATCTCTATACTGCTTAATTCTTAAAACGGATAAAATATGACTTTTCAGTCTGTTAAAAAAGTATTTTTAGCAGGTTTAATTGTTATGTCCTTTTTTTAACCACTATCTTGAAATAACTCAAAAATAACCATTTTTTTATTCCACCTTTTCACAAACTTCACATCAATAAATGTTTTTCTGTTTTTTTACTGACTTTCCGAGACTACACTTATAACACCATAGCACCATAAAAACAAGTTAAAAATAAAGATTTTTTCAAGTTTTTTTGAAGTCAAAAAAAGCCAGAAAACATGCTGGCTTAGAGAAAAACATTTATATATAAACTCTCAAAAAATATAGTGCTAAATCCTAAAGACGGGAAGGTATCCGTTTTTTATCCGGGTAATTGGCGGACGCGCCAAAGACCTTGATATATGGGGGAATGGAACATTCCCCCGAAACAAGTGTATCTTAGCATGGACAGAAAGCAAGTGTCAAGTGTAATTTTGAAATTGACAATAATTTTTTTAACATCCCAGACAGAAGGAGGAAGCATTACGCATTTTTATAAAAAAGCAATTTAGACCATTGACAAATCCCCTGCCGCGTGTTTTAATAAAATCAGTTGAAACCGTTGAAGTGGAGATAAAAATAATTGTGCATACCCAGAGAGTCCGGGCAGGTGGGAGCCGGATTAAACGCAGATTATTAAATGGACCACAGAGGGCGCAGCCAAAGGCAGGGATGCGCAGAGATCCGGAGCGGGATATGTCTTGACACAGCCCCGGATTTTGCGCGAAGACTCGCAGGCGGGTCTTGAAGCCGAGTATTCTGCGACGTTGGGCATACGTCAGTTGCCGGAGATATGTTTGTATCTCGTCAAAGGGCACAGAGTTTCTGTGAAGCAAGGTGGCACCGCGGATGAATGTGATTGGACACATGACACCCGTCCTTGATGATGTAAGCGTTACATTATTCATGGATGGGTGTTTTTTATGTGCGCACAGGCGCGCAGAGCGGAAACGCTGTGATCAAAAAGAAGTCAGGAGGCAGGATTATGATTTACCCATCACTTACCCAGGCAAAAGAGATATTGGAGCGGGAGGATTGCCGCAGGATCCCGATAAAAATGGAGTTTTACGCGGACACGATCACGCCTGTTACGGCGCTTCGGCGGTTAAAGCAGGTCAGCCATCATTGTTTCCTGTTAGAAAGCGCGGAGCAGTCGAAGCGGTGGGGCAGATATACATTTCTGGGATACGATCCGACGCTTAATTTCGTCTGCCAGAACGGGGAAGTAAAGATCATGAGCGGCACGTCGTTTACGGAGCATACGGACCATCCGGGAAAGCTGATCCGCAGGATCCTCGAAGAAAACAAAGCGCCTGCGTTAGAAGGGATGCCGCCGTTTTCGGGCGGGCTGGTCGGTTATTTTTCGTATGATTATATTAAATACAGCGAGCCGACGTTAAAGCTGGACGCAAAAGATGAGGAGTCGTTTCAGGATGTGGACTTAATGCTGTTTGATAAAGTCATTGCGTTTGACAATTACCGGCAGAAGATCATACTGATCATAAATATCAAGACGGAAGATCTGGATACGGCGTACCACAAAGGCGAGCTGGAACTGGAATCGATGGCGAAGCTTCTGCTGCATGGCGGGCTTGCGGAAAATCCGCCGCTCCAATTAAAAAGCCCGTTCCGGTATTTGTTCGACAAAGAGAAGTATTGTGAGATTGTGGAAAAGGGCAGGCATTATATCAAAGAGGGGGATATTTTCCAGGTTGTGCTTTCCAACCGGATCGAGGCCGATATCGAAGGCAGCCTGCTGGACGCTTACCGGATCCTGCGCTCTGAAAACCCGTCGCCGTATATGTTTTATTTTTCCAGCGACGATATCGAGATCGCGGGCGCGTCGCCGGAAACGCTTGTCAAGCTGGAAAACGGGGTTCTGCATACGTTCCCGTTGGCGGGCACAAGGCCGCGTGGCGCAACGGAAGAGGAAGATAAAGAATTAGAGCGCGGGCTGTTAGCGGATGAAAAGGAATGCGCGGAGCATAATATGCTCGTGGATCTGGGCCGGAATGACATCGGCAAGATCAGTAAGATCGGTTCCGTAGAGGTGGAAAAATATATGGCGGTCGAGCGTTATTCGCATGTCATGCATATCGGATCGACGGTAAAAGGCGAGATTCGGGACGACAAAGACGCGCTGGACGCGGTCGATTCGATTCTGCCTGCGGGGACGCTCTCCGGCGCGCCGAAGCTGCGCGCCTGCGAGATCATCAACGAGCTGGAGGACAATAAACGCGGCATATATGGCGGCGCGATCGGATATATTGATTTTACAGGCAATTTAGATACCTGTATCGCGATCCGCCTGGCGTTCGCCAAAAACGGGAAGGTGTTCGTGCGATCCGGCGCGGGCATTGTGGCGGACAGCGTTCCGGAAAACGAGTTTGCGGAGTGCGCAAATAAGGCGCGGGCCGTATTAAACGCTTTGGAGCAGGCGGAAGGAGGGATTGACCTGTGATACTGTTGATCGATAATTACGACAGCTTTTCTTATAACCTGTACCAGCTGATCGGGAGCATTGACGCGGATATCAAAGTGATCCGCAATGATGAGATGACGGTTGACGGGATCCGCGCGTTGAGGCCGAAGGCGATTTTCCTGTCGCCGGGGCCGGGGAAACCGTCGGACGCGGGTGTGTGCGTGGAAGTGGCGCGCAGGCTGGCCGGGGAGATTCCGATTCTGGGCGTGTGCCTTGGGCACCAGGCGATCTGTGAAGCGTTCGGCGGCGTCGTATCGTATGCGGACCATCTCATGCATGGGAAGACGTCTGTTGCGAGGCTGGATACAGACAGCGGTATCTTTGCCGGCATGGAAGAGGAAATACAGGTGGCGCGCTATCATTCGCTGATTGCGCTGCGTGACCGGCTGCCGGACTGCCTGAAGATCATCGCCATGACGGAGGCGGGCGAGATCATGGCGGTAGAGCACAGGCAATATCCGGTGTATGGGCTGCAGTTCCACCCGGAGTCCATATTAACGCCGGATGGACATAAGATCATAAAAAATTTTCTGGAGGGATTGAGCAATGATGAAAGAAGCAATGCCTGCATTAAGCGGCAAAGAGGATTTTGATTAAAAAGAGGTGTATTTTATGGAATGGGAAAAGGGAGAACGCATTACGTATGATGAAGCAGTATCCAGATTTCCTGATATGTGGGTCTTCGTAACAAATGTCAGACTTGATGGCATTGATGTGGTCGAGGGGGATATTTTGGAAGTTTGCCCTGATGAAGAGTGTGATAAAGTGTGGCTTTCCCTGATAAAATCCGGTGTTGATTTTAGAAAATTCAGAACAACAGAAGTTAGTTATGTTGGGCCGATACGTTTTGGAGGATAACAGGTGTTCTGCAGATTTTTACTGTCTAAAAATAAAATAAAACCCACAGTGACCATTGATAACCAATTATTATGCATGATAGATACCGGGGCAGAATTTCCGGTCTGGTGTCATGAAGAAACACTTTTAAAAGAGCAGTATCCGGAAGCGGTTGCGTGTGGCGCTACGTGGATATCCGGATTTGGCGGGAAAGGAAGCCCTGTGAAGGTTTTTCAAATACCGGATTTTAAGTTTGGATCATTTACGTACACAAGGCTTTTGGTCGCTGTTTGTCCAGAGGTATATCTGGGCGTTGACTTTGTTTTTGCAATTACAATGTTTACGAAGATGAACATTACGCTTAAATACGCGCAGCAACCTGGCATGATTGAGTTTGAGTCTGACAGAGATACATTTGGTTTTGGCGCAAAAACGAATGCGTCAGGGTTGATCACAGAAGTATTTTGTCTTTCTCAGGAAGAGTGGACAGATATAAATTTATAAAAAATTTTCTGGAGGGATTGAGCAATGATTAAAGAAGCAATACTTGCATTAAGCAGCAAAGAGGATCTGAGTTACGAGACGGCGCGCGCCGTTATGGATGAGATCATGAGCGGGGAAACGAGCCAGATCCAGATGAGCGCATACCTGACCGCGCTTGCCATGAAAGGGGAAACGATTGACGAGATCACCGGTTCGGCGGCGGGGATGCGCGCGCACTGCATCAAGCTCCTGCACGATATGGATGTGCTGGAGATCGTCGGTACGGGCGGGGATAAATCCAATTCGTTTAACATCTCCACAACGTCCGCAATGGTCATTTCCGCGGCGGGCGTGCCGGTCGCAAAGCATGGCAACCGCGCGGCGTCCAGCAAGAGCGGCGCGGCGGATGTGCTGGAAGCGCTTGGGGTAAATATTACGATCCCGCCGGAAAAAAGCGCGGAGATCCTGAAAAAGATCAATATCTGTTTCCTGTTTGCGCAGAATTACCATATTGCGATGAAATACGTCGCGCCGGTGCGCAAAGAGCTTGGCATCCGTACCGTATTCAATATTTTGGGGCCGCTTTCCAATCCGGCGGGCGCGAATATGCAGGTCATGGGCGTTTATGATGAGGCGCTCGTAGAGCCGCTGGCGCACGTGCTGACGAACCTCGGCGTGAAAAGCGCGATGGTCGTTTACGGGCAGGACGTGCTGGATGAGATTTCCATGAGCGCGCCTACGACCGTCTGTGAAGTGCGGGACGGACAGTACCGGTCATATGTGATCAGGCCGGAGCAGTTCGGATTTGAAACCTGCGATAAATCCGCGCTTGTAGGCGGCACGCCGCAGGAAAATGCTGAGATCACAAAAGCGGTCTTAACAGGGGAAAAGGGGCCGCGCAGGAACGCCGTTGCGTTAAACGCCGGCGCGGGGCTGTATGTGGCAGGCAAAGCGGCTTCGCTGGAGGAAGGCGTGCGCAGGGCGGAAGAGCTGATCGACAGCGGCGCGGCGATGGAAAGGCTGGAGGCGTTTATCCGGTTGTCGAACGAGGCTTAATCACAAAAATAATATCAGGATGAGCAGGGGTTATGACAATATTAGATGAGATAGCGGCAAAGACAAGGGAACGGATCGCGGAGCAAAAAAAGCGCGTTCCCTTAAAAGAAATAAAAGAAAAAGCAGAAAACAGAAACACGCAGGCGGACTTCCCGTTTGAGCGGGCGTTAAAACAGGAAGGCATTTCATTTATCTGCGAGGTAAAAAAGGCATCCCCGTCAAAGGGGCTGATCGCGCCGGATTTCCCATATGTCCGGATTGCGGAGGAATACGAAGCGGCGGGCGCGGCCGCGATCTCCTGCCTGACAGAGCCGTATTATTTTCAGGGGCAGGATGCGTACTTAAAAGAGATCGCGGATGCGGTTTCGATTCCGGTATTGCGCAAGGATTTTACGGTGGACGTTTATATGATTTATGAGGCGAAGCTGCTCGGCGCGTCTGCGGTGCTGCTGATCTGCGCCATTTTATCAGATGAGGAATTAAAGGAATATGTGGAAACGGCGCACAGGCTTGGCCTTTCCGCATTAATCGAAGCGCATACGGAAGAGGAAGTCCGGCGCGCGCTCGCGTGCGGCGGCAGAGTCATCGGCGTGAATAACCGCGATTTAAAGACATTTACGGTGGATATCGCAACGAGTATCCGCCTGCGGGAGCTTGTGCCGCCGGAATTTGTATATGTTTCCGAGAGCGGCGTCCGCGGCGCGGATGATATCGCAAGGCTTTATGAAAACGGGACGGACGCGGTACTGGTCGGGGAAACGCTTATGCGCGCGGAAGATAAGGCGGCGATGCTGCGGGAGCTTCGCGGCGGCTGCGGACGGAGGGAAGCGCAATGCCAAAAATAAAAATATGCGGGTTAAGGCGCGCGGAAGACGTCGCCGCGGTGAACCAATATCCGCCGGATTATATCGGGTTTGTGTTTGCGGAGGACAGGAAGCGTTATATCCCGCCAGAGGAAGCGATGGCGTTAAGGCGGATGCTTGCGCCGGAGATTACCGCGGTCGGCGTGTTTGTCAATGCGGATACGGATTTTGTCATTGCGCTGATGCGGGAAGGGATATTTGAGATCGCGCAGCTCCATGGGCAGGAGAGCGAGGAGCAGGTGCGCCGGATCAAAGAGTCCACCGGAAAGCCCGTTATCAAAGCGGTGTCTGTCAAAACAACGGCGGATATTGACGCCTGGCGCGGCAGCAGTGCGGATTACCTGCTGTTTGACAACGGAATCGGCGGGACGGGGCGGCAGTTCGACTGGTCGCTTCTGCGCGGCTATGAGAAACCGTTTTTCCTCGCGGGCGGCATAAACAGCGCGAATTTAAGCAGCGCGCTTGCGACGGGCGCGTATGCGGTGGATATTTCCGGAGGCGTGGAAACGGACGGATATAAAGACGCCGCCAAAATCGCGGAGACGGTGCGCCTTGTGCGCGCATATTCCGCATCAGGCGGCGGTGGAAAGGAGTAAACAGATGTCAAACGGAAGGTTCGGGATACATGGAGGGCAGTATATACCGGAGACTTTGATGAACGCGGTCATAGAGCTGGAAGAAGCCTATAACCGCTATAAAGAGGACGAGGGCTTTAACCGGGAACTGGAAGATTTATATAATAATTATGCGGGGCGGCCGTCGAGGCTGTATTACGCGCAGCATATGACGCAGGATCTCGGCGGGGCGAAGATTTATTTAAAACGGGAGGATTTAAACCATACCGGCTCGCATAAGATAAATAATGTTTTGGGCCAGTGCCTGCTTGCAAAAAAGATGGGGAAAACGCGCGTGATCGCGGAGACGGGCGCGGGGCAGCATGGCGTTGCGACGGCGACGGTCGCGGCGCTGATGGGCATGGAATGCGAAGTGTTCATGGGCGAGGAAGATACAAAACGGCAGGCGCTGAACGTTTACCGTATGCGGCTGCTCGGCGCGCAGGTGCATCCGGTCACGACCGGGACGGCGACGTTAAAGGACGCGGTGTCGGAGACGATGCGCGAGTGGACGAAGCGGATTGACGATACGCATTATGTTCTCGGCTCTGTCATGGGGCCGCACCCGTTCCCGACGATCGTGCGGGATTTCCAGGCGGTGATCTCGCGGGAG
Organism: uncultured Lachnospiraceae bacterium; assembly: GCA_947625875.1. GTDB lineage: Bacteria > Bacillota > Clostridia > Lachnospirales > Lachnospiraceae > Eubacterium_J. The sequence goes on from CANQQG010000074.1 coordinate 7,052, forward strand.
ATCAGGCAGCAGATACTTGCGGCGGAAGGCAGGCTGCCGGACGTCGTGATGGCATGCGTCGGCGGCGGCTCGAACGCGATGGGCGCGTTTTACCATTTTATTCCGGATAAAGAGGTGCGTCTGATTGGCTGTGAAGCGGCCGGACGCGGCATTGACACAATGGAGACGGCGGCGACGGTGTCTACGGGGAAATTAGGCATTTTCCATGGCATGAAATCGTATTTCTGCCAGGATGAATACGGGCAGATCGCGCCGGTATATTCGATCTCGGCCGGGCTGGATTATCCGGGCATCGGGCCGGAACACGCCGCGCTGCATGATACGGGGCGCGCGGAATATGTGCCGGTAACGGACGACGAGGCGGTAAACGCATTTGAATATCTTTCGCGGACGGAAGGGATCATTCCGGCGATCGAGAGCGCACACGCGGTCGCCCATGCGATGAAGATCGCGCCGGAAATGGATAAGGATAAAATTATTGTGATCAATATATCAGGGCGTGGCGACAAAGACTGCGCGGCGATCGCACGTTACAGAGGAGAGGATATTTATGAATAAGATATTACAGGCGTTTCAGGACGGAAAGGCGTTTATCCCGTTTATTACGTGCGGCGACCCTTCTTTGGAAGTGACCGAGCAGCTTGTGTATGCGATGGAAAAAGCGGGGGCGGATCTGATCGAGCTTGGCATCCCGTTTTCCGACCCGACGGCGGAGGGCCCGGTGATCCAGGAGGCGAATATCCGCGCGTTAAGCGGCGGGGTGACGACAGACCTTGTATTTGATCTGGTTGAAAAAATACGGAAAAATTCGCAGATCCCGATGGTGTTTATGACCTATGCGAACGTTGTGTTTTCTTATGGGGCGGAGCGTTTTATCAAAAAAGCGGCCTCCCTTGGCATGGACGGGCTGATCCTGCCGGATATCCCGTTTGAGGAAAAAGATGAATTTGCGGGCGTCTGTAAAGAAAACGGCATTGCGCTCATTTCGATGATCGCGCCGACGTCGCATGACCGGATCCGCACGATCGCGGCGCAGGCGGAAGGGTTTATTTATTGCGTCTCCTCGCTTGGCGTGACAGGGACGCGCAGCGAGATCACAACGGACATCGGAGCGATGGTAAAGCTCGTAAAAGAAGTGACGGATATCCCATGCGCGGTCGGCTTTGGCATTTCCACGCCGCAGCAGGCGGCAAAGATGGCGGCTGTTTCCGACGGGGCGATCGTCGGCTCCGCGATCGTAAAGCTCTGCGGGCAATATGGGAAGGACTGCGTGCCGTATGTGGCGGAGTTTGTAAAAAATATGAAGGCGGCAATGGCTTAGAGAGGTTTTACAGATGATTCGTTATAAAGTGCTTCTGGCAGATGATGAAAAGCAGATCCTGGACGGAATGAAAAACGGGACGGACTGGAATGCGGTCGGCTATGAGGTCGTCGGGACGGCGTTAAACGGATTAGAGGCATGGGAGATGATCCAGTCGCTGCAGCCCGATGTCGTCATCAGCGATATCCGTATGCCGTTTATGGACGGACTGGAGCTTGCAAAAAAAATCGCGGGGCGGCTCACGCGCAGCCGGATGATCCTGTTCTCCGGCTTTGATGATTTTGACTATGCGCAGCAGGCGATCCGCTATCAGGTGTATGACTATATGCTCAAGCCTGTGAAGCCGGAAGATCTGCAGGCGCTCCTGCTGCGCCTGCACGAAGAGCTGGACACCGATATCCGCAATGCGCAGGACGCGAAATATCTGAGAAAGGTCTATGAGGAAAACCTGCCGCTGATCAAGGAGCATTTTTTCCTGAGCCTTGTGGACGGCAGGCTTTCCGGGGATGCGATCGATTATAAGCTGCAGGAATACGGGCTGAAGTTTGAAGGCGCGTTTTATGCGGTCGTGATCGTCCAGACGGATTCCCTGTCGGGGGAGGCGCCGGACGAGGATTACCGGATGCAGGATATTTATGTCGGGAAATTGATCGAAGGAATGCTCAATAAAGTTACGGACTGCATCATGTTCAATTATTATGATAAGATGGTGTTTCTGTGCGCCTACCATGACCGGCAGATATTGAATACGGTGCTTCGCTATCTGAATGAGGTGACGGAACGCGGCAGGCGTTTTTACCGCCGGAATGTTTACAGCGGCGTCGGGAGCGGCTATACGGAAAAGACGATGCTGCGGGAATCCTTTAAGGAGGCGCGGCGCGCGCTCGAATTCAGTACGGTGTCGCCGGATACGCCGGTGAATTATATAATGGATATCGAACCGCGGCAGATGCATATGGTGTTTGAGGATACGCGGAACCATCAGGAGTTATTTGACGCGATACAGACCGGCAGGGAGGACCGGATCATCGCGGAGATTGACCGGCACTATAACTGGGCGGTGGAAAAAAAGATTGATATGAACCTTTACCGCAACCATGTCCTGGCGGCATTGTTCTTTTTGCAGAATATCACGTACCAGTACGGGCTGAATGACGAGGAGCGTTTTTCCGATATCATGGGCAGTATGCAGCAGGTCATGGCGCTGCAGACGGGCGGGCAGATCCGGACATGGATGCACGATTACTGCCTGCAGCTGAGCCGGGCGATCATGAGCAACCGCATGAACGCGAACCAGCGCCTGGCGCGGCAGGCAAAGGAATTTATCGACAGCCATTATGCCGATCCGGAACTTTCCGTAGAAATGCTCTGCGACCATCTGCATGTCAGCCCGTCGCATTTTTCGACGATATTCAGCCGGGAGAACGGGATTACGTTTGTGTGCTACCTGACGGAACAGCGTTTGAAAAAGGCAAAGCGCCTGCTGGAGACGACCGATTATAAAACGCGGGAGATCAGCGCGATGGTCGGCTATACGGAGCCGAATTATTTCAGCTATGTGTTTAAGAAAAATATGCAGGTTTCTCCGGCGAATTACCGGAAACAGTACAGGCGGGAGATGCAGGGATGAAAGCGTTGGAAGGAAGCATGGCGGCGTGGAAGGGCGGGCGTTTCCGCAAGAGCCTGCAGATGGAGATCGCCGTCATGCTCACGCTGGTGTCGGCCGTCTGCATCTTTGCGCTCGGCCTGCTGTTTTCCAGACAGTTTGCGGACAGCGCTAACCGTTCCCTGATGGATAAAAACGAGCAGCTTTTGATGCAGATGGCGGATCAGATGACCTACCATACCGAGAGTATGCTGGCGGCTTTTGACCAGCTGTATGACGGGATGCTCTGCCATTATGAGGAGATCGGACGGGCGGAGGAGAAGACGCTGGATTTTTATTTAAAAGGCGTTCCCCTTGAATCAGTCGGGATGTTTGACATGGACGGGAGCTGTACCTTTTCGTATCCGTTCCGGCCGGCAGACGGGCGGGCGCCTGTGGACGCGGCGTGGTTCCGGAACGCGGTGGAAGCGGACGGGCGCACGTATTTCATGCCGCCGCATGATGACCGCGTGTATCCGCAGGAAGCGGACGGCAGGGGAAAGGTCATTTCGCTCTCCCGTTATGTGTCCGTCAGGCGCGGCGGGAACGTAGAGCGGCAGGTCATGCTGCTTAATTTTTCCGCGGAGCATATGTTCCGCATCCTGCGGCATGAACAGGATGTGTACAGTTATTATTACCTGGTGGATGCAGATGGGGAGCTTTTGTTCCACCCCAAGGAACGGCTGATTGAGGACGGGACGTTCCGGGAGGATACGGTCAGCCGCGTCCGGAAAGAGGACGGCAGCTATCAGGTGCGCGTGGAGGCGGGCCGGATGAACATCAGCGTAAAAACGCTTTCTTACACCAGCTGGCGGATTGTGTACGTGACAGACGTCTCCGCGTATCTGGCGAAGGAACGGCCGATGCAGCTTTATGTGAACTGGTTTATCATGGCAATGCTCGTCGGCCTGCTTGTTTTTGTTAATATTTTTGTGGCGCGCAAGATCACGTTGCCGGTGCGCCAGCTGGAGAAGGCCGCAGATGAATTTTCCGCCGGCAATTTTGATAAAATAGAGACAATCCAGGGAGCGCATGAGATCATGCATCTGGGCGAGAAATTCAGCGAGATGGCGGCGAATATCGAACGCCTGATGGCGGATACGCAGGAACAGCAGGAGGAGCGCAGGAAAACGGAGATCCGCCTGCTGCAGTCGCAGATCAACCCGCATTTCCTTTATAATACGCTGGATTCCATCATATGGATGCTGCAGAGCGGCAAGTATGACGGCGCGGGGGAAATGCTGTCCGCGCTCGCGGATTTTTACCGCGGCACACTCAATAACGGCGAGGACATGATCACGATTGAAAAAGAGCTTTCCCGTATCAACGGTTATCTTTTGATACAGCATATGCGGTTTGCGGATGTATTTGTCTATGAGATCCATGCGGAAGAAAGCCTGCTGCAATGCGAGTGCCCGAATATGATCGTGCAGCCGCTCGTGGAAAACGCGGTCTACCATGGCGTGGAAAACAGCCTCGGGGACGGGAAGATCGTGATACGCGTGTATGGACACGGAGACGATATCCTGATAGAAGTCGGGGACAACGGCGCGGGCATGAGCGAGGAGCGCGTGCGGGAGATCATGAGCGGCAATGTCGTTTCCGGCAGGAGAGGCTCCGGCGTGGGGCTGCGCAATATCGACCAGCGCATCCGCATGATCTATGGCGGGGATTATGGCATTACGATCCAGAGCGAGGAGGATGAGGGGACGCTGGTGGGCATACGAATCCCGCGGCGGGATGTTATCTGATAAAAAACAACCGTCAACGCAGTGTTTTGACGAGTACGTCGACGGCGTCTGAGTAATCAGAATAATGTGTGCCGTCGCGGCTTAACAGGTCGTGATTTTTCATTGGGGTGTAGAGGTTGATCCGGCGGGATTTTTTCACTCTCGCTGCAAGCTCTTTGTTAAAATGTATGATATTTACGTTTGTGGCGTGTTTGGAGCTGATATCCGGTATGACATACCCGAACCAGATATTGCAGCCGGTAGCCCGCTCAACGGCCCGCATCCGCGCGGCTTCGATGCCCCATTGATAATTATAGCCGTCAATCACATTCCTTCCCATCATATAAACGATGTCGGTAATCCCCTGCCGTTTTGCGCAGGCTGCCAGATCAAAGGAGGGGGAGCTGGTATTGTTGGTTAAAGAATTTACTTTCCGGTGTACATTGCCGTAGGTTTCCAGCCATGTCCATGTTTTCCCGTCCGGAGATATGTTCCGCTTGCCGGAACCGCCGGATTGCGCCAGGACGTAATATTCAGACAGGCGGTCGTCCGTCTTTGCCATGCCGACCAGCCGCGAATCGCCGATTAAAAGAAAACGGCGGCGCGCCGCACAGGTGCGGGTTGGGGCTGATATGGTAAAGACCATGATAACCGCCAGGAATAAACTGATTGTTTTGCGCATGATATCTGCCTCCTGCATAAGATGATTTTCATTTGTAGAAAAGATTCTGTTTTTTCCATATTTTGATTATTTTCGCAAAAATAATATGGATTGTCAACGTCTATTTTATATTTTATAAGGTTTCCGTCCGGACGTCTGTTTTTCCGGCGGAAATTGTTACTTAAAAAGAAATTTATATAATTTAAAAAGAAATACAGATTGTTTTCCGATCAAATATACGGTATAGTAATCATGTCGCAAGGGAAGCGGCGAAGAACTTCGTAATTATCTATCCCCCTAATTTGGTAATGGTTTATTCTCCCCAAATAAACCATAATAGAAGCGTACAGATAACTCCTAAATCTGTACGCTGTTTTTTTGTCTTGACATATATAGATGTTCGATATATATTTATATAGATGAACGATATATAGATAATCGATAGCCGTTTGCCGCATTAATGGGCGTTCTGTTATCGGAGGCTGGAAAGGAGAGAGAAAATGGCGGTTGATAAGAGCCTGCTGTCGGGAAGTACGGCGATGCTGCTTTTGCGTCTGCTGGAAGGAAAGGATATGTACGGGTATGAGATGGTGGAGACGCTGCGCAGGCGTTCCAATGATGTCTTTGAGCTGAAGGCGGGGACGCTGTATCCGCTGCTGCATTCGTTGGAGTGCAGGGGGCTTTTGGAGTCGTATGAGTCTGAGGCCAATGGGAAGCTGCGCAGATATTATCGCATTACGAAAGAAGGGCGGCGCGCTCTGAAGCAGAAAAAGGAAGCGTGGCAGGAATATGTGCAGGCGGTGGCGGACGTTTTGTGCATGGAAGGGTAAGGCTGCAGGAAAGGAGGGACGGGTATGGAAGAAAAATATCTGGAAGCGCTGATCGCGCAGATTCGCGAAAAACGCGCGCGGGAACAGGTTTACCATGAGGTGAAAGGGCATCTGGATGACCAGAAGGCGGCGTATGTTGCCGACGGCATGACGGATGAAGAGGCGGAGGAGAGAGCCGTTGCGGATATGGGCGACCCGCTGGAAGCGGGGACGGCGCTGGATATGCTCCACCGGCCAAGGCCCGCGTGGGGGATGCTTGCGGCCATTGCGGCGCTGTGTACAGCCGGGCTGCTGCTGCAGTATGCGGTTTGCAAAAACGTGGAGGGAAACGGTTATTATTTCGGGAACCAGTGCCGGAACGCGGCGGTCGGCATGGCCGTTTTAACGCTGGTGTATCTGGCGGATTATACGCGGCTTGCGCAGTACTGCCGCCAGATGGGCGCGTGTTTGCTGGCTGCGCTCGGTCTGCTGTATTTTTCCGGCGCAGTTTCTTATAACGGCGTGTGGGTCAGCCGGGTGAACGGGATGGGCATTTC
>CANQQG010000075.1 GCA_947625875.1 uncultured Lachnospiraceae bacterium
ACGCGCACAAACTCTGTATTGATCCGCTTCGGAAAGCAGGCGTGATTTTCAAACAGGGGGCCCGTCTTTTCGATCTCCAGTCCATCCACGTCTTCAACAAACACCACGCAGTGCGGATTGCCCATCGAAACGCAGGTCATACGATACTCCCGCCCGCCGACCGAGATGGGCGCATCCTTAACCCGCCCGTCCGCGCTCTCGTAAATAACCGGAATCTTCTCCGCCAGAAGCTCCGGCGCGCCCATGTCCACTTTCACACGCGCCACTTTCCCGTCTGTGACTGTCAACTCCAGATCTTTGATCCCGCCAAGCGTTTCTACGCTTATTTCGGTTTTATCGGTCAACCCGTAATCGTAAACATATTTTGCCACGCACCGGACGCCGTTCCCGCACATCTCGCCGCGCGAACCGTCCGCATTATACATGATCATCTGAAAATCCGCCACGTCTGACGGCGCGATCAGGATCAGCCCGTCCGAACCGACGCCAAAATGCCTGTCGCTGACAAACCGCGCCACCGCCTCCGGCTGCGCGAGCGGTTGCTCCATACAGTTCACATATACATAATCATTCCCTGCGCCCTGCATCTTCGTAAATTTTAATCGCATCTTAACTCAACCCCTCCTGTTCTTCCTATCTGCCCTGCCCCATAAGGCTCAATACCATCTGCGCCGTCTCAAGCAGGCTTGTGCCGCTGTCCATGCTGTTTTTCTGCAAATACCGATGCGCCTCTTCCTCGCTGAAATGGTTGCGCTCCATCAAAAGAGCCTTCGCCTCGCTGATGATATGATTTTCTTCCTCTGAACGCGCTCTCGGCGCCTGCCTGCGCTTTTTCTTTTTTCGTGCAAAGGCGCATGATATCATCTCCACCGTCTGCAGCAGCTCGTAGACCTTCAATGGCGTAGACAGCCCGACAATATCCTCGATCTCGCGCTCGTTGATCTGGCTCTTAGAACCGATCAGAAGCATTTCAAAACGCGGCGCAAGGTATTCGTACAGCTCGCTGTACATCATATCCGGCATACGGCAGGCGCAGATGACAATGCCGCTGTCCAGGCCGTTCGCCGCCTGCAAAGCCTGTGCGCCCGTACTGCAGACCGCATCAACCGTATAACCGCTTTTCCGTAAAATATTGCGGACACTCTTTGCACTTTCTGCTTTCGGAAATACAACTATGATATTCATAATGCCCGCCACTCCTGTTCCATTGTCCTGATCCGCTTATGTCCTGTATAAATATTCCTGAATCTCCCAATCCGTAACAGAAGAACGGTAGCGGTCCCATTCCGCCTTTTTCGCGCTGATATATTTCCGGCTGATATGCCCGCCCAGGACGCCCATGATGTAAGCGTCCTTTTCCATTTCCCGGATGGCATGGATCAGGTCGCTTGGCAGGAACTCAATGCCGATTTTTTGCATCTCATCTTCTGTCATGCGGTAGACATTCCCGCTGACGGCCTCCGGCGGCATGATCTTGTTCCGGATGCCGTCAAGCCCCGCCGCAAGGCAGAGCGCGAGCATCAGGTACGGGTTGGAAGCGGAGTCCGGGCTGCGCAGCTCAATGCGCGTCCGCTTTCCGCGCGTCGACGGGACGCGAATCAGCGGGATCCGGTTGTTCAGCGACCATGCGATAAAGCTCGGCGCCTCATAACCCGGTATCAGGCGGCGGTAAGAATTAACGAGCGGATTGCCGATCGCTGTCATCGCCTTTACGTGCCTTAACAGGCCGCCGATAAAATAATACGCCTCTTTGCTCAGCCCGTTTTCATCCGCCTCATCGGAAAAAATATTTTTCCCGTCCCTTGACAGGGACATATTCAGATGCATGCCCGAACCGTTCATCCCCGTCTTTGGCTTTGGCATAAAACTCGCAAACATCCCATGGCGTTTCGCAATTGTTTTGACCGCCAGCTTAAACGTCATGATATTATCCGCCGTCGCAAGCGCCTCGTCATATTTGAAATCAATCTCATGCTGCCCCGGCTCCCCTTCGTGGTGGGACGCTTCGATCTCATATCCCATTTCCTCAAGCGTCAGCACCATATCGCGCCTTGCATTCTCCCCAAGGTCTACCGGTCCGAGGTCAAAATATCCCGCCTGCTCGCGGCTCTCCGTCGTCGGCTGCCCGTCGTCGTCATAATGGAACAGGAAAAATTCGCACTCCGGCCCCACCTCAAACGTATAGCCCATGTCTCTCGCTTCCCGGACGACTTTGCGCAGGATATAGCGCGGATCGCCCTCAAACGGCTTTCCTTCCACCGTATAGACGTCGCAGATGATCCGCGCCACTTTCCCCTGCTGCGGCCGCCACGGGAAAATAGCGAATGTGTCCAGATCCGGATGCAGGTACATATCCGATTCCTCGATCTTTGCAAACCCCGCGATTGCGGAACCGTCAAACAGGCACTCATTATTCAGCGCCTTATTCAGCTGTGACTTTGTAACCGCGATATTTTTCAGTGTCCCAAATATATCCGTAAACTGAAGGCGGATAAACTCTACGTCTTCCTCCTCCACCAAACGCAAAATGTCTTCTTTGGCATAATGTCTCATACCGGCCCTTCCTTTCTGCTTTTTATTCATTTTCTGTATCCGCAAAACCAGACGTCAGCCCGCGCCGGAAACAAACCGCAGCACTTCCTCATACGGCAGCGGCCCTCCAAATAAGTCCAGCGCGCTTCCGACCGTCACATGCAGGCGGTTTCTCCCATGCGCTTTTAATTCCGCCAGATGCGCAAAACTGCCGACGCCGCCCGCGTATGTGACCGGAATCTTCCCCCATTTCCCAAGCAGTTCCACAAGCGGGATCTCAATGCCCGCGGATCGCCCCTCCACATCTGCGGCGTGGATCAAAAACTCATCGGCATAGGCGGACAGTTCATCTAAAAGCTGCGGCGTGATCTTTTCTTTGGTAAATTTCTGCCAGCGGTCTGTCACAATATAATACGCCCCGTCTTTTTTCCTGCAGCTTAAATCCAGCGTCAGGCGCTCTTTGCCAACCTCGGCCGCAAGCCTGTTGAGGTTTTCATAATAAACCCGCCCGTCTCGGAACACATAGGACGTCACGATGACATGGCTGGCCCCCGCGTCCAGAAATTCCGCCGCGTTTTCCGCCGTAATCCCGCCGCCTGCCTGCATCCCGCCGGGATACGCCCGCAGCGCCAGAAGCGCCTGCCGCTTCGTCGCCTCATAATAAGGGGAATCCTTTGCGTTCAGCAGGATGATGTGCCCGCCGCGTATGCCCTGCCTTTTATAAAACTGCGCATAAAACGCCGCGTCTTTTTCCGAAACAAAATTTTCTTTTGCGCTGTCCCCCTCATCGCGCAGGCTTCCGCCGACGATCTGCTTGACCTTCCCGTTATGGATGTCAATGCATGGCCGAAACTCCATCCGCCCCACCTCCCGCTTTTTTCTTTAAATAAGGATACCACAGAAGAATACCACAATTTTCCCCAAAAGAAAACACTTTTATCTATTTTCCTTTTCACTCTTGCGTTTCTGTGCACTCTTTTGATATGATAAGGGAAGGCAATTTTTATTATCATATTCAAGAAAGGAAGGAAAAATAATGAACATTTCAAATGACATTCGCTACATTGGCGTCAACGACCATGACATTGACCTTTTTGAAGGACAGTATCTCGTTGAAAACGGCATGGCGTATAATTCTTACGTAATTATGGATGAAAAAACCGCCGTACTGGATACGGTGGACAAACATTTCGGAACGGAATGGATGCAGAACTTAAAAGACGCGCTGGGCGGCCGGACGCCGGATTACCTGATCGTGCAGCATATGGAGCCGGATCATTCCGCAAATATCGACGCTTTTGCGCAGGCTTATCCGGACGCCGTCATCTGCGCTTCCGCGCCTGCCTTTAAGATGATGCAGCAATTTTTCGGCACAGACTACGCCGACCGCCGGCAGATTATCAAAGAAGGCGATACGTTGGCCCTCGGCGCGCACACGCTGCAGTTTATCGCCGCGCCAATGGTGCACTGGCCGGAGGTCATGGTCACATATGACAGCCATGACAAAGTATTGTTCTCCGCTGACGGGTTCGGGAAATTCGGCGCGCTGGACGTGGAAGAGGACTGGGCGTGTGAAGCGCGCCGTTATTATTTCGGCATTGTCGGGAAATTTGGCGCACAGGTGCAGAACCTGCTGAAAAAAGCCGCCGCCCTTGACATCCGGACGATCTGCCCGCTGCACGGCCCGATCTTAAAAGAAAACCTCGCATATTACCTGGACCTGTACCAGACATGGTCCTCTTACGGCATCGAATCGGAGGGCGTTATGATCGCCTACGCTTCCGTATACGGAAACACAAAAGCCGCTGCGGAACTGCTCGCGGAAAAGCTGACGGCAAAAGGCTGCCCGAAAGTAGTCGTTGCAGACCTCGCAAGGGAGGATATGGCTGAATGTGTGGAAGACGCGTTCCGTTACGGCAAGCTGGCGCTCGCGTCCGTCACCTACAACGGGGACATATTCCCTTGTATGCGTGAGTTCATCAGCGACCTGTGCGAGCACAATTACCAGAAACGCACCATCGCACTGATCGAAAACGGATCCTGGGCGCCGTCGGCCGCCAAAGCAATGCGGGCAAAGCTGGAAGGCTGCAAAGACATTACTTTTACAGAGCAGACCGTCACCGTCAGATCCGCGCTCAATGACGACAGCATCGCGCAAATCGAAGCGCTCGCGGATGAACTGATGAAATAAGGATACGTTTTTCACCCCGCGGCTTCTTATCCGGAAGCTGCGGGGATTTTTGCCACACAGCCGCCCATCTGATAATTTTAAAAAATTAGATTGACTTTCCGTTATAACTAATGTAAAATTGTTGAAATTATACTCAAATGGCACAAGGTCGGAAACACATTGTCTTTATCACACAAGAAAGAGAGGATACAAGGATATGGCTGCAATTATCGGCGAAGGAATTACATTTGATGACGTTTTGCTGGTACCGGCATATTCGGAAATCACCCCGAATATGGTCGATCTGACGACAAAACTTACGAACAGGATTTCATTGCACATTCCCATGATGAGCGCAAGCATGGACACAGTTACGGAACACCGGATGGCAATCGCCATGGCCAGGCAGGGCGGCATCGGCATTATCCATAAAAATATGTCAATCGCAGCTCAGGCCGATGAAGTAGATAAAGTAAAGCGTTCTGAAAACGGCGTTATCACAGATCCATTTTCGCTCTCAGAAACAAATACGCTGCAGGATGCGGACGACCTCATGGCAAAATTCCGCATTTCCGGCGTGCCGATCACAAGGGACGGCAAACTGGTCGGCATCATTACGAACCGCGACCTGAAATTTGAAACAGATTTTTCCAAAAAGATCAAAGACTGCATGACTTCCGAAGGGCTGATCACCGCCCATGAAGGGATCACGCTTGACGAGGCCAAGAACATCCTTGCAAAGGCAAGGAAAGAAAAACTCCCGATCGTGGACAAGGATAATAACTTAAAGGGCCTGATCACGATCAAAGACATTGAAAAACAGATCAAATACCCATTATCTGCAAAAGATGAGCAGGGACGCCTGCTCTGCGGCGCGGCTGTCGGCATTACCGCAAATATGATGGATCGCATCGAGGCGCTCGTACAGGCGCACGTTGACGTGATCGTCGTTGACTCCGCGCACGGGCATTCCAAAAACATCCTGGACGCTGTCCGCAGGATCAAATCCGCCTATCCGGATCTGCAGGTCATCGCGGGAAATATCGCGACCGGGGAGGCGGCAAAAGCATTGATCGAAGCGGGCGTTGACTGCGTAAAGGTCGGCATCGGCCCGGGCTCTATCTGCACGACGCGCGTTGTCGCGGGCATCGGCGTGCCGCAGATCACTGCCATTATGAATTGTTATAACGTCGCAAAAGAATACGGCGTCCCGCTGATCGCAGACGGCGGCATCAAATATTCCGGCGATATGACAAAGGCGCTCGCCGCAGGCGCAAATGTCTGCATGATGGGCTCCATGTTTGCAGGCTGCGATGAGGCTCCCGGAACTTTTGAACTGTATCAGGGCAGGAAATATAAAGTATACCGCGGCATGGGTTCCCTCGCCGCCATGGAAAACGGCAGCAAAGACCGGTACTTCCAGGAAAACGCCAGGAAGCTCGTCCCGGAAGGCGTAGAAGGGCGCGTGGCTTACAAAGGCTCCGTGGAGGACACGATCTTCCAGCTGGTCGGCGGCATCCGTTCCGGCATGGGCTACTGCGGCTGCCCGACAATTACAGACCTGCAGGAAAAGAGCCAGTTTGTAAAGATTTCCGCCGCTTCTTTGAAGGAGAGCCATCCGCATGATATCCATATCACAAAAGAGGCGCCAAATTACAGCATTGATGAATAAATCCATAAAACGTTTCTTACAGGCGGGATTCCCGCCTGTATTTTTTAATTTCCCTTACCCCTTTAACACCTGCCCATACCCGCAGACTACGCGCACCACGCGCTCCGCCCGCTCCGCCACGCGGCAGGAGAGCCGCCCGGCCGCTTCCCGGTAACGCCGTTCAGATGCATCCACCGGAACGACCCCGTATCCGACCTCATCTGACAGGATAACTTCCGGCCCGCCCTCCGCAAACAGCCAGTCCGCTATCTGTTCCGGCGAAACGCCCTGCCCTGACATCCTGCGGACGAGCAGATGAAGCCCGTTCAGGCATTTTACTCCTGACAGATCGGAAAACAATTCCACATCCGCCCCCGATATGATATCCGCATCCCGCAGCCGATACTGTTTTTTTGCGTAAGCGGTCTTTCCCTGATAACAGCCGCCGATAATAAAATCCACGTTTTTCCCTTTCCTTTTTTGTCTGTTCTGCGGCAGATCCCGCCAAAAGCCATGCAGCTTTAAATTTTCCCATGCCCTGCTCCTCCAGTGGAACACAGGGACGGTATACACAACTTCGATCACAGCGTCCGCCTGCGCCGCCAGCCTGCGGTTTGCGGCGGCAAGGCAGCGCATATAGCTTTTGGCGTCCTCCCCATAACATATGCCGTCAGAAAATATCTCATTGCTGACAACTGCCAGGTTCCTGCACTGCCCACGCAGCCGCAAAATGCCGTCCGTTACCTTTTCGCAGACTTCTTCTTCCCCCAGTTTTTCATTCCCGCCAAACATCTCATTTGCCGTCAGATTGGAGAGGCATTCCACCAGCGCGTCCGCTCCGTACGGCACGCGCGCCTGCCCGATCTCCGTATACTGCTCCACCGTACAAAAACCGCGGCCCGCGCGCTGTCTCTGATGTTTGATTATACGCGCCCGCGCCTCCGCGCCATACGGCTGCATCGTGGCGACATAAAAAAGCGACCCGCGCCCTTCGGACAGCTGCACAAGCAGCCGCTCCGCAAATTCTGATTTCCCGCTCCCGCTGCCGCCGGTAATCCATACAAACATCTCTCACTCCCTGCCGCCCGCAGCCATATACAACAGCGCGTTACAGATCGCCGCCGCCACATTGCTGCCGCCTTTCCTGCCTTTTGCCACGATATAGTCCGTCCGCGCCTGCAGCAGCAGTTCTTTCGACTGCACGACATTCACAAACCCGACCGGAACGCCGATCACAAGCTGCGGCTGCAGGCTCCCCTGCTTTATCAGTTCACAGATGCGCAGCAGCGCCGTGGGCGCGTTGCCGACCGCAAAAATGCAGGGCCGCCCAAGCCGCGCCGCTTTTTCCATACAGACCGCCGCCCGCGTACAGCCGCGTTTTTCCGCCTCTTCCGCAACATCGGCGTCGCCCATAAAGCAGAATGCTTCCCCTCCTAATTTCTCCAGCGCGCTTTTATGGATGCCCGCCTTCGCCATATTGGTGTCTGTCACGATGCAGGCTCCGCCTTTTAAGGCCGCGAGCGCACGTTCCACTGCGTTTTCTGAAAACACAAGGTTTTCCACATAATCAAAATCCGCCGTCGTATGGATCACGCGCTTTAAAACCGGCTTATGCAGCTCCGGGATTTCCAGCCCCTCCGGAAGCTCTGATTCAATGATGGCAAAGCTGCGCGCCTCGATTTCCGATGGCCGCATATACGCCGTCTGCGATTCAGAAACCCATACGTCAATTTCATCCGCTTCCGGCGCTTCAAATATCGCTTCAAACTTTGCCGCAAGGCTGCGGTCAATAAAATACGCCGCGGTTTCACCGGACGCCGCCAAACGGTTCCTCTTTTCCACTCGCTCTTTCCACACTTCATCACTGATGTCTATGTAATGAAATTCACATGCAATGCCCCTGTCTTTGTAAAACGCCCTGGCCTGGCTCCGCTTTTTCTTTGTCCAAAATCCCCAGTCAAGGATTACATTTGTGCCAACCGCCGCAATCGCGACAGATTTTTCAAACAGGCAGCCCTGTATCCGCTCCGCGTACCCGTCGTGGGCCTCACCGGTGTAAGGGCCGAACATGGAAAGCATGATTTCATCGACCGACAGCAAAACGGCCTTGTTTTCCATACGCAATTTCTCTGCATATACGCTTTTGCCACAACAGATCCTGCCGCAAATAAGAAAGACTTTTGCCACTTTCCGCCACCTCCATGGAATTTTTCAATTAAAAAAACGGCTCATGCACAGATATTCCTGCCGCTGTCAACAACAGGCTAACTGCTCTGTACCCAGTGATTATATCATGATTCCCGAAGGTTCGCATCTATCCGCTGCAATAATTTTTATGATCCTGGCTCTGCTGACGCCACAGGCATTTGCAAGCTGTGGAACATTCCACTTCTTTTTCGCCATTAGCTCCAAAACAGAGAAAAAGACCAGTAAATCCGATCGAATCTACTGGCCTAATATATACTCAAACATTCATATTCAATTAGCTGTTTTTTGTCTTTGCGCTCTTCGCCTTTGACCACGCGGAATACAGTTTTATGTTTTTCTTATCCACTTTGACCGTCTTGTAGGTGCGGACTCTCACATAGTATTGCTTCTTCGCCTTTAGGTTCGAGATGGTTGCAGCCGTGATCTTATTCTTGCCCACGGTCACGGTCTTTGTCGTCTTTTTCGTGAACTTCCTGCTCGTGGAATACTGGATCTCATATCCACTCGTCTGGCTCGTCTGCTTCTTCCACTTCAAGGCGAGGGCTTTTTTCTTCGCCGTTATTTTCGAAAGGCTCGTTCCTTTTGGCACGATCTCAAAGGCGGCTTTCATCGTGCCGGAATATTTGCCTTTTAAGGTGACGGTCACGGTGTAGCTCCCCACGTTCTTACAGCCGCTTTGGTATTTTACCGTGTAATCTGTGTTGGCCGCCAGAGTCCTGCCTTTGCTGTCCTTTACTGTGACTTTAGGCTTCTGCGCTTTGCCGTTGTAAGTGCAGGACGTCTTTGACAGCCTGACCGTCTTTGGCGCATAGATGACCGTCCGGCTTTTCACATCGCCGCAGGAACAGATCTCTGTGAGCGCTCCGTCCGCGCCCGGGCTTGCCGGGGTGGTCTGTGTCTTGTAAGTATGCGTGTGGGCGGAGTCCCGGGTATAACAAATGTAAATATCGACGTCTTCATTTACATAAAAATCATCATTATTGAAAGATCGTTTGTCGCCATTTTTACCAACTGTATAATACTTAAGAATTTTATCGGCGCCTGTCAGTTTTGGGACGCCAATCACATTATCAGCCAAAAGGCTTACCGCTTCAGACCCGTCAACTGACGGACGATAACGTGCATTGGGAGCGACCATTACCGAACCTGCTTTGGCAGCATGATCAAAATCGTCGTCAATAACATTGTAAACTTCAACGACAGGCAGATGTCTGTAAAGCGCCGTTATCTCATAATTGCCTGACTTAAAAATGTAATTTATATCATAACCATTATTTGAAGAAACCGCGGAACAAATACGTAAACTTGTTGGATAAAGCTTACTCTGCCATACCCCTCCCTGGTAAGTTCCTGTCGTTAAGTTTATAATTTTTCCTGAATCAGATATACTAAAATATTCCTTTGCGTCAGCATCATATATTTTAAAATAATTGTCGCCGCCACCTATCGGCGCATAACCCGGGATTTCTTCAAGGAAGTCTATCTGATGCTTATTGCCATCTTCTACGAGTGAGTACTTCGTATCTTCGTGTATCGTATTGCCTTCTTCATCCGTATGATGTACCGTAACGGTTGCTTTTGCTCTGACTCTCAGATGAATCGTGATATTCACACCCTCTTCATAAAAATCAGTATCGACCGGAACATCATTTTCATATGCGATATCCAGGGTTTTGGCTGCTATATCAAAGGATTCTTCGCAACGCACAAAGCTGGCTTTCATGTGCTCGTCCCAATGCGCAGGATAATAATCCGTTAAATCCTCTACCGCTACCCCTGCTTTGTCTGCTACCGCTTTCATGCCCTCACTGATATCGTAATCATCAAGATTTACACGAATCGGAGTATTTACCGTCGTTTTAACGCCATCAACCATCTCCCTTTTAATCGGTACAGTCTGTTTAAATTCCTCAACTTTAACCAATTCAGACTGATCCGGATTCCCCATATACTTTTCCGGAGTGTCATAAGGATTGACGTATGGATGAAAATAATAAGAAACTGTAACTGGTATCTCCATCGTTCCCAAACCGTCTGAATCAATGGAAGATGTAACAACCGGCTCTGCCGCATAAACAGGAATATTTGTAAATATGCTTATGAAAGCCAGCATACAGGCGAAAAGCCTTTTATACTTCTTCATCCCTAACACACTCCTTTTCCGTATTTTTTGCGATGTTGCCACATTATTTTCAGGAATGCCGAGAGCCTCGGGGATTTCGGCATTGCTGAAATTGTTCTTTTCCATGTGAAACGCCTCCTCTTTTAGATATTGCATAAAATGAATTTCGAATAAAATTTTCTCATACAACCCCCATTTTGTCAACTTCCCCTTTCCATTTTGGCTATGAATTTTCAAATTTTTGCAGTGACGGTTTTTCACAGGGAAGTCACAGGAAATGTTTAGCTACAAAAGACCAGTAAATCCGAGAGAATCCACTGGCCTGATATATACTCAAAAATCCGTATTCAGTTAAGCTGTTTTGCGGTTCTGTCTTTGTTACAACATATCTTTTCTTAATTAGTGTCTGCTGATTGACGCTGCAACACTTGATTTTACTGGCTTTTTCCATGAAATCTGGTATAATATTTGCAAGGGTTTCAACAAAACAGAATCATTTTCCTTGCAGATTCCCAAAGAATCTCACGAGCAAAGGGGCAAAAACCATGTACAAACCAATTGACGAGTCACAACATTCCTTCCTTGACTTCAATCAGCCAATGGGGCTGCGCATGAATCCGGACAATCGCTGGATAAAAATGGCAGACCGTATCCCCTGGGATGAGTTTGAAATAAAATATGCGGAGCTGTTCCCCAGTGACACCGGCAACGTTGCAAAACCGCTCCGCATGGCGCTGGGGGCATTGATCATCCAGACCAGGTTTCAGTTTTCCGATCGCGAACTTGTGGAGCAGATCACAGAGAACCCATATCTGCAGTGCTTCATCGGACTTCCCGGCTATCAAGATGAGGCTCCGTTTGATGCAAGCACGCTGGTTCTTTTTCGAAAACGCATTTCTGCCGAAATGCTGATGGAGGCAAATGAGTGTCTTCTTGCCCACAAAGACGATGACAGCAATACGCCTCCATCTTCCGGGTGTTCCAACGATGATGACGCTTCAAAAGAAGCGGCAAATAAAGGGACATTGACACTGGATGCGTCCTGCGCGCCGGCAAATATCCGTTATCCACAGGATATCTCGCTCTTGAATGAGGCAAGGGAAAAACTTGAAGCGATCATTTACCGTTTTTGTAAGTCCTATGGCCTGCCGCTGCCGCGGCGCTATAGAAAACGCGCCAGGAAAAACTACCTGGCATTTGCCAAAAGCAAGAAACACAGTGCAAAGAAAATCAGGAAGGCGCTCCGGAGACAGCTTGGCTATGTCGCGAGAGACGTCCGGTATCTGGAACAGTTCATGAGTGACGGATATGCCATGACAGGGAAGGAAATCAGCCTGTATCTGACAATCATCACGCTGTATGAGCAGCAGAAGCATATGTATGATAACAAGACACACTCAGTGGAGCATCGTATCGTAAGCATCTCGCAGCCATGGCTCCGCCCCATTGTCAGGGGGAAGGCGAAAGCCCCTGTCGAGTTTGGCGCAAAATTTGATCTGAGCCTTGACAGTGAAGGATATGGACGCATCGAAAGGATATCGTTCGAGGCATATAACGAGAGCGCCTGCCTGACAGAAGCGGCGGAACGCTTCAAGGAACGCACCGGCTGTTATCCGAAACGCGTGCTGGCAGACCAGATATACCGAACCAGAGAAAACCGGAACTATTGTAAAGAGCATGGAATCCGGTTATCCGGTCCCAAACTTGGCAGGCCAAGCGCAAATGCAAAAGTGGATAAAAAACAGGAGTATCAGGATAATGCCGATAGGATTGAAGTGGAACGTGCCTTTAGCCTTAGCAAACGCTGCTATGGCATGGGATGCATTGCCACAAAACTGGAAGAAACGCAGCTTACATCTATCGCATTATCCGTATTCGTGACGAATCTGTTTAAGATTCAGAAGCGAATGCTTTTCACTCTTTTGCCTCTGTTCCGATTTTGGGACAGATTGATAAGAGGCAAAAATTTGGAATTGCAAATGGCTGCTTAATCAGCAGACACTAATTATTTTTTTACGATTTTAACTCCGTCATCTACATCTACATCTAAATATTCTGCTACTTTTTTACTGATGGTCACCTTTTTCAATTTATTCCCGCTACAGTATAATTCTTCCTGCTTCGTACACTTGATTACGTCCAGATTGCTCAGCTTATTGTAGCCACAGGATAAACTTGTCAGCTTCGTACACTTGCTCACGTCCAGTTTGCTCAGCTTATTATTGTAGCAACTTAAATCTGTCAGTTTCGTGCACTTGCTTACATTCAGTTTGCTCAGTTTATTACTGCCGCAATATAAACTTGTCAGCTTCGGGCACTTGCTCACGTCCAGTTTGCTCAGATTATTATCGTAGCAACTTAAATATGTCAGCTTTGTGCACTTGCTCACGTCCAATTTACTCAACTTATTCTCTCTGCAGTCTAACTCTGTCAACTTTGTGCACTTGCTCACATCCAGCTTGCTCAGATTATTATTGCCACAGGATAAACTTGTCAGCTTTGTGCACCCGCTCACATCCAGCTTACTCAACCCAGGATTAAGAACACAGCTTAAATCCGTAAGATTTTTCAGACTGCTAAAATCCCATGCACCGGTTAAGAACCAATTAATCCACTTAAGCCCTACCAGCTTGCCATTTTTCCACTCATATTGCTCATCATCATTCATGTCTGCCGAAACACCACTATATTTGTTCTGTTTTTGGGCTTTCGCAATCAGCTTCTTCAACGCAGCCACGTCCTTCGCGTCTTTTCCCTTCGTATTCACGAGCTTCACAGCCGCCTCCACGCGAACGCAGTTCACCGCTGGAAACGCGCCCAGCATCAGCGCAATGGCGAGCGCGCCTGCAATTGCTTTTTTCCATATACTCCTTTTTTCATGTTCCTTTCCTCCTTGCATTCGTCTCTTTTATGTCGTCACACATCTGTCACGCCAACAGCCTAAATGAACCTCAAAAAAAATTCTACCGTACTCCCCCAGACTGTCCGAAAACTTGATTTTTAGGCATAAATTTAGCCCCTTTCTTTCATCTGTGTCATTGAAAACTGAA
>CANQQG010000076.1 GCA_947625875.1 uncultured Lachnospiraceae bacterium
GATATCCTCCCGCAGCTGCTCCGGATCCTGATATTCCACAAAATGGAACGCGCCGTCTTCCCTCATCAGCTGCGCCATTACCTGCCGCGCATACCGGCCGCCGCCGCACAGGCCCACCGCCCCCGCTCCGTCAGGGAAGCGGGCGTTGCCCAGCAAATAAAGCGCCGCCCCCATCGCCAGAAGCAGCAGCCAGGTGCTTTTTTTCTTTAAAAACAGCTTCAGCCACAGCCTGTACCATGTCATTATCTTTTCCATGTGATGACCACTCCCGCTGCAAGGTGCGCCAGGACATTCCCCGCCATGCGCACAATCTGCGCCGCCGAAACATCCGCAAACATCCATGCCTGCTGGTACGCATTCCAGCCATGCGCCGGAAGCGCCCGGCCGAGCGCGCCGGCAATCTCCGGCAGATAAGCCTGCGGGATCAGGACCCCCGTAACCGTCAGCAGCCCGGCGTTTAAAAGCAGCAGGAACAGCGTCCCCTGAAACCCGTCTCCCGCCAGGCAGTAGACAATATGGAAATACGCAGCGATCGCCGCGCATTCCAGGAAAAACAGCGCCATGCCGCCCGGCCGCAGCGGGACGCCGCCCGGCCCGTCCCCGCCAAAAGCAAAATGCCCGGCGAACAAAAGAACTGTCCCCACAAGCCAGAGTACAGCCGCCATTGCGCTGACCTTAACAACCATGGCGGACGCCCTGCCAACGCCCCTGCTCTCCAGTTTTGCCTCAAACGCCGGGCCGCAATCCTGATATAAACGCCCAAAAGGGAGCCCAAGCATCAGAAGCGCCGTCAGGAATACCGCGGAAAAATAATACTGAAACACATCCAGCTCTCCTGTCGCGGAAACAACCTGCCCGTCAAACGTATCCATACGGTCAAACGCCTGCTGTAAATATCTGCGCACCAGTACGTCATCCAGCTTTTCCGTATCCAGCCGTACCCGGCACGCATCCGCATCAGCCAGAACCGCATATACGCCCGCCTCCGCCGTCTGCAGCAGCGACGACGCCGCGCGCAGCAGTTCCTGAAACAGCAATCCGCCCGACAGCCCGCTCTCGGATACAAGTATCTCCGGTGAGACATTGCTGCCATTATTGACACTGTTATAAAAGTCTTCCGGCAGCACGATCAGCGCCTGCAGTTCTCCTTTCCCAAACATTTCCCGCGCTTTCGCCTCATCCTCTATGTAATGAAATTCACAGATTGTCCGCACACTGTCCATCGAAGCCGCCAAATGCGCCGCCATTTCCGTTATGGCGTCCTGCCCGTCAATGACGACGCCCACATTCAGCTTTTCCAGCGCCTGCCCCTGCAGCCATATATGCGCCGCCGCATATGTTCCGCCTGCCAATAACAGCAAAAGCAGCAGCATATTCAGCGCAGACTTGATCAAAATCTTAAATGCCAGTTTATAAGTGAGGATAAAATAACGTCTCCGTATCATCTCAAATATCTGCCAGCCCCCGCATAACTGCCGTCACACGTCATCATAGTAATCGTCATCTGTATCAGTATAATAATAATCATCAGCGGGGTCGTCAAATGCAGAGCCGCCGTCATCAGCGGCACCGCCGTCATCATAGTAATCAACGCCATAAACCGCCTTATAAGCCATTTTGACGATCTCCTGTATATCGGAATCATTCATTTTATTTACGTTTACCACTTTGCCTGAGAGCTTTTCGATCTCCGCGCCCTTTCTGAGCCAGAAATTGCTCTCCAGGACTTCCGGTCTGCCATTTTCATTGTATGAGTCAACCGAAAGTTCAAAATTATTCCTGCCTGAATGAAGCGTGCCTGTTACCGTCGCATCGACGCCAAACCCGGATTTATACATCTTCAGTTCAAACTCATCGGATTTCTTATTATATTCCAAAGCCAGCGCCCGCTCGCCTTCTGTCTTTAAAGTCAGCGTTTCCACAGAGCCGTCATTTTCCCCTTCCAATTCAAGCAGCTCTCTGTTATCCGCCGTCAGCCTCATATTCTGCCATCTGGATTTCCCGCCAAGAAATTCGAGCGTCAATTGCCCTCTTCCATAATCTCCTCCGTACAGCTCCATTTCCACACAGGCCAGTTTGTTTTTATAAAGATAAAACGTCATCTCCGTCTCCGGCATAGATCGGATCTCATAGCGCATCTCGTTATACATCTCATTCAGATAGCCGTTTTCTATATTGTCCTCGACGATATCCAACAGGTCATACATCTCGTCCGAGGCAACCGTCACCTGATAGCCTTTGCATTTGCGCTCTTTCCCATCGACATTGCAACTCTCCGCGGAAACTTCTTTAAATTCCCAGTCCCGGATCTCGTCCACACACGCGTCCAGAATATCCTCTATTTTATTTTCCGCGTCTGTTTCCGCGGCGATTTCTGATAAGGCGTCGTTAAAATTCTCCAGGTTCTCAGAACCGACGAGGGCCGCTATGCTGTCACAGCTTTCTTTATAATTATAACGGTAGACGTTGTCGTCCAGAACAGATGTGTGCAGATTGAGCGTTTCGTCCATCAATACCAGCGTCCCATCTATCTTTGGCATACCCGTCACATCCACGCTTCCGGAAACCGCTTTTTCCGACTTCCCGGCTTTATAGCTGAAATCAACTCCGCCTTTCCCATCTTCCGTTTTCAGTTCAAAATGCCCGGAAAAATCTTTGCCCTGCAGGAACCCAAAGACCGGTTTTAACGTTTTGGTGAGCTGCTCTTCATCCTCGACCGTATTTTTTATCGCAAGCAGCACCTTATTCGGTTTACTTAAAAATACCCCGGACTTTAAAATGACCGCAATGACCAGCGCGATCACCGCCACCCCTGCCAGCGCCATGCCGATTGTCTTTTTCTTTTTTGATTTCCCTCCTGCCACATCCGGCACGCCGTACAAAGCTTCGCCGGTCATCGGATCATAGGCGGTAATAACGCCTGTTTCCGCCGGCCGGGCATTCTCATAAATCGGTTCGCCCGTCATCGGATCATATCCGACGACCGTTGCGCCATTTGCCCCCTGCTCCGCTTCCTTCGTTTCCTCTCCTTCATAGATCGGCTCCCCCGTCATCGGATCATATCCGACAATCTGCTTTACCGTAATATCCGGATCCGTAATCGCCACCGTATCTTCACTTTCTCCGGCCCCGGTATCCGGCTCGTTATTCATCCCGTTTTTATCCAGATTTTCATCCATTTTCCGTATCTCCTCTTAATCTCCTCTTACTCACATATCAATGCCCTGACTTTATCCATCGTCAGTCCGTCTTCCGACAGTTCCCGCATACCTCCATCCTGCATAATAAAACACCGGTCCGCCTGCAGGATCTCCGCCGGTTCATGCGTCGTCATGACCACGATCCCCTTTTTTTCCCGATACGTCCGGATCCACTCCTGTATTTTATCCTTATAATAAAGATCAAGCGCGGACGTCGGTTCATCCAAAAGCAGGATCGGCTTTCCCTCCAAGGAAGCGCACGCGATGCTGAGCCTCCGCTTCATGCCGCCCGACAGTTTTTCCACCGGCGTGTTTTCCATCCCTTTTAATTCAAATTCTTCCAGAACATAAGCATATTGGCCTCCTTTCCTGCCCCACAGGCTAAGATTGTCCCTGACGCTCAGCTGCTCCATCAAAGGATTCTCCTGCGGAACATACGCACAATAACCTTTGCCCTTTTGCCGTATATTTTTCCCAAAATATGTGATCTCGCCGCTGTCCGCTTTTACAATCCCCGCAAGGATCTTCAGCAGCGTTGATTTCCCACAGCCGTTTTTGCCGACGACCGCGGCAATTTCCCCACAGTTCACCTGAAAACAGACGTCTGCAAGAACCTGTTTCCCTCTGTACCTCTTACTGATCTGCGATACTTTTATCACAGCTTATCACATCTCCCGTTTTACCCGCCACAGAACAGCCGTCCAGCCTTTTCTTTGCGCAGGCTGAACGGCCGCATGATTTACCGCCTTATGACATATCTCATTTTCAGCACTTTGCTCTTCGCGCTTCCGTTGATCGCGATTGCTTTCAGCGTCGTCGTCTTTTTTATACGGATCGTTCCGCCTTTATATCTCGTCGACTTTGCCGTCGGGTTTTTCCCGTTTGTCGTGTAGTAAATCTTTGCCCCTTTCGCGGCGCACGAAAGCTTTACGGACACCGCGCCCTGGTATTTGCCGGAATTTAAGCTCGCCTTCGGCGTCGCCAGCAGGTAGCTGTATTTATACACGGACTCCACGCTCTCCGTAAAGTCTTTGGAAACGGCGATCGCGCGGAGCGTCGTCGTCTTCGCAATCCTGATCGGGTTATAGTAGCTGTAAGAATTCTGCGTCGGCTTTGAGCCGTCCAGCGTATAA
The DNA here is from genome assembly GCA_947625875.1 of uncultured Lachnospiraceae bacterium. Lineage (GTDB taxonomy): Bacteria > Bacillota > Clostridia > Lachnospirales > Lachnospiraceae > Eubacterium_J. The sequence goes on from CANQQG010000076.1 coordinate 4,334, forward strand.
TAGATCGTGACGCCCGGCGTGGCGGTGGAAAGCTTCACCGATATCGGCTTTGTATAGCTCCCGCTCGCATAATTCGCCTTTGGCGCCTTCGCCTGGTAAGTATAGGTATATGACGCCACCTCACTCGCTTTGCAGCCGTCCGCGATGGCGATCGCGCGGATCGTCGTCGTCTTGCTGACCTTGATCGCGCCGTTGTAGCTGTACGAGTTTTCCGTCGGCTTCGAGCCGTCCAGCGTATAATAGATCCGGGCGCCCGGCGTGGCGGTGGAAAGCGCTACCGATATCTCGTTTTCATAGCGCCCGCTCTCATAGCTTGCCGTCGGCGTCTGCGTCTGCATGAGAAAGGTCGGGTAGCCGTCGTTCTTTGCCGGGTTAATCGTCCAGACGTCCGTAAAGTCCCATCCCTCGTAAGTGGACTGCGTGTGCATCTCAGATTCAGTTTTTACGGCGCAGCTAACCGGATTATTGGAGCCACTCTTGTTAAACCAGTCATTTTCCGCGGAGCCTTCCAACCCGTAACAGCCCTGTGCAGTTCCTTCGTCTTCTATATATGCAATCCAGGCGCAGTACCCATATGATGACGTCGCCATCACCGTACCGATGTTATAGCAATTATACAGCTTTCCATTTAATACTCCGACAAGCCCGCAAGTGCAAGTGTAAAAACTACCCTCATTATAAGATCGAGTCGACACAGAATGAACCGTCCCTGTATTATAGCAGTTTCGGACTTCCGCCCCACTGCCCACAGATCCGACTAATCCACCAATATGAAAATACGCATTTGTCGTAAACTGTATATTTACGCTACTCACGCACTGCTCCATAACGGATTTTCCATCCAGAAAACCGATAAGTCCACCAACATAATTGTCGATAATTTGGTAATCATATTCACGCTTACTACTATCCATTTCTCCACTGACCGTCACGCCGGATATATCACAGCCTGATGCATCACAAGCCAATGCACCATCATAAACATAAACATACTTACTATGACTATTCTCAAAAATGTCGCCACTTTTTTCAATATCCTCCAATTCCAGATCCTTTATCACTGCGCTTTCAATATCATGGAACAACCCGCCGGCGGTCCCTGACACCTTCAGGTTTGAAATCGCATGATTGTTCCCGTCCAATGTGCCGTTAAAATTAATCGGCTCCCACAGCCCGTAGCCTGTCATGTCGATATCATTCGCCAGATAAAATCTGTCTGACGAACCTTTCATTTTCAACAGATCACTGGCCGTAGAAATGGCAGTCCCCTTATCTGCAGCCTGTACCTGCGTTACCCCCCCCCAGGCGTCATGCCAAGCAGGACGGCGAGCGTCAAAAATCCTGCGGCAGCCTGTTTTACCGCCTGCCGCAGCCTGTTTCTTTTTGTTTCATGCATACTCTTTTCCTCCATTTTCTCTTGTCTTTTTGTTTCTTTCCACAACTTTTTTGTTTCCCCCTGTTTCTTTTTGCCCGTTCAGATCCGCAAAAGACCAGCACATCCCTCCAGCCTGCAGCAGGCGCGCAACCACCTCCCGATCTCCAAACAACAGACTGGCTCCAAAGCCCGATTAAAAAAAACGGCTTTAAAAAGCCGTTTTTATTTTAGCACAGTATATATGCGCCCGCAAGAATTTTATTCCTTATTTGAAAAAATAACGTCAGGATTCCGTTATTTTCCCATTTGATTTTATGTGGACGCCCCTTCCGTCGCTCAGCTGGTTCAGCTTCTGGATCAGGCGCGCCTTCTCATTGCCCGTCAGCGCCTTCGGCTGAAAATCATTCGTGTATGTAACCGACGACAATGCGCATGGGATCACCCTTGCCTCATCTTTCATCAGCAGCTTTCCCTTTTTCACATAAAACGTCTGGCGGAAGATCATGGTATCCTTATCCGCAGGATTGGAATTGCCGCCAAAGCAGAAGTTCCCGAGGCTGTATACGATATAGCGTCCCTTATACCGCTCGATCCCCTGCAGGACATGCGGGTGGTGCCCGAGCACCAGATCCGCCCCCTGGTCGATGGCGTACCGTCCGATCTCCTCCTGCGCGCCGTTCGGGTAATACTGGCGTTCAATCCCCCAGTGGCAGCTTACGATAATGATCTTTGCTTTTTTCTGCTTCGCCTTTGCGATCCCCTCTTTGATCTGCTGCTTTGTCGCCCCGTTGAGCGGGCTGAATCCCAGAAAGGCCACCTTCACGCCGTTTACGGTCCGGTAAGCGATCGTCTGGTTATAGCAATACGGGATCTTCGCATTTTTCAGATTCTGCACCGTATCGTCAAAGCCCTGCTGCCCGAAATCAAACGAATGGTTGTTGGCAAGGTTTACCACATCCACCGCGCCCTTTTTGAGAATATCCGTATAGGATGCGTCGCCCTTAAACGTAAAGGTCTTATTCGCGCGGTTTTGCGATTCGGTCAGCGTTCCCTCAAAATTAACAATCGTTATATCGTCTTTTTCAAAATAGTTCTTCACGCCCTGCAGAAAATACGCCGCGCCGTTTTGGCTGTAATAATGATTAAAATTGTGGCTGTACCTGGAATCAATCCCCAGTGTGCAGTCCCCCGCCGCGCTGATTGTCACTTTGACCGTATCAATCCTTTTGAGTTCTGACGCTTTTACTGTCTCCTCTGTCTTTTTCGCTGTTGCATATTTCCCGGCGTCCACCTTCTCTGTGTTAATCTTTTCTGTATCAGCGCTTTCTGCATCCGTATTTTCTGTACCCGTATTTTCTGTATCAATACTTTCTGTATCGATATTTTCTGTCTGAATGCTTTCTGTATCCGTATTTTCTGCGCCTGCCGCAGCCATCTCGGAATCCACCGGCTTATTCCCATCTGAAACAACGTCTTTATCCCGGACTGCGTACAAAAAAATAATCAGCAACGCGAAAAATAACAGCCATTTTTTATTGTGTCCCTGCTTTTTTTTCATAATCATCGTTCTCCAATATCTTTTAATCAGTCAAAATTTTCATTCTGCCTACACTGTCTGAAGCCCTGCAAGCCGCTCCACCTCTTCCACGCTAAGTTCCAAACATTCCGCAATCTCCTCAGTGGTCAGCTTCCCAATTTTCAGCATCCGGAGCGCCGTCTGCTTTTTTGTTTCACGAATGCCTTGTGTCTTTCCCTGATTTAAAATGGTTCTTGCCTCTGTTTCAATCAATGCCCCGCCCATAATGTCACCTACTCTTTTCTGCAGCAAGCTGCTCTACTTCTGTGACACTCAGCCCTGTATCTTCTGCTATTTCCTCAACTGTCTGTTTTCCTCTTTTTAGCAGTTTCAATGCTGTCTGCTTTTTTGTTTCACGAATCCCCTGATTTAAAATGGTTCTTGCCTCTGTTTCAATCAATGCCCCGCCCATAATGTCACCTACGCCTTTCTGCACATTCTCATATTTCTGTGCAATCTCTTTGATCACGTCGCCGGAAAGCTCTATGATCGTCCGCTTATCAAACGCCCCGATCACTCCCTGCCGTTCCTGTCCGTCAAGCCTTTCCAGGATTTCCTGATACTCCGCCTTTAATTCCGCCAGTTTCCGCTCATTGCCATTATACTCCGGAAAGCTTTTCTCATGCGAGAAAATGTAAAACGGTATCAATATCAGCAGGCGTTTTTCAAAAATATCATCCAGCGAATACTTCTGCACTTTCATGATCGGCACGTCATACTGCACCGTTCCGCCCGGCGTGACGATCACATATTTCATTTTGTCCGGCGTCTTTTGGTAAGTCCGAAGATACAGAACCGCCGTATTGGGAAACGTCACTGTCAGGGTTTCCTCTGTGACCTCGCCCTCGTCAAGGGCGATCTGCGCATCGTACTCAAAAGGCCTTATCGTGATTCTCCCGTCCGGCAAACTGCTTTCACACTCGATATGGTATTTCTTGGGCGTCTTTCCAAAGACTGTGAAGTTTGTATCCGTAATGCGTTCTTTATCCGCTTCGTCCTGCTGGTCTATAAAATGCTCATTGGGGAAAAACTGTATTTCTTCTTCCCCTGTATAGGTTTCCCCGAAAATCTCATTGATTACGGGTATGATCAGTTTCCGGCAGTCATTTAAGATTGTACGGAACGCCCCGTCATAGATATTTGCCATTAGGTTATCCCTTTCTTTTTTATGGTTTTATCATACCATTTTTTTATTGCAAATTCAAGAAGCGCGCAGCATTTCACACTGTTTCATGCTTTCGGATTCCCCATATGAAAGCGTCTCCATTTCCTTATGCAGAAGCTGTAAAGTCCTGCGGATTTGATACCCCGCCGCACTCCGACAATGCCCGTACATTTACGCTGTTATTTTGATATTATATTGTTTTACTGATTATGCTGACTGCATAACCTCGGCTATCTTTTCGTCAGTTAAAATCAAAACAGCGTTTCGATTTTAGTTGCAGTTCCTTTTCTAATTCAAGCGCCTGCTCCAATGTAAGTCCGGAATACAATGCAATCTTTTCCAATGGTAAATATCCGTCTTCTATCATTCTCATTGCTGAATCTATTTTCTCCTGCTCTATACCCTGTTCATACTTTTCCTGATAATTCATCTGCAAAGTCATATAATCCTTCTCCACTCCGTTTCGGTCCGCGCAGAGCAAACGTCCACTGGACGTTTTGCGCCCTCCATTTCTCATTTTTTCGGACAAGCTGCACTGCCTCATCCAACGCTCTGGTAAATTCATCTTCCGGCTCCCTGCCATCAATGAAATTCAACAATCTTTTCATTTCCGGTTTGATGTCATCCATAGAGCCCTTTGTATTTAAAAAATTCTTCTTCAATTCCAGCTTTCAATTCCTTGTAATCGTTCATATCATAATCATCTTCTAAGGATAATTCCAACAGTTAAACAAGTAATTTTTTTTAAAACTTGCAATCGCCAACAATATATGCTATAGTCTAATCAGAAAAGGGAAAACCGCAGAAGCGACTCTACCCCAAATTGTAACTTACTTAACCCCTTAAGAGGGGACAGCCGTCACTATTGCAGTAGTGGCGGCTATTTCTTTTTTCCCTTGACAATCTGATAAATCAAATTCGCAAGGGCAACAATGAGTATACCTATCTGAATCAAATCTTGATATGTAACATACATTGCATTGCCCTCCTTTCTTTCGACTGGAGGGCATTTATAACACCCTCCGAAAAAAAGAGGGGTAAAGCCGCCTGTGGCTCTGTAGTTTTCCCATAGTGCCAATATATCACATATATTCTGTATTTTCAATAACGAAAAGAGGGGTATTGTCAAGTGTTATCTATTATGACAATTGCAGATTCTTTTTCTTATATATCTAAGTAAGCATTACCCAATATCTGCTTCTAACCAAAGTTAACCATATGTCTATACATTCAAGGCTTTCAGGCATCACGCTCCATGTTGCTTAATTTCCTCGCCTGAATCGCCCTCACAAAACAAATGCGTCCAAAAAAATACCCTTACTTTTCCAACAAAACCAACTTCGTTTACATTTGCATTATAACATACTCATACCTCTTTCGCTACTGCAAAAATAAAAAGAGCCATTGTTCCATTACAGGCTTTACACTTTTTGTTTGCAGATCGCTGTCACTCTTTTTTTGTATCTGCGCTGCTGGACGCCATTCCTTTGTCGATTCTTTTAATCCCATTTTTAATAACTTCTTTTGCCTTTTCTGTATTATCCGTCTCAAGCAAGGCCAGGATCGAATCCAATAAAATGCATAATTCCTGATTATTCATTTTTTCCATTCTCTCCATATTTCCACCGCCTTTTCATCGAATGCCTTGTTGGTTGATATAATCATTATAGCCGGTTAGATGTTTAATGTAAAGACTATACTGAATAATGGTGTTAGTATATAACCTATATCCATGTGCAGAAAGAAGGATGGACCTATATTCCATTCATAAGCTTGACCATTTTTTCAAAAAAACAGTAAAATCAAGGCTTTCAATTCCTTGTAATCGTTCATATCCAAATTGTAACTTACTTAATTCCTTAAGAGGAGACAGCTGTCACTATTGCAGTAGTGGCGGCTATTTCTTTTTTCCCTTGACAATCTGATAAATCAAATTCGCAAGGACAACATTGCCTTTGTCATCGAATACTTTATCATCTGAAGTATACAAAGCAAAAATAGTCTTCCCTGCATAAACAGGGCGGTAACAAGCTGCCGCCTTATGCTGTCTTCGCTATCTCCGGCTTTGCTAATTATGCTAACTGCATAACCTCGGCTTCGATTTCTTTCAATTCCTCCATTGACAATGTTGGTACATAACGTGCAATTTTTTCAAGCGACATTTCACCGTCCTTTATCATTCTTTCCGCCGTTTTCCTTTCCGTTTCTCTTTCAATATCTTTCGCATAGGTTCTCATAATCTGCTCATCATCAAATAAACTCATCATAATCGTTATTACCTCCACTTCCTTGCTGCTTAGATACTGTTTTAAAATGTTTCTGTCCTTACAAATACGGATTGTTTCTGTAACCGCCTGTTTTGTCATTCCATATTTTTTTATTTGCTCGTTAAAGACTTTGCAGAAGATAATGTACTCATTGATAATATTATCTTTATCACTCTCGTATATGACTTTGGCTTTGATCTCAATATCAATATCCGCACCATCAAAAAACTCCTGTGATAAAGATATTGTATCAGGTTTTTTGCCTTTATTGCCTGTGAAAATAACAAATAATTCAGGCTTCGGCATTGTTACTTTCTTACTCTTATATAGGCTCTGCCTTGTTCGCTCAAAATATTCATGGTAACTCTGCGCTAAATACAGCAGTATCCTGATTAAAATATTTACCGTCCAACTCGATTGTGCTTCCAACAACAAAAGCAACCTGTTGTTACCCACCATTATGCCCAAATCATTATAGAGATTATCTGTCAAAACATTGTCTATCGTTACAATATCCAGCGTGTCCTCTGTTGCATCCGTATCCTCTGGGTGCAATGTTTTATACAATTTCAGCAAGTTCTTTTTATCTTGGAAAAGGTCAAGGAACACACTGTTTTTTGCGGTACGCTTTGCCTTAACTTCCTGTGTCTGCTTTGTATCGTCTGACACCTTACCACCTCGATTTTTAAAAATTTGTGGTACAGGATATGATATATCCTGTTCCCGTTACACATTAATTATATAAAAAAACACTTATCTTTACAATAAAATTCACATTAAATTTCTTCCTGTCTCCATTTAGTCCTGTTCTGCTGTCTGCCCACGTTCAGCAGCTCATACATCCGCTCCCTCATTTCGGGGTACTTTCACAGACTGTCCTTATGCGTTTTTCCATAAAAACTTAGCATTTCCTGTTGCTTTAGCAGTTAAAACCTAATACTATTTTATTCTCAAGGTATTACATCTCACCTCTATGAAAAAACTCAGCATCAGTCTCTTCTTGGTTCCTCATAATTCATCTCGTTAGAAAACTCAGCATTAGTTCCTTCTTCATTCCTCATAATTCATCTCGTTAAAAAACTCAGTTTCAATTATTATCTGATTTACCAAGTTTTCATCCCTGTGGAAACTTCATTTTTTACATTTACAAGCAAACCCTCAAGGACTTCCAATACACCTTCACTCGTAAAGTTAACCATAGGTCTATACATGCATCCAAACAAAAAAATAAGGGTGTACAGTGCATCCAAACTATACACCCAAAAGAAAAACGGTCAATGACATATGTCAAAAACCGTTTTTATTACGATTTTATTCCATTCATAAGCTTGACCATTTTTCCAAAAAAGCCAGTAAAATCAAGGCTTTCAGGCATCACGCTCCATGTTGCTTAACTTCCTCGCCTGATCCGCCGCGATCAGAGCGTCAATGATCTCCTGTATGTCCCCGTTCATAATGTCGTCCAGTTTATACAGCGTCAGCTTGATCCTGTGGTCAGTCACACGCCCCTGCGGGAAATTATACGTGCGGATTTTTTCCGAACGGTCGCCCGTACCGATCTGGCTCCTGCGCGCCTCCGCCTCCGCATCATGCGCCTTCTGGCATTCGATATCATACAGCTTCGTGCGCAGCAGCGCAAACGCCTTTTCCTTATTCTGCAGCTGCGATTTTTCCGTCTGGCTGTAAATCACAATGCCTGTCGGCTTATGCGTCAGGCGCACCGCAGAATCCGTCGTATTGACGCACTGGCCGCCGTTTCCGGACGCGCGCATGACGTCGATGCGGATATCCTTTTCATCGATGACGATATCCACTTCCTCCGCCTCCGGCATGACGGCGACGGTAATCGTCGACGTATGGATACGCCCGCCCGATTCCGTCTCCGGAATGCGCTGCACCCGATGGACGCCGCTCTCATATTTCATGACGGAATACGCGCCCTGCCCGGAAATCATAAAGGTAACGGACTTCATCCCGCCGATCCCGATCTCCTCCACTTCCAGCGTCTCTATTTTCCAGCGGCGCCTCTCTGCAAAATGCACATACATCCGGTAGATCTCCGCCGCAAATAAAGCCGCCTCGTCGCCGCCCGCGCCGGCGCGGATCTCAACAATGACGTTTTTGTCGTCGTTCGGGTCTTTTGGCAGCAGGAGGACTTTCAGTTTGTTTTCCAGCTCTTCCTGCTTCGCCCTGGCGTCGTTCAGCTCTTCCTTGGCAAGCTCCCGCATTTCTTCCTCAGACTCTTCCTCAAGCATAAGCAGGCTGTCCTCTATGCTCTGCTTCGCCTGTTTATACTGTTTATACGTTTCCACAATCGGCGCAAGGTCGCTCTGCTCCTTCATCAGATTACGGAAACGCGCCGCATCGTTCGCCACATCCGGCTCGCTCAGCTGATTCATGATCTCTTCATACCTGAGAACCAGATCTTCTAACCTGTCAAACATTTTTCTCCAAACCTTTCTGATTAATCTGTTTTCGCATTTTCGCCGCCGGGAACAGGCGAAAGCCGCCCTTTGACAACACGTTCCTGATGCGCCAGATCTTTCACCACCGTAACTTCGCGGTACCCCGCCGCGCACATCATATTTGCGACCGCAGGCCCCTGGTCATACCCGATCTCCAGATACAGATACCCTCCCGCATTTAAATACTCCCTGCCCTGCGCCGTAATGAGCCGGTAAAAATCCAGCCCGTCCTCTCCGCCGTCCAGGGCGCCGACCGGCTCAAA
>CANQQG010000077.1 GCA_947625875.1 uncultured Lachnospiraceae bacterium
CCTAGCCGTGTTATGCGATGGTGTTGCACAGTGTTTAAAACCGGTGCTATTACGAAGACTTTAGCGCAGATTTTTAAGGATAAGACAAATGTACTTACCTTTTACGGGATTAGAAAAAGCGAGTCGGTATCAAGAAGTAAGTATGACAGAGAGAGTGAAAGTCCAAAGATAACAAAGCAGACGGTAGTATCTCCAATTATTGATTGGATTGATTTTGATGTATGGTTATATATTTTGACCACTGGAATTGATTTTAATGAAGCATATAAACTCGGCTATTCAAGAGTAGGATGCTGGTGTTGTCCAAATAATGGGGCATGGTCTGAATTTTTATCAAAGGTGCATATGTTTGATAAATATAAGCACTGGAGAGATATTTTGGTGAGGTTTGCAATAAAAATAGGTAAGCCGGATCCGGAGGAATATGTGGATACCGGAGCGTGGAAAGCAAGACAAGGTGGTCAAGGGTTAGAGATAGCGAATACTTCTATTATCAAATTTGAGCCATGTGCTACGGAAGATAATGCCTTTAACTATGAACTGCAGAATCTTATTACAGAAGACCTATATGAACTTTTTAAGCCTTTTGGATATATCAATAAAGACTTGGGAAACAAGCGACTTGGTGAAGTATATGTGCTTGATAAGAAAGGCGAGATTGTTCTGGTGTTACAAGGCAGGGTAGGAACAAACCGACTTAAAGTAATAATCAAGAAGACAAATATCGCAGGGGCAAAGAATTTAGTTGGGGCAGAAGGAAAAATAAAGTGTCAGCTGACTAAATATCAGATGTGTTTAGGGTGTAAAGCCTGTGCAAGTGTGTGTAAGCATAATGCAATTACTGTACACACGCTTGATAGAGAAGATGATGAACAGAACCTTGTGTATCGTATAGATGATGAAAAATGCGTTCGCTGTACTGAGTGCGTGGATCATTTCACAGCAGGGTGTTATATGAGAAAGGTTCTTGGGATTAAGAGAGGAAACATAGATGAAGATTAAAGGACATGAAAAATTTATTCTTCGTGAAGGGTGGCTGACCAAGGGCATACGGGGAGTATCTGAAGATGACCATTTATTCCATGGAAATGACGGGGCTGACAAGCTTGGTGTTGGAACTAATATGGTTAAGTCAATAAGATACTGGATGCAAGCATTCGATTTGCTTGACAAGGATAGTAAAGCAGGAATGGCATTAAATTCATTTGGCAAGTTGATTCTTGATAATGACTTATATTTAGAGGATAGTTTTACACTCTGGATACTTCATTCTCACATTGCAAAGAATGAAGATAAAGCAACTACATGGTATGTTTTTTTTAATAAAGTAGATGCAGAAGAATTTACCAAGGAAGAAATTTTTGATCCCATAAAAAGAGAATTGCTTCTTTTGGCTGACAAAACATTTCCGGACAGATCCTTGGAAGATGACATTGATGTTTTGCTTAATATGTATAGTCGTGAAAAGAAAGTTGAAGATCCAGAAGATAAAAATGTATGCCCATTAGTAGAATTGGGATTGATAAAAAAAGATGGTGTTCGTTATGTGCGTCAGCAACCGGATTTAAGGAAATTTAGCGATTATATTGTTTTATATGAATTGACAGATTTGTTGGATGAGAAAAAATCAATTGAAATTGATGCTGTTGCAGAACTGGCAAAACATATTTATCATCTAAACCGAATAACAGTTAATAATATTTTGGATCGTTTAGATAATGCGGGATATATAAGAGTTGATAGAACAGCAGGGCTAGATATGATATATCCGAATAAGACAATTACAGCGCAAGAGATAATTGAAGAATATTATAAGGGCAGGTAGAGATATGCCAAATATGAATGATTATATAAGATTTAATAGTGATTTTAGAGATTCGGTCAACTTATATTTAGATTTGAATAAACCTGAAAAAATAAATAGTTATCTGCCGACTAAATCTTCGGTAGATATATTGGCGCAATATTTATCTTCGGTAGAAAACAATAAACAGCAGGCAACACTTTTGGTTGGCCCCTATGGTAAAGGCAAATCACATTTATTGCTTCTTTTGCTTGCCATACTTTCGATGGATAAGAATGATAAAGATAATGTGATTTTGCTGGAAAATTTATCGAGGCGAGTTGCAAAGACAGATCAGGAGACTGCAAAGAGAATAGATACTATTGTAAAGAAGAAGACTAGGTTTTTACCAGTTCTTATTATGAGTACGCAGGGAGATTTGAATCAGGCTTTCATGGTTGGATTGAATGACGCTTTGCGTAGAGAGGCACTAGCGGAACTTACACCTGAAACGTATTATACACATGCGATAGCGACTATAGATAGATGGGAAAGGGACTATCCTGATACATATAAAAGGTATTTGACCGCTTTAAAAGATCGTAAAATCAGCAAGCGTAATATGTATATGCAACTTACCAACTGCGATGCAGATGCGTTGGAGGTATTTAAGGATATATATCCGGATCTAACATCTGGCGACACATTTAATCCGCTTGTTAATGCGGAAGTATTGCCGATGTATAAAAATATTGCTGACAAGATTGTTGAAACCAAAAGTTATTCAGGACTGTACATTGTGTTTGATGAGTTCAGCAAATTTATTGAGGGACAAGATAAAATTCATGCGGGCAATAATATGAAGCTTATACAGGACATTTGTGAGCTTGCAAATGCATCAAAAAGTACAAAAACATTTTTTACTATGATTGCTCATAAAAGTATAAAAGAATATGGGAAGTATTTATCAACAGATATAATCAATTCCTTTACAGGTATTGAAGGCAGAATAAAAGAAGTGTTCTTTGTAACCTCAACAAAGAATAACTATGAGTTGATACAAAGTGCCATATTCAAGGACGATAAAATCAAAGATGAAGCACAGTACAAAAAATATGTAAATGATGAAAGAACGAAAGATTTTTTTGGATTACTACCGTTTTCTTCGATTTTTACTAAAAAAGATTTTAGCAAGACAGTAATGTATGGGTGCTATCCACTGACACCGACAAGCGCATATCTTTTGTTAAATATTAGTGAAAAAGTAGCGCAGAATGAGAGGACATTATTTACTTTTATTTCTAAGGAAGAACAACATAGTATGGCAAAGTATGTTGCATCTTCGAAGCCCGGAAAAGAATGGATTATTAACGCTGATCTTATCTATGACTATTTTAGAAATTTATTTAAAAAAGATATTTCTAATGAGTTTATTCATAATGAATGGCTTAATGCGGAATATGCGTTATCACAAGTAGATGATAAAAATGCAAAGCAACTTATCAAAACACTTGCAATTATTAAAATTGTAAATAAGCCAGATGAACTACCGGCCGATATTGAGAGTCTGCGTTTAGCATCAGGCGTTCCGGACATTGATGGAACAATAAGGGGATTAGAGGCTAATGGTCTAATATATAAAAAGGGATCCACAAATAGCTATGTCTTTAAGACAAGAGCAACCTCTGAGTTAAAAACAGAAATCAAAAAGAGGAAAGACTTAAGAACAGGTAAACCTAACGCAAACAAGGTATTTGCTGCTATTGCAGAAGTTCAATATATTTTGCCAAAACGGTATAACTATAGTTATGCGATGACAAGATATTTCCGTTATGAATACATGGATGTAAAAACATTCATGTCTATTGATGATCTTGGTGTAATTATGCAGGAGGGTGGTTTTTGTGATGGGAAAGTACTGTCACTTTATACAGACGAAGAAATTGATTACACAAAAGCTATAAGAAAAAAGATAAAGGAAGCAAGAATTCTGAATCTCATAGTTATACTGGGAAATGAGATATTTGAATTGGCCGATCAAGTACAAGAATATGAGGTTTTGCAAGAAATAAAAGGAGATAACGAATTTTTTAAGCGGGATGGATATGAGGTCCTTGAGAGAGAGATTCCAGTAATTGAGGAGGATCTTGAGAAGGAAATACTTACTTACCTAGATAATTGCTTTGGAGCAGAAAGTGGTAGACTGATATTCTATTTTGCTGATGAGAACTTGAAAAGTGAATCAAAAAAGACTCTATCTTCAGTAGCAGATACTGTGGCTTATTCGGTATATCCTGAATCAATTAAAATTAATAATGAGTTGATTAATAGAGAGACATTATCTACTGCGCAGATAAAGAAAGCAAGAAAAACGATAATTGAAGATTTACTGAATGGTGCAGATACATCAGTATATATGACTGGTACTAGTGCTGAGGCAACAATTTATCGAGCTGTTTTTGTTGGAACTGGAATAAGAGATTGTAAATTTGCAGATAATGTAGAATTAGTTGTTGCAATTTTTAGAGACTTTATTGCCACCGCTGGTGATAATAGGAGATGTGTGGTTGAATTGGTGGATAAACTGATTGTACCGCCGATTGCGGTAAGGCGTGCGGTAATACCGCTTTACTTAGCATATTTCCTTTCAGAAAGAAACGAGGATATTGTAATTTATTTTGGAGATAAAGAAGTACCATTGAACGCAGATATTATATTAAATATGTGCGAGAACCCAAAAGATTACTGCGTATTCATTTCGATAGAGGACATAAAGAAGGAAGCTTATATCACTGATCTCATGAAGATATTTATGGTACAAGAAAAGAGTTGCAAATCAGATTCGAGGATTGAAAATCTTGTTACTAGTATGCAGCGATGGTTTAGAGCTTTGCCCCAAGCAACCAAAAATATCAAGAGCCAAAATACATACATTACGGATGAGAAGATCTTAAAATCTGTTCCAAAGATAAAGGAATTACTTCAGAATGTAGAAGCTAATCCGTATGAAATACTTTTTGTGGATTTACCAAAAGTATATGGAACAGCAAATTATAAAAAACTTTCACAATATATATCAGATTTAAGAATAAAATTAAACGGATATCTTAATTGGTTGACGGAAGAAGCAGCAAAACAGACAATTATGGCTTTTGATGATAAAACGAAACAGAATCTTAATCATACTCTGCAGGAATGGTATCTGAAACAGAGCGATTTTGCCAAACAAGGATTGCACTCTAACAAGATTACAGCACTTATGCGTTGTATTGAAGAAAATCAGGCATTTGATGATGCGGAAATAGTAAAAAAAGTGATTCATGCTGTGACGGAAATGTATATAGATACATGGAATGACTCGTCACTTGATAAATATGTTGCCGAACTGAAGACACTGAAAGAGGAAATAGAATCACTTGATGATACAGCAAGGAGTGAAGGTAATTGTGAACTCAAATTCATCAATAAAAATGGTGATGAGATTAGATGCTACTATGAACCTGTTTCTGAAGCGACAGGTGCAATCATGAGAAACATTTTATCAGATACATTGGAAGATTTTAATGATTTGACAGTAAATGAAAAGGTGGCAATTTTGCTTGAAATGATTGAAAAGCAGTTGAGATAGGAGGTACGTTGCAATGATTTATCTTGATAATGCAGCAACTACATATCCTAAACCTGAAAGGGTATATAAGGCGCTTGATGCTGCTAATAGAAAACAGGCTTTTAATGCAGGACGAGGTTCGTATAAGGTTGCCAAAGAATGTTCAAAGTTGATTGATGATGCAAAAAGAGCAATTTTGAAGTTGTTTCATGGGAGAGGCATCGAGAGTGTTGTCTTTACTCCATCTATTACGATTGCTTTGAACGAGATTTTGAATGGAATTACATTCATAAAGGGAGATTATATATTCTTATCTCCATATGAACATAATGCGATAGTAAGGACAGCAAATCAGGTCTGCAAAAGAACGGGAGCTATTATAGAACTTTTGCCTGTAAAAGAAGATACTTTAGAAATAGATATTGAAAAAACCAAGTATTTATTTGCGTCTAAGACGCCAAAATGCGTTTGCTGTACTGCTATTAGTAATGTGACAGGTTATATTTTGCCATATAGTGAAGTGTTTTCGGTTGCAAAAAATTATAAAGCTATTACTGTGTTGGATACCGCACAAGCACTTGGACTGATAGATATTGATATTACGAAATGCAAGGTGGATTTTGCTGCTTTTGCAGGACATAAGGCTTTGTATGGACCGTTGGGAATCGGTGGATTTGTGGATGTGAATAATATTCCTCTTAAAGAGTTTATAGTGGGAGGTACCGGAAGCGATTCTTTGAATTTAGAAATGCCTTTGGAATCACCATATAAATATGAGTCAGCCAGTCCAAATATAGTGGCTGTTGCTGGGCTAATGGCGGCAATCGAAGAAGTGAGATTGGGGACAGAGAATATTCCGGAAAAAGTATTACTGGAATATTTGATTGACAAATTTGCAGATAATGAAAAGATAACAATGTATCTGCCTCCCAAAGATAAGCGTATAGGGATCCTTTCTTTTAATCTTGAAGGGTATAAGGCTGAAGATGTAGGGTTGATACTTGATGAAGATTTTGACATTGCCGTAAGGACAGGATATCATTGTGCGCCTTTTGTTCATGACATTCTTGAGGATAAAAAGTCGCTTGGCACGGTAAGAGTTGGTATTGGAAGATATAATTTCCAAAAGGATATAGATGTTTTAGTGGATGCAATAAGAGAGTTAAGCGAATAGGTGGAAATATGGATTTTACGGAGTTGAATTTAAAAAATGAATATCGAACATCAAATGATTCCGTATCGGAAGATTTTTATAAGCCTATTCTTCGATTGGCAGAGACATATGATCGAGCGGTTGGTTTCTTTTCATCATCAGGTTTAGCCAATATAGCGACAGGTCTTCTTCCGTTTATCAAAAATGGTGGAAATATCAGGTTGGTGGCATCACCGGTACTCAGTTCAGAAGATATTATGGCAATTGAGGAAGGATATAGGAAACGAGAAGATGTAATTGTAGAAGCAATAACAAGGGAACTGGAGAATCCGGATAACTATAAGTATTCAAGACGGTTGAATCTCCTTGCAAATCTAATAGCAGACAATAGGTTGGATATTAAAATTGCACTTACAAAGTCTAATAATAAGTATGGGATATACCATGAGAAGATGGGAATTTTCTCTGATGTGCGGGGCAATAATATTGCTTTCTCTGGTTCCATGAATGAGTCTGTGACGGCAATGGAATCAAATTATGAAGCTATAGATGTCTTTTGCTCATGGAGGAATCAGGATGAAAAAGAGCGGATAGAACAAAAGAAGGCGGTATTTGAAGCTATTTGGAATGGAACAGAGAATGGTGTGTCTACTTATGAGTTTCCAGAAATAAAGGAAGAAATTTGTAGAAAGTACATACGAAGAAACGAAAGTTATAATGACATTTCTGAAGAAGATATTGATTCAGAGGTGGTGGAAGATTCCTTTTTGGAAAGCACCACTGATATATATGGTGCGCGATTGCCCAAAGGATTCGAGCTGCATGATTATCAAAAGGAAGCGATTGATACATGGGAAAAGAATGGGTATCAAGGCATCTTTGATATGGCAACGGGTACAGGAAAAACATTTACAGGACTTGGAGCCGTGGCTCGTTTGTCGGAAGCTTTGGATGATAAACTGGCAGTATTCATATGTTGTCCATACCAGCATTTGGTAGAACAATGGGTAGAGGATATTATTAAATTCAATATTGATCCTATTATTGGTTATGGCGATTCCAAGCAAAAGGACTGGAGAGAGCGATTAAAGAATGCAGTGCGTGATCAGAAGCTGCATGTAAAGAAAAGAGAATTCTTTTGCTTTGTAACAACGAATGCGACATTCTCTAAGGAGTATGTGCAGGAGCAAGTACATAAAATAAAAGGAAATGCATTGTTATTGGTAGATGAAGCACATAATTTTGGGGCAGGTAATTTGCGCAGATTGATGTCTGACAAATTTAATTATCGCTTAGCTTTATCTGCAACACTAGATAGACACGGGGATTCAGAGGGAACGCAAGCATTATACGATTACTTTGGCGAGAAATGTATTGAATATGATCTAGAACGTGCCATTGAAGGAAAGAAACTTACACCATACAAATATTATCCGGTTATTGTATCGCTATCAGATACTGAACGAGAAATACATGAAGACTTATCAAGGCAGATTGCAAAATGTCTCATAAAAGGAAAAGGCGGAAGGGTTAAACTTTCTGAAAGAGGTAAAAAATTAGCTCTTAAAAGAGCAAGGGTGGTAGCAGGTGCTATTGCCAAAGTAAGTGCTTTGGAGGAATGTATACAGCCATATAAGGATGATAACTATATTCTGGTCTATTGTGGGGCAACGAAGGTATTAGAAGTCGATAAGGACTTTACAGATATAGATGATGAAGATATTAGACAGATAGATATGGTAACAGATCTGCTTGGAAACCAGATGCACATGAAAGTTTCCCAATTTACTTCGAGAGAGGATGTTGAAGAAAGAGACACTCTAAAGAAAGAGTTTTCACAGGGACAAAACTTACAAGCTTTGATAGCTATTAAGTGTTTGGATGAAGGTGTGAATATTCCAAAGATTAAAGTGGCGTTTATTTTAGCAAGTACGACGAATCCAAAGGAGTATATTCAACGACGAGGACGTGTACTAAGGCTTGCAGAAGGTAAAGAGTTTGCTGAAATATACGATTTTATTACCTTGCCGAGACCGCTTGATGAAGTTCCGATGTTGACTGAGGAACAAATGAAACGAGAGTTGGGTTTAGTAAAAAATGAATTGTGCCGAGCGGAAGAATTTGCAAGGCTTGCAATGAATAAAGTGTCAGCAGTGTCCGTGTTGGACGAGATAAAGGAAGCGTACAATATTCCTGAGTATACTTTGGATTTTGAGGAGGATTATTCTTATGGCGAATGAGAACACAGAGATTGTAAATGGTATTGAGGTGGATGTTGATAAAGCGCAACGTCTTATCAAGAAGGTTATTGTTAAGGAGAAAAGAAACCTTAGTACAAAGGAATTGGGGCATGGAGCCATGGTGGACAAGATTAAGAAAATGATAGAGGAGGAAGTGGAATGTTATTAAAATCAATGAAATTGACTAATTTTCGTCAGTTCAAAGAAACACAATCAATTCAATTTTCTACAGATTCAGAAAAGAACGTAACCATTATTATGGGAGAAAATGGATCTGGTAAAACTACATTAGCGCAGGCCTTTACATGGTGTTTGTATGGCGATACCGATTTCGATGATAAGGTGGTTCTGAATAAAGCAGTTGCAAAGAATCTTGGACCAAATGATGAAGCAACGGTACGTGTAGAACTTTCTGTTTTACATGCTGATTTTGATTACACAATGATTCGTGAACAGAAATATTCAACAGATACTGTTGGAGTGTTAAAGAGACCGAACAATCCTGTATTCAAAATGGCATTCAAAGGCAGTGACGGGCAACAGGAGTTTGTGAAAGAAAACGAAACTGAGTTGCGTATGAAGGAGATTTTGCCGAAAGAACTGTCAAGATATTTCTTCTTTGATGGAGAAAGAATTGGCAACATGAGCAAGGAAATTCGTCGAGGTAAGAGCAGGGAATTCGCTGAGGCGGTTAAGAGATTGCTTGGATTGAGTGCATTTACTGCGGCATTAGATCACTTGAATGGACGATCCCAAAATACTGTAATAAAGAGTTACGCAAATCAGTATGATTCAAAAAGTGATTCTACAATAGCTCAATATCGCTCTGAAATGGAGAATTATGATGCGCGGATTGAAAAGATAGAGGACAGGCTTTCGGAGATTGATACCGAAAAAACTATTGCCGAGGATAAAGCACAGGAATTTGAGACTAAAATTGAAGAAAATAAGGACAGCGAGAGGCTCGCACAGGAAAGAAGCAGGCTTAAGTCAAAACTAGAGGGGTTAAGAATAAGCAAAGGAAAGAATGTGTCTGCTCTAATTGATGCATTTAATCGTCGTGGTGCGTTCTGGATGGCAACCAAGATGATTAATGATGCCCTTGAAGAACTTGCTTCTGCGGAGAAACTTGATACGGGTATCCCTGATATTCATGCAAGAACTATTGAGTATCTGATAAAAAGAAAAACCTGTATTTGTGGTCAGCCAATAGAATTTGGAAATTCTGCATACATAGAATTAAACAAGGTTTTAGATTACATACCGCCTAAAAGTATTGGTACATTGATTGGCCAGTTTGTACGTGAATGTGAGTTAAAGAGCAAGTCGGCAATAGATACATTTGATGTTATGTCTATGCAATATGGAGATATTCGCTCCTTTGATACAGATTATGCGGATATCATCTCTGAAATAGATACGATAGATAAGCGCCTTGAAGGGATGTTAAATGTAGGCGAACTTCAGAAAAAATATACTTTCTATAATGGAGAAGCAAAGAATCTTACTAGAGAAAAGGAAAATCTTATAGAAGAAAGAGGCGAACTTAAAACTAGGCGTGGCCGCTGTGAGACGCAAATTAGTGAGCTTGTCTTAAAGGATGATAATAATAAGAGGATAGCAAGGTTTCAGGCATATGCTACTTATATGTATCAGTATCTCTCCAAAATATATGAAGAAAAGGAAACTGAAACTAGGGAGCAGCTTGAAAAGACTGTTAATGAAATCTTTAAGAATATTTATAATGGGGGGTTTTCGCTTGCAATAGACGAGAAGTACAATATTCAAATTATGGTGGATGACTTTGAAGACTATATCGGGGACGTTGAAACTTCGACAGCGCAGAGCATTTCTGTCATATTCGCCTTTATTGCCGGCGTAATAAAAATGGCAAGAGAGAATAATAATGAGGAAAACTCAATGCTTATAACGGAGGCCTATCCATTAGTAATGGATGCGCCACTATCTGCATTCGATAAGACAAGAATACAAACGGTATGCGATGTTCTTCCAAAAGTAGCAGAGCAGGTTATCATTTTTATAAAAGATACTGACGGAGAGATTGCTGAAGAAAATATGGGTAATAAGGTTGGTACTCGTTATAAATTTGAGAAGCATAATGAGTTTGAGACGAAACTTGTTGGGAGGTAAAGCATATGTTTGACAAAGAATATTCATTTAAAGGAACCCATGCAGATAAAGTAGTAAAGCTTACGGCAAAGTTTGATGATAAAAATTCGATATTTAAGCGTAATTTGGATGTTTATATGATGGCACCAATCGTGGGCTTTTTATATCAAAGGAAAGCCGAAAGTAATAATGACGGTGAACAGATAACAACAAAGATTTTTCCAGAGCAGTTAATTAGTAACAGCGATGATTTGGCATTTAATTACCGTCTGATTATGTTACTTGATAAAAATTATGAACCTGATATAGAAAAGCGCATTGATAAGGCATTTCGAGACTACAATAGTGACCGTGCATCTAAAGATGAGAAGTTGTTTGAATCTTATGTGCTGGGCGGTGTAGATGTTTTATATGAGAAAATTATAGGAAATGATAGTAGTGCAGAAGCCTATATGAGTAATCTGTATGATTTTATGGAAGACATGAATGAGCGTTATAATCAGACTATTGACGCAAATCATATTGAAGAACTCTGTAAACTTGCAAAGCAATAAAACTAGATAGGTTGATTCTATGGCGGATAAAGAAAAACTTGCATCTGTCGAAAACAGCCTTGTGCAAAGGTACAATGAACGCGGTTATCTCATAGAAGATGAGGTAATTGATTGTTGCATCAATTGTGATTTGGACTTGGCGGAGATAGATGTAGTATGTGACAGATTATTGAAACGGAATATTATATTTAGGGATTTAGCATCGGATACTGTATCTAAACATGGTGACAATGAAGATGATGTTTATGACAGAAGTCACATTGATTACGATAAAGTTTTTAATCAAATAAGCAGGGAGTATCCTTCTTGCAAATATTTAATTGAACAGATTCGAAACATTTTGCCACCGCGACATAAGGAATGGCGAACGCTTATTGGTGAGGCAAAAAATGGAAATGTCTATGCAAGAGAAAGGCTCGTTTTGATGTATTTAAGGACAATGTTAAAAAGAGCATATGATTTTTCGAGGATGTATTATTGCGATTTTGAGGAGTGCTTCCAGAATGCGGTAATTGGATTTTTGAATGCAATAGAAAAATATGATGTGACAAGTTCAGAAAGTTTTGTCTCTTATTTTCAATTATGGCTTATCCAAAATATGAGCAGGGAATGTTCTATTGGTGGAACAATTATGCGCTATCCTGTACATTATAAAGATAAGTTGTTGGCGGTTATGAGCGAAATGGCAGATAATTATTATGGCCCCGATGAGGTGGCCTATGCTGCCCAAAGGGTAATTGATAGATATGAGGAAGGTAATGAGTATATTGGTATATATAGGGAAATTGCAAACATATTTAATGAAATTTTTTTGGATGAATACATAATGGTGGCGGGAGATCAATTTGATTATAATCATATCTTGCCATATCTTCCGCTTTTTGATGAATATGTAATTGAGGATGATCTTGAAAATAGAATTATTGAAAACGATAATGCGGCAACTTTAAGAAAAAATATAGATTCGTGTCTGACAAATCGAGAAAAGGGTGTCATTATTATGCGGTATGGTATTTATGATGGAGAGCCAAAGACTCTTGAGGAGGTAGGAACTGCATTTGGCGTGACAAGGGAACGGATTCGGCAGATTGAGAATAAAGCGATAAGAAAACTAAGAGGTCGGTATAATGTTCTTGAAAAGAGACAGGTATTATATAATGTAATTATGGATAATGATTAGACATTTTATTTGATATAGTGCAGTGATGCGATTGAGGTATTAAAAACAAGACAAATACGGAGCCGGGGGGGAATACTATGCAATCTATTGTATAGTATTATGATGAGAAAGAAGTTTTTACTACAGGGTTTATAAGTGAACTAATTGAATATTATATTAAATATGTTGATTTAGATTAAGATAGTGTATGGCAGGAGGATAATAGTAAGAAGAAATTAGGATGGTATAGGTTCGCTGATTTTTTAGAAATACCATTTTATATAATGGAGGGAATAAATCAATGCAGATTGATCCAAAAAAATTAATTGGAGAGACAACTGAATATGATAAAAAACGTAGCGTAGAGACAAAACAGGTAAAGAGTTGGCTGAAAAGTGTTAGTGCCTTTGCAAATAGTTCTGGTGGAACTTTGATTTGGGGCATTACCAATGAGAATGAAATTATTGGGTTAGAAGATGCTGAGTCGGATGCGGAGTTTATAAGTGAAACGATTAAAACGAAAATTGATTCTATGCCCAGTATAAACTTATGGTCTTATGTCAAGATTTAGTACAAAATAAAATGAGAGGTTCTGCCAGCTAGGCCGCCGGCAGATTCTCAACCTT
>CANQQG010000078.1 GCA_947625875.1 uncultured Lachnospiraceae bacterium
CCTTTCCCATCAAAAACACCATGACAAACGCCACCGTCATTTTTGCGCCCGACGAAATGCCAAGCACGAACGGCCCCGCGATCGGATTGTGAAAAAACATCTGCAATAAATAGCCCGCCAATGCCAGCGCGCCGCCCAGTATAAAAGCCGCCAGCGCCCTCGGCAGGCGGATATCGCGCAGGATCCGCACAGACATCTGCCCGATCTCCCGCCCGGCCACGCTCCCAGCGATATCCTGCAGGGAGATCCGCACGCTCCCGATGCAGATATTCAACACGAAAAAAACTGCCGCGCCTGCCGCAAGCAGAACAAACGCTGCTATGCGCCTCGCCTTTTTATCCCGCCGCATCGTCAGCCCTCCTGTTTTAAGCGAAACAGGAACTTCATTCCCGTCTCCTGCCCCGAAAGCATCTTATGCATATCCTGTATGATATAGCCGATCGCCATCGACTGCTGGTACATATCATTTGCCGTACAAAAGACATTGCCCTCCTTTACGGCTTTAAAATCCTTCAAAAAAGCGCATTTATCCAGCAGTTCGGCGACCGTCCCCACGCCGCCGTCTATGGAGCTGTTATAGATAATATAATCCGCATCCTTTGCCCCGTTATAAAACTCCTCCTCCTGCATATTCACAGTGGAGCGGTGGGAATCCGCGTCGCCCAGCCCTTCAAAAATATACCTGCCGCCCGCCAGCTCGATCATCTTCGGCACATAATCGGAACTCTGGCGCACCTGCACCAGCCCGTTTGACGTGATATAGAAAAACGCGACTGTCTGATCTGTTTTTTGCTCCGCTTCCACGTCTTTTAAAATGGAAAGCTGCCGCGCGAAGATTTTTTCCGCCTCATCCTCTTTCCCGAGCAGCGCGCCATAAAATTTCACCCATTCCACCCGGCCGAGCGGATGGGACTCATAGCTGGAATAATCCGTCATGACGGGGATCCCGAATTTCCCCAGCATCTCAATGACCTCCGGCGAATGCGTGACCATCGTATTTTCAATGGCAAGCGGGCAGCCCCCGGAGACGATCCGCTCATAATCCGGCTGGCTGTATTTTCCCGCATAAACCATATCGCCGTTTTCCATCGCCTCCTTTGCGGATGCAATGTACCAGCCGTCCTCTTTCACGCCGGAAAACGCGACCGTATCCACCGCGTCCAGCGCGTCAAACATATCCATCGCCGCAGATGCCGCGAGGTAGAGCTTCTTTACCGGACGCCGCAGGATCGTCACATCCTCCCCCAGCCCATCAGGGGCCGCTTTCCCTTCCGGCACGACCAGGAGCTTTGTGTCGTCTTTTACCGTCAGCATCGTGTAGCCGCCCTCATAATAGTCCACCGCAAAATTTTCCGCGTACTGCAGCTCCATGCGCCCCTGATGGACCAGTTCCGACGCCGCGGGCCGCTGCGCCCCGGAATCCGAAGAAGGACTGCCGCAGCCCAAAAGCCCCGGCAGCCCTGTCAGAAGCAGGCAGCATAAAACCACACATTTTCTTATTCCTGTCATAAGTATCCCTCTTTTATTCCACCGGCTTTGCCGTATCCGACCGGAAACGGATGGTGTATTCCACCTCATGCGGCGCGCTCATCGCCACCGTATCCCCGATCACGCTCAGGTCTGTGTCCAGCGCCGCAACCGGTATCTCAAATACCGAATCGCCCCCGGCGTTCACCGGCAGATATTTCTCCCCGTCTACGATCATGTAATCGTAATTCGGGCTGTTCCACTGCACGCTCGCCGTCATCTTTCCATCCGCCGCCGTAACGGTCACCGGGGATAAAATCTCCGCTTTTCCGCTGCCGCCCGAAAAAACGATCTCCATATTGTACGTCCCGTCCTCCAGATCTGCGGCCTGCGCTGCATCGCCATCCTCCGTATCCGCCGGAACCGGATTGGAAACGCTGACTTTATGGTCGTACCATTTCCCCTTTGTGCCGATAAGCGCCAGGTCAAACTCCGTATCCAGCGCGGGCACCGGCACGTCAAATCCATTGACCTCTTCCGTCAGGCCGTCGCTGTATGTAACGGCATCCGCCGTCGGCTCCAACAATTCCGCCCCGTCCTTTTGCGCGTCCTCCGCAAGCCCGCAATACAGATTCACAATATTTTTCGACGTCAGGGAAATATGGATCGTCATCGCCCCATCTTCCACCGTCAGCGTGCCTTTGCCGTCACAGGCTTCGCTCACGCGGAACATATTGCTGTCCGTTTTAAATTCCGCCGTATAGATCCCGTCCGCAAGCTCCGCTGCATCCGTCGTCTCTGCGCCGGAATCTTCCGCGGCATCCGCCTTTGCCGCCCCATCGGAAGACGCGCCGCTTTTCTCCCCGCATCCGAAAGCCAACGCCGCAGAAAGCAGCATTGCTGATATTATAAATTTTTTCCGCAACTCTGTCTACCTCTTTCCATCCAGTTTTCCTGCAATTATTTTAACGCTTCCGCCGTATGCGCCACATAGAGCTTCTGCACCGCGTCGATCGAGCCAAGCCCTGCAATCTGCGTCTCTACGCTCTCAAATCTGCCGGAAGCCCGGAACCTGCTCACCCAGGAATCCGCATCCTCTCCCGCCATATCGTTATAAGCGTGGTCGCCCGCCACGACCATCAGCGGACGGAGGACCACTTTTTTGTAACCGGCCTGCGCAACCGCCTCTGACACAGCTTCGCAGGCGGTCTCCTCCGGCTCGCCCTCGACGGTACCAATAAATACATTGTCATAGCCCAGCGTTTTCATCTGCGTCTGCATCTGGCTATAAGAAACCTTTGCCGTATGCGATGTGCCATGTCCCAGAAATACAAATGCCACGCCGTCTTC
This sequence comes from uncultured Lachnospiraceae bacterium, assembly GCA_947625875.1. GTDB lineage: Bacteria > Bacillota > Clostridia > Lachnospirales > Lachnospiraceae > Eubacterium_J. The sequence continues at coordinate 2,818 of CANQQG010000078.1, forward strand.
TTCCGCCGCGCTCAGGCTGCCGTAGCCCGCCTCTTTTACGGCAGTCTCCGTAACCGCCCTGGCAACCGCTTCTTTGTCGCTGTTTATCACTGTCGCGTCCGCACCGACCTCACCGAGCAGCGGCTCCGCCACCTTTACGGAGACAAACCTGTCCTCATAAGCGCTGACCGCCTCCATCAGCTCGTCATATTCCGCGCCATGCATCAAATGCGTCGGCTGCACGACCAGATTTTTTACCCCGTTTGCAGCGGCGCGTTCCAGCGCCTGCTCCATATTGTCGATGCATTCGCCGTCCCGCGCCTGCACATGGTTGATAATGATCTGCGCCGTAAAGGCCCGCCGCACCGACCAGTCCGGATACGCCTCCTGCAGCGCGTCTTCGATCCCCTTAATATCCGAGACGCGGCTGTCATTAAAAGATGTGCCAAAGCTCACAACTAAAAGCTCATTTTCGCCGATCTCATCCTGATTACGCGGATCGTCCTTTGAGGCGTCCCCCGTATCCCTTCCAAAATAATCCGGGTCGGCATTTTCCCCTTCCACCAGCTCTTTCTGCGCGTCCGTCAGGGCGTCCCATGCCGCTTTTGCCTGTTCACACTGCGCGTCCGTATCCGCCGTCCGCTCCTGCACATAGATCGCGTCAATCAGCGCCGCCGCCTGATCTGCCGCCGTCCGGTCAGGATCCGCCCCCGTCTCAGACGCTGCCGTATCCGCCTGATTTTCCTGCTGCGCGTCTGCGCCCGTCGCTTTCCCCGCGCATGCGGACAGCGCCATCGAACAGACCAATGCGCCGATTACCACTTTCTTTTTCATCCTTTTTCTCCTCTCATTTCTTTTTTCTTTCCCGTCCCGCGCCCGACCGCACAAAAAAACCTCTGCCGCCGCCCGAAGCCGCCACGCAGAGGTTTTCCACACAAAACAAGCCTGCAGACCCGCTTTACGCGCTTCTGCAAGTTTTTACGTACAACCAGTTACTCGTGGCCTGAAACAACGGTACGATCTCCGTTTTTTCTGTACGGCGGCAAGGCAGGTCTCCCGGCTTGGAGATCATCGCATCGGCCATCTTCCCGGTTTCCCAGTGATATCGCGGCTCCTGCTCCCTGATTACGGTGACGAGTTCGTACAGGATTTGCACCTGTTTCCCTTTTCACCGGAACCAGCCGATTCGATCCTTCCGAACCGCCCGGCTGTTCCGGCACCTTGCTGCCACTTATTCAATTTTTGCCATTGCCATTCTAACATATGCGCCCTGATATGGTCAAGGTTTTTTTATCAACTGTATATCCAGATCCGTTTCCCCGGAAATGCCTGCGACATTCCCCGTATTGCTGTACTGCCAGAATTCAAACTGATACGGCGTCTGCGGCTTTTGCTCATAGTCCGCGTACCAGACCGGATATCCGGAAAGCTGCCGCAGGTCAAACTGAAACGCCTCCCACAGCATATTGCTGTAAATCATCGGCTCATATCCCGCTTCTTTTATAAGGTTGCAGAATACAATCGTATTTTTCGTAAACTGCTCTCCCGTCACATCATCTGTCCTCGCATCGTCATCCAGAATATTTTCCGGATCGAATACGACCGGAAGCTGCAGCTCATAGCCCTGCAGACGCCCGAGCACAAATTCCGCCTCTTCCCTCGCCTCTTCCTCATTGACCGCCTGCGAAAAGAAATAGACGCCGACGTCAAGCCCCGCGGCCTGGGCTTGTGTGATATTGCGCTCAAACTGCGTATCCGGCCGGATCGCCCCGGCTGTGCCATACCCGCGAAACCCGATTCTCAAAAAAGCAAAGGTATACCCCGCGTCCCTGACAGCCTGCCAGTCGATCTCACCCTGATGGTGCGACACATCCACTCCCAGGCGGCAGCTGTACTGTTCGTCTTCATAAGAAAGCCGGTCGCCGTCATGTATAAAAGCATCCATCTGATAGGTATGCTTTTCCACATCCGGCAGGATTTCAACCTGATATTCCTCTCCGAAAACATCCACAAATTTCAGGATCCCCGACGGCTCATCCTGCGCATCCCCATCCGACGCCCCGGTTTCCGCAGCCGTATCATCCGTACCGGCGTCTGTCTCCGCTATGTCCGTTTCCGTATCCATATACTCCATATCCGAGCCGGAACTTTCCTCTCCAATGCCGTCTCCGTCCGTCTCCGCATCCGTCTTTGCGGCTCTTCCCATACTGCCTGCGCTGCAGCCTGTAAACAGCAGCCCGGCACACAATAAGGCTATGCACAGTCCCCTTCGCATCACTCATATGCCTCCCGGTATTCCTCAAAACTGCGGTACCAGTTGCTGCTGCCGGAAAAGCCGCACATGCGGTACATACATTCCGTAACATAACCCTTCTGCAGTTCGTCCTCAGTTGATACATACGACGGGAACAGGATCCGCATCTGCATCACATAATTGCCCATCACACGCGTCATATCATAAACAAGGCCGCTCCTGTCCCCGGTATAACCGGTGACAATGACCAGCGCGCTATCGCCATCCACGGAATCTTTCAGCTTGACCGCGTCTGTCAGCTTTCCGGTTTCCGTATTGTAGATCTGTTCCGCCAGCGTCCCCGTATCCATCCCGTCTGTCCGTTCCATCACCTTAAAATCCGCTTCAGACCCGCTGTTTCCGGAAAAATATACGGCCTGCACATTATTCCCATAAGCATCTCTGAACGGATCTGTGGCAACTTCCACCTTGTTATACAGATCCGGATAATAAAAATTAAAACTGTCAATCCCGGAATCATAATAATGATACGTGCCCGGATTTAAATTTGCGGCGTAATCTTCCGTCGTATCCGGATATATATAAAACGCATCCATATATGATTCATCCTCCTGCGCATCCGCCGCATCATCCCCGGCGTCGGCGTCAACCGCTGTATCCGCCGCATCATCCCCGGCGTCGGCGTCAGCCGCTGTATCCGCCGCATCATCTTCTTCCGCCGCAGTATCTCCCGCTTCAGACGCCTGCGCCGTATCTGCCCCGTCCTGCGCCACACTCTCATTTTCTGTCTCTTTCTTTTCAGATACGACAGTTTCTTCTAAGTTGGCCTCGTCCACCAGAGTCGGCTGCTGATAATCGGATCCGCTCTTTTTATGAAACAGAAAAAACATCTCGCCAACTGCCGCCAGCGCAATAAGCGCAAAGACGCCACACAGGACGCCGACCAATTTCCGATTGCCGGATGCTTTCTTTTTTTCCGTATCCGCGCCCGCCTGTCCCTGCGGCATAGACGCCTGTCCGCCGCCCTGTCCCTGCGGCATGGACGCCTGTCCGCCGCTCTGTCTCTGCGGCATGGACGCCTGTCCGCCGCCCTGTCCCTGCGGCATGGTGACTTCTTTCCCGCATTTTACACAAAAACGTGTGCCATCTTTCAACTGCGTCCCGCAATACTTACAGAACATAAAAAATCCCTCCTAAATGATTACCCTTAAAGGCCAAGTTTCACCCGGAGAATCCGCCTTACCGACGCATTGATCCTCCGCTCCGAGATCTCGCCTGCCGAGACCGCGTCCAGCACGCTCCGGTAAGCCGACCGGAAATCCTGCGGCATCAGAATCATATCCGCGCCCGCCTGAACCGCCTGCACGACCGCCTCATCCGCGCCGTAATTTTCCGTTATCGCGCCCATGCCCATCGCATCCGTAATGATAATGCCGGCATATCCCATCTCTCCGCGCAGGATATCCGTAACCATGCGGTGCGAGAGGGAGGTCGGCGTATTGTCCCCGATAACATTCGGCACAGAGATATGCGAGATCATAACAAATGGTATCTGTTCTCTTGCCGCAGCCTGAAAAGGGACGAGTTCCTGCTCATACAGCTCTTCCAGCGTCTTATCCGTATAGGCAAACCCTTCATGCGTGTCGCCCTGCGTCGCCCCGTGCCCCGGGAAATGCTTGAAACAGGCGAGTATCTGATGTTCCTGCAGCCCTTTTGCAAACTGCAGCGACATCTCTGTGACCAGCTGCGCATCCGACCCGAAGGAGCGTTTTTTGACCACCTGATTCTGCGGGTTTGTCAGGACATCCGCGTCCGGCGCAAAATCAAGGTTAAATCCATATTCCGACATATATCCGCCGATCGTCTCCCCCGCCTGATATGCGAGGGACGCATCTTTCGCCGCCCCGATCTGCGCCATATCCGGGATCTTCGCAACGGAAAACCCCTCGTTGTTCCCGATCCGCGCCACTGTGCCGCCCTCTTCATCAATACTTAAAAACAATGGCAGCCCTTCCGTCTCTTTTGCATATGTCTGGACATTCCGCAGCATTTCCATCGTCTGCTGCGGGTTCTGCAGATTCTGCGCCAGATAGACCAGCCCGCCGACCGGATACTGCTCCAGCGCCTTCGCTGTCGCCTCGCCCGCCGCTGTCACTTTCTCATAGCCGGTCAGCGCTTCCGGCGTGATAAAAAACATCTGCGCCACTTTCTGCTCGATCGTCATAGCGGAAAGCTTTTCTTCCGCCTGCCCGGACAATGCATCTTCGGCGGCAGGGCGCTCTGCGTCTGCCGCTCCCGTATCCGGGCTGTCCGGATCTGGATCCCCCGCATCCGGCGCTTCGCCGTCTGGATCCTCCGCATCCGGCGCTTTTGCGTCTGCCGCTCCCGCATCCGCATCTTCGGCGCCTGCCGCGTCCTGTCTTTCCTTTTCCGGAAGCTCCATGTCCGGCGCGCTCTCCTGCGCGTCTTCCTCATCCGCCACAGCAACCTGCGCCTCCTGCGCCATCTTCCCGCGCAGAAGGTACGCCGTCCAGCTCCCCGCCACGAGCAGCACAGTAACGGTCAGACAGCCCAGCCATACTTTCAAAAACCAGATCTTATTCCGTCGTCGTTTCCCTTTCATCCTTATCTACTTCCCATAAAAGCATCACAGCGGCTGTCCGCATTTGACACAGAATTTATAATCCGGCTTGTTCGGCGCGCCGCATTGCGTGCAATAGATCCGCGGCTCTCCCGCATCCACCGGCGCCGCCTGATTTTGATGCGAGCCAAGGATCCGCTCCTCTTCGACATGAAGCTGCTGGATCTTCTGCCGCTGCTGCTCGATTTCCCGCTCTTTCTCCTGAATCTGCCCGAGCAGGCTTTCCACCGCCGTCAACTCAAAATTTCCGGCTGTCCACAAACGATATGTATTTTCTCCGATCTCCAGCTTCAGCTTCCGGATATCCTCTTCCAGCGTAGAAATATAAGTCTTACACTTATTTTCTTCCATAAAAACATTTGTTTTTACATTTACCGTTGCAAGTCCCTTTGAAAAAGATTTCATCACACCCGCCATTTTTCTCTTCCTCTCTTTCGTTCAATGCTTAACGAAACCCAAAACATACATCGATTCCATCTGCTATGCCTTCCGCGATCTTCTGCTGATAGTCCGCATCCTGCATCCGCAGATCCTCCTCCGGGTTCGTCATATACCCGATTTCCACAATTGTCGCCGGCACCTGGCACCAGTTAATGCCGCTCATGGTATCTGTCTCCCAGACATACTCCTTTTTCGCCCCTGTCGCGGCTGTCATGCCATCCAGCACACATGCCGCCAGCTGCCTGCTTTCCTGATACAGATCCGCATTATATGGATTCGCAGACGTCTGGCAGATCGTCATCATGCCGTTTGCGCCGCTGTCTTCCGAGCCATTCGCATGGACGCGGATAAACGCGTCCGCGCCCGCATCATTGGCAACCATCGCCCGCTCCGAATTGCTGATGTCCACATCATTGCTCTCACGCACCATGATCACCTCATAGCCGCGCGCCTGCAGGACATCCCTCAAACGCATGCAAACATCCAGGTTCAACTGATATTCCGCAACGCCGCTTGATACGCCGCACGTCCCGCCGGTAACTTTTGCCTTCGTTTCCGACGCCCCCGGGCCCACCGGCTCCTGGGATGTATTGGCCTTGCTCTGATGCCCCGCATCAATCACGATCAGTTTCCCTTTCGCGCCCTCCGCCGCCGTATCTTCCGCTTCAGTTTCTTCCGGCTGTCCGGCATCCGCCACATCTGCGGCGGTCTCCTCCGCAGACGACTCACTGACGGCGGTTTCCTCCGCCGCCGTCGTCTCACGGACGGCGGTTTCCTCCGCCGCCGTCGTCTCACCGGCGACGGTTTCCTCCGCGGACGTCGTCTCATCCAAAAATGTTTCCTCTGCGGACGTCGTCTCATCCAAAAATGTTTCCTCCGCCGCCGTATCCGTTTCCGCAACCGTCAGCCCGTCAGCCGCAGACGTCTCCTGTCCTGTCTCCGCAGCCGCCTTCCCGCAGCCGCACAGCGCCAGCGCGCAGCAGATCACAGCCGCCGCAAGCGCGGCGCTCCGCTTTCTATCTGTTCGCATCTTCTACCTCCTACTGGACACGCCCGTTCAGTCCATGCTTACATTCATAATTTACAAGCAGGTCGACATTTTTCTGCTCATACTGATTAAATGTCGCCGCAACCGCATTCATATCCGTCTCCGTACCGTTATACCAGTCACAGCTTTCAAAGTGCATGATCATATCCGGCGCCGTCGTAAATTTATAACCGCGCCTTGCATAAATCTCATTCAGCGCGATCCGCACCTCCGCTTCCGTCAGCTGATCCAGTTCGTCCTCCGTCAGATAACGCTGGTCGCTGTCAAAGAAAATAAAATTATTAATTTTATAATCCGCAGGCGTATAGCTGTCAGCCATGCGCATCCCATATCCGTCGCCCGCATAATTCAGATAAATATAACGGGTGACGTCGCTCGCCTGTTTTTCTCTCGTTTTATATTCGATCACATACATGGACTTCTGCTCCCGGTATATCCGGTCATACACGTCCTGCATGGAGTACACGTCATCGATATTGACGTAAAACCCGCCCGTCTGCTGCGCGATGTATTCCAGATCGCTGCTGTCCACGCTGTATCCGATCCCGATCAGATAGATCGGCACCTTATACTCAAGCGCTTTGGAGATCACATACTCCCTCGAAGTGTAGCTATAATTTTCCATCCCGTCCGTAAAAGCGATGATGCATTTCGCGCCGCTCTGTACGGTGATCTCACTCAGAGAAAACGCCAGCCCATCGTACAGCGCCGTCATATTTCCCATGGAAATGCCATTGATCGCATTTTTAAGGTCTGATTTGTCCGACGTAAAATACTGTTCGCGGTATACCTCATCCGCAAAGGAATACACCGCCGCCTCATCGCCTACATTTGTCTGCAGAGTGTCTACAAAATTGCACATGACGTTCTTCGCATACGACAGGCCGTAATCCTCCATGCTGGCACTGCAGTCCGCGACAACCGCGACATTCAGGTTCTCCTGCCCGTCCATGCGGATCGCCTTCATAACGTCTACCGTCTCATAAGAGCTGCCGTTATTCGTAGACTCCATAAACGAAAGATTATCCTCGTCAAGGTTCGTCAGATACTGTTCGGACATCTCATCCCACGCCGACACATACAGCTTGATCTTTGGAAAATCCGTCACATCCACCTGCTCCAGCGACAGATAATAATTATCTGACGACTCCACCGTATCTATGATATTGCCGCAGACCTGATACTCCTTGCTTGCATTCAAATAATCGCCTTTTTTAAAAAACGTATTCGCCTTCTCATAAGCGTCCTGATAAATCTGCTGTTCCACATCATACAGCGCCCAGGTGTCATAGTCCCCGTAATACTCCTGCTTCTCCGAAAGCAGGGCGATATTATCCTCCGTCACGGATTTTTCCAGCTCCTGCAGTTCTTCCGCAGCCTTTCCGCACGCGTCCGTATCATACGCATCGATCGCGTCTTTGAGCGCATCCAGAAGCGACTGGCACTCCCCCTCTTTTTCCGCGCTCACATACAAAAATTCAAATGCATCCTTTGCGTCCTTATAAGCCGTCTGGTATTCCGCGATCTTTTTGTTCATTTCCTCGACCGCGCTGCTCAGCGCCTGCATTTCAGGCAGGATCGCGGCCACCGCTTTATATTCCGGATCTTCCTTTACGGCTTTGGCCTCTTCCAGCTTTTTCTTATACTCCGCCTCATATGTGCCAAGCTTATAATCCTTTTCCGTTTTTACAAACTGCTCATAGGACTTCTGGAACTGCTCCACATTCTTATCATTGTATTCTTTCAGCGCCTTTTCAAGTTCCCGCATCTGCGCCTTCTGCTCTTTTATCGCAAAAAAGGCGTTTTCATCGATCACGACCTGCCCGTCATGGATCATATCCTGATAAGAAGATTCATATTCTCCCAGCGCATATACCTCTTCTAATTTCTGAAACTCCGCAAAATCCTTCCGGAAAGCATTTTTATAAATAAACGGAACCGCAATCACCACGCACAGCATAAGCAGCGCCACCGCCGACAATGCGCCGATCAGGATCTTCTGTTTTTTCGTGATCCCGCCGTCCGGCCCGGATTCCGGCTGCGCCGCGGCCGGGGCGTCCGCTTCCACGCGCGCCCCGCAGTTCACGCAAAACAGCGTGCCCTTCCGGACCTTTTTCCCGCAATTTTTACAAACCATCTTCTGTGCCTCCTATTCCATTTCGACAATGTACCCTATTTTTCCATTATAAACGTTAAGCGCCGGCAGATCGTTCTGGACGTCATTCCATACCCATTCGCCATTGCGCTGGAACATATCCACACACGTCTCATCCTCATTCTGATCGCCCCAGAAGCTCGGCTCCTGCGTCACTGTCCCATCGTCAGCGACAATCCGGAGCCAGTCCGGCTCATGATTCAGACTGTCCCCTACCAGATGCATATTGGAATCAACCCAGTGATATTCCCTGCCATCTTTTTCCCTCTTCGCTCCAATCCAGAAAATATAACTGCCATAACCCTGCTGCTCGATCAGATCCGCGATATAATCCATCTCCTCCTGCGAATTGATATGCGCCAGATAACCGTTTTCATAATTTAAACTGCTGCGGAACGCCTGCAGCCATGTGACATCCCCTGTCACGATCTTATAGTTATGGATCGCGTCCGCATCTATTGAATCATCTCCGAGCGTTGCGGCAGGTTCTTCGGTCGATGTGTCTTCCTCCGCGTCCGAATCGGAAGCGTCTGCGGCTGTGCTTTCCGTCTCCTCCGCATCCGTCCGGCTCTCCGTCTCCTCCGCGTCCGTCCGGCTCTCCTCTGCAGACGTATCCTGCGCTTCTGTGGCGTCACTGCTCTCCGATGGATTCTCAAAAAAGGCGTCATCACTTTCCGCCGGTTTTTCATAAAAGGAAGCAACCAGCCATATGACAATCCCCACGATCGCTGCCAGCAGAACGCACAGTCCGGCGATCAGCGCCTTTATCGCCGCATTTCCGCCTTTGGCCGGCTGCGGCGGCTGCACCTGTGGCCGCGCCTGCCGCTGCGCCTGCTCCTGCCGCTGCATCTGCGGCCGCTCCTGTCGCTGTGCCCGCTCCTGCCGCTGCATTTGCGGCTGTATCTGCGGCTGCGCCTGCTCCTGCCGCTGCACTTGCGGCTGCGCCTGTCTCTGCGGCTGCGCCTGCTGCACCGGAGCCCCGCACACCGTACAGAACTTTGCCCCTTCCTTTAATTCATTTCCACATTTTCTGCAAAACATAATTTCTCCTTTGAATACATTTTCTCTCAGCTGCAGCCCAGGTAGATCCCCAAAGGGAACAGCAGCCGCACATAACGGACCGCCCCGATATACTCCGACAAATCCCAGAAAATCGGGCAGATAAACAGATTTGCGACAGACAGCGCCAATATCCAGGACGCATACCGCCCGCTTCCTGCCATCCAAAAACTGCACACATCCGTCCACAAGATACAATAAAAAATATACAGGATATAAAGCAGATTGCCTGCCGCCCCGGAAAACACAAGGTATGCAAGCCCTGCCACGGCAGCGGGCGTAACAGCCGCAAGCATTCCCGTATAAGTAAACACAAAACGCGCCCTGCGGCTCATTGCGCCGGACGCCGCCCTGCCCTCCTGCATCCGGACATTGCCCGCCGACAGCAATGCGAGCAGGAATAGAAACAGCCCGACAACGCCCTTCTTTTTACGCGCCTCAGCTCCGGCCTGCCCCGCATCCGGCTCCGGTTTTTGCCCCACCCGGCGGATTTCCAGCTGAAAGACGTCTTTGCCGTCCTGATACTTCCGGTTTAACGCAAGTATGCGCGCGGTCCTCTCCGCATCTGCCAGACCATACAGCTCCTGTACGCTCTGCGCAAGCAGGATCCCGCTGTAAACCCGAAAGATTCCGGCATAAACCGTCTCTCTGACCAGCTCCGCCCGGACGGAAAACGGCGTTACAATACAGGTGACGCAGCCGCTCAGCTCGCCTTTTTGCAAAGACGCGTCAAACGTCTCCGGAAACAGGAACCCGCTGTCTGCTTTTCCCCGCAGGA